>NZ_WNJZ01000009.1 GCF_024433635.1 Ruminococcus sp. zg-924 | reverse complement strand
CGATAACTTCTTGGCATAAAAATATCCCTCCTGATGTATATTCTACATCAAGAGGGGTCTTTTTTCTATTGTCCATTTTTTACGGACTTGTTCATAAAAACCGTTTAGGGATATTTTAATCAGAATTAATATATTAATACATTCCGCCCATATCAGGAGCTGCCGGAGCTGCCGGAGCAGGCTCTTTGATGTCTGTTACAAGCGATTCTGTTGTCAAAACCATTGAAGCAACTGAAGCTGCATTCTGGAGAGCAGAACGTGTTACCTTTGTTGGGTCAACAATACCGGCTGAAATCATATCGGTGTAAACCTCATCCTTAGCATTGAAGCCGTAGCCAACCTTGTCTGCGTTCTTTACATTCTCAGCAATAACGCTGCCCTCAAGACCTGCGTTTGCAGCAATCTGACGCAGCGGCTCTTCAAGTGCCTTAAGCACGATATTAACGCCTGTCTTCTCGTCACCTTCTGACTGTGCTGCAAGCTCAGCAACAGCAGGAATAGCGTTGATAAGAGCAATGCCGCCGCCTGCTACTATACCTTCCTCTACGGCTGCCTTAGTAGCTGCAAGAGCATCCTCAATGCGAAGCTTCTTCTCCTTCATCTCTATCTCAGTAGCTGCACCAACCTTGATAACTGCTACGCCGCCTGCAAGCTTTGCAAGTCTTTCCTGAAGCTTTTCTCTGTCAAAATCAGATGTTGTATTCTCAATCTGTGACCTGATTTGACCGCATCTTGCCTTAATATCGTCACTGTTGCCTGCGCCGTCAACAATGATTGTATTCTCTTTGTCAACCTTAACCTGTCTTGCTCTGCCGAGTTGGTCAATTGTTGTGTCCTTAAGCTCAAGACCCATATCTGACGAGATAACCTGACCGCCTGTAAGAATTGCAATATCCTGAAGCATTTCCTTTCTTCTGTCGCCAAAGCCCGGAGCCTTAACAGCAACACAGGTGAATGTACCTCTGATTTTATTGAGTACGAGAGTAGTAAGAGCCTCGCCCTCAACGTCCTCAGCAATAAGAAGGAGCTTTTTGCCTGCCTGAACAATCTGCTCAAGAACAGGGAGAATCTCCTGAATATTTGAAATTTTCTTATCTGTGATAAGAATATACGGGTCATCAAGCTCTGCAACCATTTTCTCGGTGTCTGTTACCATATACGGTGCAATGTAACCTCTGTCGAACATCATACCCTCAACAACCTCTGAATATGTTTCAGCTGTCTTGGACTCTTCAACAGTGATAACGCCGTCATTGCTAACCTTCTCCATTGCCTCTGCTATAAGGCTACCGATATATTCGTCAGCAGAAGAAATTGTGGCAACCCTTGCAATATCCTCAGTTCCGCTTACTTTCTTTGAATTGTTAATGATAGTTTCAACAGCCTTGTCAACAGCTTTCTGGATTCCTCTTTTGAGAACCATCGGGTTTGCGCCTGCTGTTACGTTCTTCATACCCTCACGGATAAGAGCCTGTGCAAGAAGTGTAGCCGTTGTTGTACCGTCGCCTGCCACATCGTTTGTCTTGATGGAAACCTCTTTTACAAGCTGTGCACCCATATTCTCAAACGGGTCGTCAAGCTCAATTTCCTTTGCAATTGTTACGCCGTCGTTTGTAATAAGCGGAGCGCCGAACTTTTTATCAAGAACTACGTTTCTGCCCTTAGGACCAAGTGTTATTTTAACTGTGTCTGCAAGCTGGTCGATACCGCTCATAAGAGCCTTTCTTGCATCTTCACCGTATGCTATCTGCTTTGCCATAATAAATTCCTCCCGTTAATTAATATATCAATACCTTATTCTACTACTGCAAGAATATCTGCCTGACGAACAATTGTGTATTCCTCACCGTCAAGCTTTACCTCTGTGCCGGAATATTTGCTTGTGATAACCTTGTCGCCAACCTTAACGTACATCGTTACCTCCTTGCCTTCAACAACTCCGCCGGGACCTACTGCAACAATTGTTGCAAACTGCGGCTTCTCCTTTGCCGAACCTGCAAGAACGATACCGCTCTTTGTTGTTTCCTCAGCTTCTTCCATCTTTAATACTACTCTGTCAAGTAATGGCTTAATAGTCATATCAATTGCCTCCTTAGCAAATTTTCGTTTTTGTTTTAGCACTCTCAATCCTTGAGTGCTAAAATTATTATATACCATTTTTTAGAAAAATCAAGCGTATTTTGTCTTTTTTTCCTTTTTTAATAATTTCTTTACAATTTGGGCATATTTGGATGATTCTAAAAGATAAAACTGCCGCAAAGCAACAGCAAAATCCAGCCGAGTATATCGGGCATTTTACGTGTCAACACAGCTTTACAGCAGTATATTATTGCATTAAGCTTTATAATACATATATATCTGGCATTTCAGCTTGCCGTTATATATTTTGCGGCGCTTGTCGGCAGGTGAACCAAAATGCTTTTCAAACTCATCATCCGGTGAAATAATTGTATAACTTTTTCCCTTTCCTCTGACAAATTTCTTACCCATAACTTTGTATATCTCCCTTGCCTTTTCATAGTCGAGGAGTCTTTCGCCGTAAGGCGGGTTACACAAGACCGTACAGCGTTCAAATGTATCCTTATAGTCCTTTATATCCCTGAGCTCAAAATGAAGCAGAGAGCCTACTCCTGCCTTTTCTGCGTTTTCCTTAGCAAGGGCAATTGCATTCTCGTCAATATCATAGCCGTAGCCGACAAATTCGCACTCTGTAATTATGCCATCAACAGCAAGCCTGCGTTCCGCCTGCCATACAGCTTTGTCTATTTGGCTCCACTTCTCACACGCAAAGGTTCTGTGCAGACCCGGTGCTATATTTTTAGCCTTCAATGCCGCTTCAATTAAAAGCGTTCCGGAGCCGCATGTTGGATCAACAACAGTATGATTAGACTTTACAACTGCTAAATCCGACATAACCGCTGCAAGCGTTTCCTTTATTGGTGCTTCCATAGACTGAGCACGGTAGCCTCTTTTATGCAGCCCCTCGCCACTTGTGTCAACCATAATAGAGAATGTATCCTTTATTGCAACAAAATGAATCCGATAAAGCGCACCGCTTTCCGCACAATGAGATATTTTTCGTACACTCATTATCCTGTCGGCAACCGCCTTTTTTATAATTTTCTGGCACCCAGGAACACTTTTAAGCTTAGAACTCAGGCTGCTGCCATTTACAGGAAACTGCCCGTTATCAACAACAATTTCTTCCCATGGGATTGATTTTATATTCTGATACAGACTCTCGAAATCTGTTGCCCTAAACACCTTAAGCAAAAGCATAATTCTCTCGCAGTAGCGGCACCTGAGATTCGCTCTGACAAGCATTTGCGGTGAATAGTCAAACACTACTCTGCCGTTTTCCGCTTCAACGCCTGTTGCACCCATACGGCGCAGCTCTCCCGCAGTTATACCCTCTGTTCCGAATATACAAAGTGCAGCAAGCTTTATTTTATCTGTCATAATCACACAACCTTAAAAAATATATGTATATAATACCATTTTCAGAAGAAGTTAGTCAACTTAAGTCAGACACAAAAACGGGCTGCCATTGCGGCAGCCCGAAGTAAAACCTATATTAAGATTATTTAGCAAGTCTTTCCTTAAGAGCTGCAAGCTGATCTGCGAGCTTCTGCGGAAGCTTATCGCCAAACTTCTTGTAGAATTCCTCGATTCCCTCTGCTTCCTTTGACCACTTTTCGTTGTCAACATAGAGGATATCTTCAAGAACCTTCTTGTCCATATCAAGTCCTTCAAGGTTGATATCGTCAGCATGCGGAACATAGCCGATTGCTGTTTCCTGAGCTTCAGCCTCTCCCTCACATCTCTTGATAATCCACTCAAGAACACGGAAGTTGTCGCCAAAACCAGGCCAGAGGAAGTGACCCTCGTCATCAAGACGGAACCAGTTAACATTGAAAATCTTCGGAGCCTTGTCGCCGAGGATTTCGCCCATTTCAAACCAGTGGCCGAAATAGTCACCCATATGATAACCACAGAACGGGAGCATAGCCATTGGGTCACGGCGAACAACGCCTACTGCACCTGTTGCTGCCGCTGTAGTTTCCGAAGCCATAATTGAGCCAACGAATACACCGTTATCCCAATCTCTTGACTGATATACAAGCGGAGTTGTCTGAGCACGTCTGCCGCCGAAGATAATAGCTGAAATCGGAACACCTGATGTGCTGTTGAACTCAGAGCTGATGCACGGACAGTTCTGGGCAGGTGCTGTGAAACGGCTGTTCGGGTGAGCGCCCTTCTCTGTTGATGTTTTGCCGTTCCAGGGATTGCCCTTCCAGTCTATTGCATTCTCAGGCGGGTTCTTGTCAAGACCCTCCCACCAAACTGTCATATCGTCAGTGTTGAGAGCTACGTTTGTAAAGATTGTGCCTTTTCTTGTTGAAGCAAGAGCATTCGGGTTTGACTTCTCGTTTGTACCAGGTGCAACACCGAAGAAGCCGTTTTCAGGGTTGATAGCCCAAAGTCTGCCGTCCGGTCCCTTACGCATCCAAGCGATATCGTCGCCAACACACCATACCTTGTAGCCCTTCTCTCTGTATCCTTCCGGCGGAATGAGCATTGCAAGGTTTGTCTTGCCGCAAGCTGACGGGAAAGCTGCACTTACATACTTAACCTCACCCTTCGGGTTTTCAATACCGAGGATAAGCATATGCTCTGCCATCCACTCGTCATTCTTGCCGAGATATGAAGCAATTCTAAGAGCGAAGCACTTTTTACCGAGGAGTACGTTTCCGCCGTATGCTGAGTTAACGGAAATAATATAGTTATCCTCCGGGAAGTGGCAGATATATCTGTTCTCAGGGTCAATATTGCAGCAAGCGTGAAGACCCTTTATCCAATTTTCGCTGTCACCGAGTACATCCTCAACAGCCTGTCCAACACGAGTCATAATTGACATATTGAGGACAACATATATTGAGTCTGTTACCTCGTAACCAATCTGTGCAAGCGGTGAACCAACCGGTCCCATTGAGTAAGGGATAACATACATTGTCTTGCCCTTATAGCTGCCTCTTGCAATGTCAAAGAGCATCTTGTATGCTTCCTGCGGGTCCTTCCAGTTGTTTGTCGGGCCTGCGTCCTCTTCTTTTCTTGAGCAGATGAATGTTCTGCCCTCAACACGGGCTACATCGTTTTCCTTTGTTCTGTGAAGATAGCAATCAGGAAGCTTTTCTTCATTAAGCTTAATAAGCTCGCCTGTTTTGCAAGCCTGAGCACGAAGATCGTCGATCTGCTGCTGTGAGCCGTCAATCCATACTACCTCGTCAGGAGTGAGGAGGTTCTTCATTTCGTCGACCCAAGCAAGAACTGATTTATTGGTTGTCATGATGAAATATCCCCTTTCAACCCTTTGTGGGTTTATTTGATATTATTATAATACATTTGCTAAAAATAAGCAATGGATAAATTGTTAATTTCTTGTCAATTAACGGTTATTTTTCCGTCATAATGAATAGCAGTTGTTCTTTTCCTGCAAATTCAGTAATTTTCAAACCTTGCAGCAACCCTATTTGCAATATTTTATCTGAATATTTGTCAAATTGCTTTTGAAATATTTATAATCACAAAGAAAAAGCGCAGCTTCGGCTACGCTTTGATAATTATTGGTTTGCAGATTTATAAATTTCAATCAGCTTTGCTCTTTTTATCATCTTGCCGTCATAGAACACAAGCTCGTTTTCGTCACCCTCAAGTATTGACGGATCAATCGGATTCTCCTCAAGCTGAGCAATCAAAAGTTCACGCCTGTTTGCACTTTCGGAATTGTTTTTTTCTTTGAGGTTTTTTCCGCCCTTTTCAACAAGGAGCTTATCTATTGATGGATAAAGGATAGCTGTTATGAAATAAGCCACCGTCACGGGAAGAATAAAAATAAGCAACAAAATTACAAATACAAACGCACCGATAAAGCTGCCTGTAAAAGAGAACAGCGTGGTCACGATTGCTATGCAGGCAACACAAGCAAACAGAGCAAGCAGATTCTTTGGAAGCTCGCCGACTGACATAAGCGCTGCGTTTTTGTAAATATGCTTAAAGCGGATATCGAGAGTAACCGTAATAATAGGCACATAAAAAAAGCAGAACAGACTTAAAATTGCAACGACGAGGCACAGACCGAAAACAATATACATAGCGCCGTTGTACGTTCCTGCCTGATAATAGAACAGCAAAGCAAAATAGTCAGCCATAGCGACTATGTAAAAAATAAAGCCATGAATAATTGAGAATTTAAGGTTTGCCTTAACCGCCTTAAAAAAACCCCTGACTCCCTTGACCTCCTTGCCGATTATTATGTCCTTTGACACCTTGCAAAGTCCGCAGTAAAACGGCATTAACAGAAATATAGGCAAAAACTGTATAAAAACGACCTGCGCCGTAAAGCTCTCTATCAACCACACAAGCCCAAAAGAGATTGCCATAGGAACTGCAAACATCAGGTTTGACAGCACAAGCTGCGGAATTGCATGCATATACTTTTGAAATATACCCGAAAACTTTTTCTTTTCTTTATTCATTTTTAAATTCCTTTCCAATAAGCGTCTTTGTTAAAAATGTCGATAACATTTTATCACAGACTCAAGTAAATGTAAACATATGTGAAAAAAATGCTGTGAAAAGTACGTCAATTATCGCTCCTGCGGCTGTCAACAGTAAAACCGCACTGCTCTTTTGAAAGAACAGGAGCATATCGGGTCGCTGTGCGTCATCACCCTTTCTGTGCGGCATAAAGAAGCGCCATAGCTTGACGGATAGTCTAAGCGAATGCTTGCATTGAAGCAGAAGGGACAGTGACGAAAGAAACAACCCCGGCAGCATAACCAAAACATAAAACACGGCACCCTGAAAGGAATACGCTGAAATCAGATAACCTGCGCACAAGCCTGCGCCAATTCCCTTAATTGCTATAACAACAGGCAAACCTATTGTTCCCCACAGCGATAGTCCAAGCAGCAAAGCCACCATGTAAAATAGAAAATATGCGCTCATTGACGCCTTGAAACCTTCAAAAAGTCCCTGCGTAATTCTGCCCTTGAAGTTGCTTATAAAAATGAAATCAAGGCTTTTCATCGTCTGCTCGTCCCCGTACTGGGCAAGCACACAGCCACAGACGATACCTGCGGCGAGAAAAGAGGTAAGAAAAATAATAAGCCCGTACCTTTTTATGTAATATGAAATATCGTTTGGCAGGCTCTGTCTGCTCTGCTTTGAAATAAAAAAGAGACCCTTCATTTCATCAATCCTTTTGCTTTTTGTTTAAGGATATGAAATAAAGAGCCTTAATATGAAAATTATTCTCCCGCAAGCTCAAGTGCACGCTTGGTGCAAGCCGCCATAGCGTCCTTAATTGTCTGCTCGGTTTTGTTTTCATAGAAAACATCAAGTGCTTTAAGAGTTGTGCCGCCCGGCGAGGAAACCTTTTTAATCAGTGTTTGCGCATCATCTCCGCTTTTAACGAGCATCTCAGCACTGCCCTTCATTGTGGCACATATAAGCTGCATTGCCGTGTCGGCGTCTATCCCCTGCTCTACTGCATACTCCTGCATAGCCTTTGCGAATAGATAGAAGTAAGCCGGACTTGAGCCGTTGACGGATATTATAGCGTTCATTTTGTCCTCAGAGATAACGGCGGTGATTCCGCTGTTGTCAAACATCGACTTAACCTCGGCAAAATCTATGTCGGACACGTTGTCTGTTTTGCTCAGAGCCGTTGCACCGCAGCCAAGAAGCAGCGGTGTGTTCGGCATTACACGAACACACGGACAAGTAACACCAAGATTTTTCTGAAGATAATCCGTGCTTATTCCTGCGGCGATTGAAACAACCACCTTGCTTTCATCGCAAACAGCTTTCAGCTCATCCAAAACGGTTGGCAACTGCTGAGGCTTTACAGCAAGAACTGTGTAATAACACTCCTGCATAAGCTGAGCGCCGCTGTCGGCAATTTTTATTCCCTTGTCTGCCATTACAGCGCATTTTTCCTTGTCAACATCAAATACAACCAAGCTGTCCGGAGAGGTTCCGGCTTTCAGCATACCGTTGATAATCGCAGTCGCCATATTTCCTGCACCGATAAAGCCTGTTTTTTTGTTCATAATTAATCCCCCTGTGAGCAATGTCGTAACTTAAGGACACTGCAAAAAATTTTGTCTGCGGCAAAGTAAAATCTGCCATCATTATACCATTTTGCAAAGCTTCAGTAAAGACGCAGACTATAAAAACCTTTTCAAAAGCTTTTTGCGCCATACTCTGACGTAAGCACTTATGACCCTTGTAAGAGCAATATCGTAAACCACAAAAACAACTTCACCGATAACAAGGAATACCCATGGAAGATATACACCGAAAATTGTGAAGCTGTCCCTCGGTATGCCGAGAACATAAATTGATATAAAGAATACGCCCGCCATGCAGACTGAGAATACTGCAATTTTTAAAAACCAGTATAGTATCGGTGAGAAATGCTTTTCGAGTACAGCCTTCAGTATGGGGTAAAAACCGAAAAATGCGGTAAACATAAGTGCCATTTCCTTATCCGCAAGAAGCAAAAACGATAGAATTGAAACTGCGGCATAGGCGCAAGTTGCCCAGCCCTTGCCTACCTCAATGACAACCGGTATCAGCATAACTCCTGCAAGCGCAGGGCAGGCATAGGTGGCGGTAGGAACTAAGTATGAAATAAGCATTGATACAACGGCAAGAGCCGAAAAAATACCGCCGAGAGCCATTTTGTAACTTGAGGTCAGCTTTCTATTTTCCATAGCGCACTCCTTTCCAAAAGATATGCACCCGACAAGCGGATGCATAATAATAACATTATCAACAGCAGGGGATTAAGTCGCCGCCCATACACTCACAACAGGCATCGGCACAGCATAATCCAGTGCATATGTCACAACCACTGCAGCCGCCTGCGTTTGTCTGCGGAGCACCGGTATTATATCCGCCGTAAGCACCTGTTCGGCGACTCTGCGCGTAATTAAGAGCCTGACGGTATTCCATATTTGACGGGTCCATACTGCAAGCAGTCTGGAAACAGTTGTAAGCGTCCTGAGTCCAGCCCTTTTTGAGCAGAATTGTTCCCTTGAGGAAGTACCACTCGGCGTCCCTGTTCGGCGTCGGAACGCCATCAAGAATCTGCTCGGCATCGGCAATTCTTCCGTTTTTTATCATCGTCCTAACGTCATAATATTTTGATGAGCCTGACGGGTTTGCGTTATAATAGCCACCGTTATTCGCTCCGCCGCTTCTTGCTCGGCGAGAGCTAATAATAGTATCGTAAGCCTCGTTGACCTCCTTCATCTTTTCCGATGCAACATCGGCAAGAGGAGAATCTGTGTAGTTATCAGGATGATATTTCTTTGCAAGTTTTCTGTACGCTGTTTTGATTTCTTCATCAGTTGCGCTTGGCGAAACGCCGAGAACCTCATAGGGATTGTTTGCCATTTTAAAGCTCCTTTTAAATTACGATAAATTTATATGAGTTACTTATTACTTTTTTTCTTATTATTATCAAAAATCACTTTCTTTTGCATTGCACTTATTCCGAGGGTAACAACATTTTCAAGTATTCTTTGGTTACCCTTAAGCTCAATTAAATTATATGAACTAAGCAGCATAGCAGCAGATTCATTGATGACGCTATTGCATTGATGTGATATTTCTTCCTTATCATACTCGCCTGAAAGCGAAAAAGCCCGTGCAAAGGGATTAAAGCCGCATTTTTTTATATCGTCTGCCAAATCATCTGCGGCGTCCATAAGATAAACCCATCTTCCAAGATGATAACCGAAGCCTTCAAGCACCCTGCGCTGAGTTTTGTCCTCGCTCATATCTGCACAAAGGATTGACAGCGCTTTAGCCGTTGGGTGTGCCGCCATATCAATTCCGCACTCCGGGTTTTGTTCGGCGGCAAGCTGCTCGCTCACCACAGAAGCAAAGATTTCATCGAATTTGCCTAAGCCGTATTTAAACAGCTTTTTGCGCCAACGCTTTGCAACCGGCTTTACAAAAAAAACTGCAAGACGTTTGAAAAAACCACCGTCAGCGTGGTCATCCTCAAGCTTATGATAGAACGAGGCAATCGACACAGCCGCAGCGTCCTTAAGCGCCTTACTCTCGGTTTGGCAGTAATTGCACTTTTTTGTGGGATTAACCTTGCATCTGCCGGTTTTATAGCTATTGCACTCGCCACGAACAGACATTGACAATATTGCGTACAAGGTTGCATCATAGCTTAAAATCAAGCTTGCGCACACGCCGTAATCCTTGCCGAGCTGCTTGCACAAGCTGCAGTAAACCGCCTTGTATGCGTCGAAATCCTTTATAAGCATCTCCGGCTTAAACGGTCTTATATAGCCAAACAACGGCAAGTACTCCCCTTTTGCTGCAATTATCACACTTAATTTTACAATATCCTGTAATAATATGAATTAACTAATTGTAAACTTTTTCTGGTAAAACAAGCATTATGTGTTGAATTATCATAGCGCAGAGGATATAATTTATAAAAACAAAGAATTTTTCGGAGAATAAGATGAACGCATATGATTTTGACAAGACAATATACAAAAATGACAGCACAGCCGACTTCTATATTTTTTGCATAAAAAAGAAGCCGTCGCTTGCTTTTACGCTTTTCACAACAGCATTCTCGGCTGTAAGGTATTATGTTTTCAAGCTGGGCACTAAAACAGAATTCAAGCAGAGAATGTATCATTTTTTAACGAAGATTGACGCCGAAGCTCTTGTAGAGGACTTTTGGGAAAAGCATATATCGGGAATAAAAGCCTTTTACCTCTCTCAGCAAAAGGAGGATGATGTTATTATTTCGGCTTCACCGCAGTTTATTTTAAAACCCGCTTGTGATAAGCTTGGAATAAAGAATCTGATAGCATCAAGAGTTGACCCGAAAAGCGGATTGTACAGCGGCGAAAACTGCCACGGAAAAGAGAAAGTACGTCGGTTTTACGAGAGCTTTCCTAACGGAAAGATTGAGCGATTTTATTCAGATTCTTACAGCGACGACCCTTTGGCTGAAATATCCGAAGAAAGCTATTTGGTTAAAGGCGATAAAATATTACCGTGGCGTTAAATGACGCCAATTAGCTTTCTATTAACAACTACTTCCGCCAACAGCATAAGTCAATTTAGTATTTATCAGAGCAAACCGCAAAAGTCAAGATATTCCCTATACGCTCTTTCCTAATTTTGGCAACAATCTTTATAAATGAAGAAACCCCTGCAAGCAATCGTTTGAAAGCTTGCAGGGGTTAATTATTTGGTTAGTATTAGCGGAAAAACCTAAGCAAATTAAATACAGAAATTATATTAATTACTTAAGATATGTTCCGTCTGTACCAATCTTGCCGTCAATGCCTGTGTAGCCGTTGTCACAAAGAACATAAGCTCTCAGGTTGCCCTTACCGGGAGCGTTAATTGAAAGTGTGCCGTTAGAAACAGTCTTCTTTGTGCCTGTTACTGCGTCAATGTATGTACCGTTCGGAATACCTGAGAAGGTTGCATTTCCTGTTACGGTAACGCACACAAAGCTCTTTTCGCCTGTTTCAGCATCTGTATAGCCACGTTTGTAAGCCATCTGACCGGAAACACCCTCAGTTGAGTACTGACCCTTCTGAAGAGCAGGGATAGCACGTCTGATTTGGTTGAGGCGCTGAATATGCTTTGAAAGCGGATTATTTAGAGTCTGAGCAACAGTGCCGGAAGCTGTGTACTCGCTGAAGTCAGTAGCTGTAACGTCACCTTCGATATGGTCGCCGAAGTAAGCACGACCTGTTGTTGAAAGTGGAGCCTTTGTGCCCGGATCTATTACCTGACCTGCCTGGAATTCAACCTCACTGCCGTAGTAAAGGCAAGGAATTCCACGGAAGGTAAACATAAGCGACAAATTCTCTGCCCAAGCGTCTGTACCGCCGTTGTAACGAACAGTCTGGCTTGTATCCGGAGAATAGTCGTGAGAGTCAACATAAACTACGTTCCATGTTGAGTCGTTGAAGTACTTATCCTCTTGTAAGCCGCAATTGTAAGCCTGCTCAGCGGTTGTGAATGCCCAGTGCATACCAAAGTCGATTACACCTGTGCCGTTAGCCTTGCTGTAATCCGGTGTATGATACTCATTACCCTTAAGGAATGCGTTGGTGCTTGTAATGTTTGTGGATTTGTCGGTGTGAGCATTGAAGTGATTCATAGCGTTATTGTAGTTTGCTTTCCAATCAGTTGTGCTCCAATTGTTCTGCCAATCGCTTTCTGTTTCATTCCAGGTGTAGAAGAACGGTGAGTCAGAGCAACCGCTTTCATTAAAGGCACCGTGCCATCTTGCGCAAACCTCACCAAAAATGTAGAAGTTCTCATTAGCTGTAAATGCCGGGAAATATGCGCTGTTAAGTGTCCAGCGGTTGATGTGCTTCTCTGTGTCAAGACGGAAGCTATCAACACCCATATTAACATAGTCAAGGTATGTTGATGTGATATAATCTGCAACAACCTGATTTTCTGTGTTAATATCAACACAGTCGCCTGCCATCTGACCTACCTGCTCAAGATATGAACCGTAGCCCATGCTCTTTTCATGATGATAGTAGTTGTCAAGATCATAAGCGTCCTCTTTGATAAGCTCAAGGCGCTTATCGTGCTGAACGCCCGGAGCAAGAGCATAATACTCAGCCGCGCTTGAAATACCACAATGCTCCATAAGTCTTTCGTTTGGAATCATAGATGTTTCTATATTTGCAAGATCCTGAACCGAATCATAAACCTTATCAAACATAGGTCCTAAGAAAGCTTCACCGAAGTTACCTGTATGGTTCCAAACAACGTCCTGAATAAGCTTCATACCTTTTGCGTGAACTGCGTCAATTAGATCCTGATATGTCGCACCGTTGCTTTCATATCTTACATCTACTGTTGAAAAATCAAAAGCGTGATAGCCGTGGTAGTCATAGCCACTTCCGTTTGTTACAACCGGAGTAATCCAAACTGCGCTGAAGCCGAGAGCCTTGATGTAGTCGAGTTTGTCAATAAGTCCCTGGAAGTCGCCTCTCCAAGCTGTATCAGAATCCGGGTTACCCGCCGTGCCGTCATCCCAGCAATGTACGTTGTTGCCTGAGTCACCGTCATAGAAACGGGTTGTAATTACAAAGTAAATTGTTTCCTCACGCATATCAACATCGCTTGCAGGAATTGGCTTTTCCGGGTCGTAGGTTGTCCACTTATCGTTCTTGTACCAATATTCGCCCGGCTTTGAACGAGTAAGCTCTTTGCTCTGCTCGCCGTTTGTTACAAATACCATATTGATTTTTGTAACATTGTTAAATGTGTATGAATACCAACCGTTGCCGTCATTGGTCATTGCCTTGCCGGGGTATGTTGTTTCAATATTCTCAGGAAGACTGTTCCAATAATAAATTGTAGGTGTGCCTGAGGGCTGATAATAATGCACAACTATCGATTCTGTCGCCGTACTGTCTACATCTGTTGTTGTAGCGGCAGAAGTGCCGATTACAGCTATTCCTGCCACCAGCACTAACGCAAGAAGCATGGCAACTATTGTTTTAATTCGTTTCATTTTTACCTCCTGCTTCTTAGTTTAAAATGAAATTAAATTAATGCTTGCAGAGGCTTTATCGGTGATATTCGACTGAAACACTCCGGCTCAGCCTCTGCAAAAAATTATACAATTGATGTTAATTTTAATTAAAGAATTACTTAAGGTATACTCCGTCCTCGCCAATCTTGCCGTCAATGCCTGTGTAGCCGTTGTCGCAAAGAACGTAAGCTCTCATATTGCCCTTACCCGGAGCGTCAATCTTAAGTGTACCGTTTGTAACAGTAGTTGTTTTACCTGTTACAGCGTCAATATATGTTCCATTAGGAATACCTGTGAAGGTTGCAGCGCTTGTAACAGTTACGCATACAAAGCTCTTCTCACCTGTTTCAGAATCTGTGTAGCCACGCTTGTAAGCCAGGTTACCTGAAACACCCCCAACTGAATACTGACCCTTCTGGAGAGCCGGAATAGCACGTCTGATTTGGTTAAGACGCGAAAGGTGCTTAGAAAGAGGTGAGCTGAGTGTGTCTGCAACAGTACCTGTAGCAGAATACTGACTGAAATCAGTTGCTGTAACGTCGCCCTCAAGGTAGTCACCAAAGTATGCACGACCTGTTTCTGAAAGTGCAGCATTCGGACCAACGTCCATAATTACGCCCTTCTGGAACTCAACCTCACTGCCGTAGTAGAGGCAAGGAATTCCACGGAATGTGAACATAAACGAGAGGTTCTCCGCCCATGCATCTGTACCGCCGTTATATCTCTTGTCTGTGCCCGGACCGTAGTCGTGAGAATCAACGTATACAACATTCCATGTTGCGTCGTTGTAATACTTATCGCCTTCCTTTGCAACTTTGAAAGCACTGCCAACGTTGCCGAAGTTCCAGTGCATTGGGAAGTCGATTACGCTCATTCCCGAAGCCTGGCTGTAATCCGGCTCGTGATAATCGTTACCGTTGAGGAACGCATTCTTAGATGTCGGCTGTTCTGAAGGCTCAAAGTTATCAATCCAGTGATCAAGAGTGAGGTTCATATTTGCGCCGACAGTATCCGGATCGGTTCCGGTATAATTCCACTTGCTTAAATATGTATCGTCCTGCTCATCCCATGTATAGAACGGAGCAGACTCACTTACCAAGCCTCTGTACCATACGTCTGTGTATCTTGTGCAAGCCTCACCGAACATATAGAAGCCTTTGCCGCCAACAGTGTTGAGTTGGTCAAGAACCTGAGCGTTCAGTGACAAACGTGACATATGTCTTAATGTATCAACACGGAAAGCGTCAACACCTCTGTTGATATAATCACTGTATATTTCAACTATCTTATTAAGTACTTCCGGATTTTCTGTGTTGAGGTCAACGCAGTCGCCTGCAATCTGAGAGTACTGAGTTGCATAGTCATCCCAGTTGTAGTTTCTCCAGTAGTCATTATGATAATAGTTATTGGTGTTGTACTTATCAGAGTGAGAAACTCTGTCATACTGCTGCTTATCGTAGTCGATGCCTGCCTTGAATCTTTCATAATCAGAACCGTCAGGGAATTGTGAGAAGTTGGACGCTTCAATTTTATCCTTCATAATCTTCAATCTCTGAGCGTGCTGTGTGCCGCCCGGCTGTGCATAATATTCCTCTGCACTTGAAAGGCCGTATTCGCTCAAAAGTCTTTCATTAGGAATCATAGATGTTTCTATGTTTGCCAAATCCTGAACCGAGTTATAAACCTTGTCAAAGAGAGGCTCAAAGTTAGCTTCGCCGAAGTTACCTGTGTGCTGCCATACAACGTCCTGAATAAGCTTCATTCCTTTTGAATGAACTGCATCAATAAGGTCATCAAATGTTGCACCGGCACTTTCATATCTGACATCTACTGTTGAGAAGTCAAAAGCGTGGTAGCCGTGGTAGTCATAGCCACTGCCGTTTGTTACAACCGGAGTAATCCAAATTGCGCTGAAGCCGAGAGCCTTGATGTAGTCGAGCTTGTCGATAAGACCCTGGAAGTCGCCTCTCCAAGGTGTATCGGAGTCCGGGTTACCTGCCTTGGCGTCTTCCCAGCAGTGTACGTTGTTGCCTGAGTCACCGTCATAGAAACGGGTTGTCATAACAAAGTAAATTGTTTCCTCACGCATATCAACATCTCTTGCAGGAATTGGCTTTTCCGGGTCATAGGTTGTCCACTTTTCGTTCTTGTACCAAAACTCGCCCGGCTTTGAACGAGTAAGCTCTTTGCTCTGCTCACCGTTTGTTACAAACAACATATTAATTTTTGTAACATTGTCAAATGTGTATGAGTACCAACCGTTGCCATCGTTGGTCATTGCCTTGCCGGGGTATGTTGTTTCAATATTCTCAGGAAGACTGTTCCAATAATAAATTGTCGGTGTACCGGAGGGTTGATAATAGTGAACGATGATTTGATTATCTGCTGCTGCGCTTTCAGCGTCATCTGTTGTAACAGCTGAAGTACCAATAACCGCAAGACCTGCGATTAATACCAATGAAAGAAGCAGGGCAATTATTTTTTTAGTTCTGTTCATAATTTACCTCCGCTTGTTAAATTATCTGAAGCGAAATCTTCTGAATCAATACGGCGTCCTTAAGTGAAACTCTTCCGTCGCCGTCAACATCAGCAATCGTTGCCTGTTCGTCTGTCAACTGAAGTGCCTGAAGTGCAGCCTTCTGAACTACGATTGCATCCTTTAATGTTACTTTTTTGTCCTTATCAACATCGCCGGGAGTTACAGACTGGTCTAATACATCAATATCCATCTCAGAAACAGCTGTCTTACCGCTTGCGTCCTTAACAGTTACTTCAACTTTCTGAACGCCTGCCTTGTCTGCAACCATTGTGTATGTCTGAGAAGCTGAGTAAGCCTGAACAACAGTACCGTTTACAGCAAACTGATACTGATAAGGCTGTGAACCGCCGCTTGCAAGAGCTGTGAAAGTAACCTCTGTGCCAATGTTAACTGTTGAAGGAGTAGAAGACTGGAAGCTCTGGATTACAAGGTCTGCCTCGCTGCTTGATGCAAACAACTCATAGCTCTTTGTAACAGTGTGGTTCTTACTGTTCTGAACAGAAACGGTAACTGTGTATGTGCCGTCCTGAGCAGGTGTGAATGAGTAGTGATTGTTGAGAGAATAGTAAACGTCACCGTTTACAACCTTCTGCGTTGACTGCTGAGTAATAGCAACCTTGTAGAAGAGAAGGTTTGTGCCAACGCATCCGCCCGATGCATTTACAACCACGTCAGCCTTCTGACTTGTTTTGATAACAGAATTAGCTGCCGGTGTAATGCCCTTGAGAATTGCGTTTGCCTCTGTTGCGTCATCCTTGATTACGTAATCAATACTTCTTGAATTTGTGTTACCATCTGAATCCTTCAACTCAACAGTGATTTTGTATGTACCTGCTTTTTTCGGATTCCAAACAACGCTTGTCTTTGCAGAATAAGCCTGAAGAACCTTATTCTCTGCGCCTGAAATACTGAACTGATACTGAATTGCTGAACCTGTTTCGCTTGTTCCGCTTGCAAATACAGTAATATCAGTTTCCTTGTACTGAGGAGATTTCTCGCTTGTACCGAAGGATGTAACCTTAAGCGGGCTTGTGTCGTGGATTTTCCATGTTTTTGTTTTATTGTTGTAAATCATACTTTCGCCAGGGGCAATTCTGAGGTCAGCACTCTGATCTCCGGAACCGTTATTGAAGATAACGCCGCCTTTTGTTTTTGTACTGTCAAGATAATCAGCAGGAATTATAACCTCGTAATAACCATCTGCTGTCTTGTTGGCGTCGGACAATTTTATTCCCGGCCAAGAAGTACTCTTGCTGCTGTCTTTCCAATAATGAACATTTACTGTTGTCCAGCCTGCCTCATTGTCGAGATAAGCATAAGCTACATCGCCAACAGGTGTTGTTGGATCTGTTGCGCTTGTCGGATCTGTTGCGCTTGTCGGGTTTGTTGGTCCCTCATATACGCTCCATGTGCCGCCAATGCTCTTACCGCTGCTGCTTGACGGTGTAAAGTAGTTCTTTGTTCCGTCATAGCCTGCTACTGAATCGCCTGTCTGATCATTTCCGTTATTAAAAATAACATTGTTCTGATCTCCGGGCATTGTGAAACTGTAAACATTTCCGCTTACCAGCGTCATAGCCGTACCCGGCCATCCTTTTGCTTCACCGCTGTTGCCACCCCAAACGTAACAATTAACGGTGTTCCAGCTGTCCGGTTTTTCAAAGTAGATAACGTCTCCGCTTGCTGCAGAAGCACCAATAGTGCCAACTGCGAAAAGTGCGGACAAAGCCATCAACAGTGCCAAAACAACTGCGAGTGGTTTTTTTGCATTTACCATTTTTTGTCCTCCTGTATATTTGTTTTTGTGTACTCAAGGGTATATATACACACTTATAGTATAAATTAGAATCTTTTTTTTAATTTTCCAATTTAGAAATTAAACCATAATAACACTTTGCACACTGCCAAATTTTACTATTCCTTTTTGTGCATTATAACAGCACCTTTTATAATGTTTATCTAATTTTATTTACTATTATAATTTGCATAATGTTTTATTAAGCTTATATCACAATATATTATCCACCGCAGGCTGCTCGTCTTCTCTGATTGATTTAATCAAACCAAGTACCTCAAGCATACTCACGTCTGCCTCATAATTATCAGACATTGCAAGGCTTTTTGCACATTCAAGCTCAACCCCTACCATCTCTATACTGTCATGGTATAAAAACATATTCATCACACTTTCACGCTCGTCCCAAAATTTCTCTGCCCTCTCAAGTGTTTTTACGGCTTTGTCTGAACCTCCGCTGCCGCTTTTAAACTCACGCCTTGCCTGCAATACAATTTTTTCAAGTCCGTCTGCGGCGCTTGTAGTGTATATCATTTCAAACGCACAAAGCGACAAAGCTATTACAAGACAGGCAAACGCCGACCACAGCCTTTTCAATTTTTGCACTCCCTTTTTATAATTTTGAATTCACCGCAGGAATTTGCTGTCATAATAAATACATCCTCAAGCCTTGTGTTTTCCGACCTTAAAATATCGTTTATTTTCTGCTCGCTTACGCCGCATATCTTAGCAGAACTTTTTGACAGCTCGCCGTCGCTTATTACAACCGTTTCAACACTTGACTTCTCCGGCTGTATATTAAGCTGCGAGCAGGACGGCGGCTCATCCTCCGGCTTTTTGAGTATGCTTAATTTGCCGTTTGTTTCAATTATTGCATATTCAACCTGCGAAAGCTTAAAGCATCCTGCTTGTCTGAGCTGTTCGCACAAATCCTCTGTACTCATTCTGAGCTTTTTCATCTGCGCCTGATCAATTTTACCTTTTCTTATAATAATCTGCGGCATACCGCAAACAATTCGTCTGAACTTTGCTCTTTTCATCATAAGCACAGACAACACTATCTCGCAGATTATAAGTATAAGTATAGGTACAAAACCGCTGAGCAGAGATTGGTCGGTATTCTGCATAGGTAGTGAAGCTATGTCGGATATAAGCAGAGTTACAACAAGCTCAGAGGTTTGCATCTCGCCTATCTGCCGCTTACCCATAAGCCTTACGGCAATTATTATAACAGCGTATAGAATTACGGTTCTAATAATTGAAATTGCCAAAATGTCAACATCCTTCCACCGTTTGATTCTGTCACAGATTCATTGTTTAAAGCCACAACGGTCAAGGTCGTTCCCTACAATCCCGTTTAATCATATTTCCTTAGCTTACAACCATAATTTACGCAAATATTTTGCACTTTTTTCCTGTTCTTTATACATATAAAGAGCTTTTCGGAGAATGTTAAGGATAAGTGAGGTGCAGTATGGGAATTTTAGATTTCAGCTTTAATAAAAAACAGAAAAAGCAATCCGACGAGCAGCATTGTGAGCCACTGCTTTATTGTGAGCTTGAAAAGAACATTTCATATATGAAAAGCCGTTTCGGCGGCAGTGCGGATTTTACGGTAAGACGGCTTCTGCTAAGTGACAGCACTGATGCGGCGATTATTACAATGGAGGGTATGTCGAACAAGGAAAGCATTGCGTTGTCAATAACTAACCCGATTATGGAATTCAACTTTAAAAAGCACAGTGAAAATAAAATTGACCTCATCGAAAGCCGAGTTCTGTCTGCTTCTGAAATAGTAAGGGTAATTGACTTTTCACAGGCTTTTACTCTTGTTATGTCAGGCTTTACGTTATTTCTTGTTGATGGCTGTGATATAGCTCTTGCAATCGGCGTGCAGGGTTTCAGCTTCAGAGGAATTAGCGAAAGTGAAACCGATGTTGTGCAAAGAGGCTCACGTGAGGGATTCTCAGAGCCTCTGAGAATCAATATGACACTTGTTCGCCGCAGATTAAAAACGCCTGATTTGCGCTTTGAGTCAATGCAGATAGGCACCGACACAAAAACAGATATTGCTCTGTGCTATTTGGACTCCGCAGTTTCTAAGGATATCTTAGATGAGCTTAAGCGCAGGCTTAAGGCTGTGCCGCTTAAGAATATACTTGCTGCCGGTTATCTTGTTCCGTTTTTGGATAGAAAGGGTGATTTGTCGCTGTTTTCCGGCGTTGGAGTAACAGAACGCCCCGACACCGTATGCGGCAAGATAAGCGAAGGCAGAATAGCCGTTTTAATCGACGGAACGCCGAGCGTGCTTATTGTGCCTTATCTTTTTGTAGAGAATTTTCAAACGATCGACGATTACTCAAACCGTGCCTACTTTGCCTCACTAACGAGAATTTTAAAGTACATCGCATTTTTTGTTGCTGTTTTCACTCCGGGAATGTATGTTGCCGTTGCATGCTACAATCCTGAGCTTTTTCCTCAGGGAATACTCAACAAGGTCGCTTCGTCTGTTGCTCAGACTCCGTTTTCAGTGTTCACTGAGATTTTGCTGATACATTTTATATATGAAATTATGCGAGAAGCAGGGCTTCGCCTGCCAAGACCTCTTGGTCACGCTGTCAGCATTGTAGGTGCGCTTGTGTTGGGAGAAACGGCTGTAAGCTCAGGGCTTATCGGTGCACCGACGCTGATGGTTGTTGCTATAACTGCAATTTCGTCATATGTTATACCCGACCTCTACCCTGCCGTTGCCGTTTTGCGAATAAGTTTTATCGTAGCCGGAGGAGTTGCGGGACTGTTCGGAATCACTCTGCTGTTCTGCGCTGTGCTTATCAATATGTGTGCTAAAAAAAGCTTTGGTGTTCCGTATATGTCGCCTCTGTCACCATTTTCGTTTTTCGGTATGCGTGACACAATAATCAGAGCCGGTTGGCGTGTGCTTGCAAAAAGGCAGAGCCTTATACAAAATCAAAAGGGCAGTGAAGCCGAAAGCGAGGAGGAATAATGTGGGCATAAGGAATAAAATATCAGCATCACAGCTTTTTTGTCTTCTGCTTTTAAGCCGAGGTGTGCTGAGTGTCGCCTGCGGAGCTTTCAGCGGCTCGGGCGATATTGGCAGTGCGGCTTTGTCGGCAGTGATTGCGCTTATTATATCAATTCTGCTGTCTATACCTGTTTTGTATCTCAGCAAAAGCGGAACCGAACCACTCCAAAACGGTGCAGGCAGGGTTATATCAGGCATATATGCGCTTTACTTTTTTTACTCCGTCTGCATAACTATGACAATGTTCACCGTTTTGCGTGCTGAAACCACAGGACTTAGAATTTCAATTATAGCAGTTCCTCTGATTATGACAGCGGCGGCGCTTTACGGCTCATATAAGGGCATTGAAGCTATCGCAAGATGCGGCGCACTCATACTGTTTGCCGTTGTGGCGGCGTTTGTGCTTTTGTGCCTGTCACTTCTTTCAAAGAGCGATATACTCAACCTGCCGCCTGTCGGCTCTTATAAGCTTTCAGATATAATAACCAACACAGTTATAATGGTAGGCGAGCAGAGCTGTATTCCTGCAATTATCTTTATATATACGCACGTCAAGGGCAATGTTAAAAAATCAGTTGTACTGTGGCTGATTGTTCTGTTTGTCTGCATATTCGCTCTGTCGCTTTTTATCTCGTCAGTTCTTGGCGACTATGCTCTCACTCAATTCTTCCCCGTTTACTCATGGGCAAGGCTTTCTTCCTTCGGCGTATTACAACGGCTTGACTCGCTCTTTCTTGCAGTATGGACGGCAGGTGTTTTTGTGCGGCTTGCTCTGTTGTTTTGGGTAATTTCTGTGTGTGTAAGATACGC
Source organism: Ruminococcus sp. zg-924 (assembly GCF_024433635.1). Lineage (GTDB taxonomy): Bacteria > Bacillota > Clostridia > Oscillospirales > Acutalibacteraceae > UBA7067. The sequence goes on along the minus strand of NZ_WNJZ01000009.1, from coordinate 74,165 downwards.
TATAAGCAATACAGTGTCAAAGCTTGCGCCGCCTGTTTTCGGCATTTTTGCCCTGATTATCGCTGTTGCTGCTCCGTTCAACTCAGCAATAAGGGAGGCTATGCTAAACACAGGTGTTCTGCTTTTTGCAACAGCATTTTGCTGTCTTATTCTCCCTGCTGTGCTTATCATCAAAAGGAGGCTCGGTAAATGAAGCGTATTCTGGCTGTCGGCTTAGTCATAATATTCTCGTTATCAGCAGTCGGCTGTTCGCCTATTGAGAACAACCTTGACAAGCGGCTTATAATTCAGGGCATAGGAATTGACCTTGAAGCAGACGAATATAAAATTACGGTTATGTATATGGATACGGCTGACCCTGTCGGCGAAGGCGACGTTAAATCATCCTTTGCTGAGGGCAGCGGTTTAAGCGTGCTTGATGCATTGACGGACACTGCCAACAAAACAGGACGTGAGCCTCTTTACGGCCAGTGCGCCTTTATTGTATTGGGTGGCGGTCTGATAAAAAACGGTATATCCGAACCGCTTGAGTTTTTTACAGATTACTACGAATTTCACCCAAACATCAACATCTTCAGCTCTGAAAGCAGTGCAGATAAGGTTATGCGTGCGGAAAATATGAGCGTGCGGCTTATGCAGGATTTTGCCGATACCGAGGCTTCAACAGGCAAGACGATTTCTTCAACGCTAAATGAGGTGTATGCGGCTTTAAGCTCCGGCAGAACCAGCGCTGTTACATCGCTTATTGATATAAAAGATAAAAAAATCTTTGTAAACGGAGCCGCCGCATTTGACGGCGACAAAGCAGGAGCTATACTAAGCAGTGAGCAATGCATGGCAACACTGCTGTTATGCGGTGACGCAAAAAGCGTTTGGGATATTTTCCAGTCTGACGAGGGCGGCAATATAAACTATTCGCTATCAGGCTGCAAAAGCAAAATAAATGTAAGCACATCGGGAGGAATTGAATTTGATATAGCCGTTAATACCCATGCCTCCGCATACGGTACAGAAAGCAGCGCAAGGCTTGAATCAAAAATTAAATCGAGAATAAAAACGCTGTGCGAAAGCACGATAGAACAGCTGTTAAAGAAAAAGCGGCTTGATGTGTTCAACCTTGAACGCACACTTTACAGCAAGGATTACGGCTATTACAAAACCCTTGAAAACCCGAAGCAGGCTGTTGTTCTGTCAAGGGTGAATGTTATTACTGATATAGAGCTGCAAAGATAGAGGATATTTCCTGAAAAATAACGCTTGACATTTCCGAACAGTTGTTCTATTATATACTCATAGCAAACATTTGTTCTGTAACGGAGTGTTATTATGGAGCGTACTATACTTCACAGCGACTGTAATTCCTTTTATGCCTCGGTTGAGTGTGCACTGCACCCTGAGCTAAAAGATAAGCCTGTTGCCGTATGCGGAGATTCAGATTTGCGGCATGGAATAATTCTTACAAAAAATGAGGTTGCTAAAAAATTTAAGATAAAAACAGGCGAGGCGATATGGCAGGCAAGGCAAAAATGCCCGTCACTTGTGTTGGTAAAGGCAAATTTCAGCACCTACCTTGAATTTTCAAGGCGTGTAAAAAAATATACCTCGACTACACCGACAACGTGGAATCGTTTGGCATTGACGAGGCTTGGCTTGACGTTACGGGCAGTCAAATGCTGTTTGGCGACGGCGAATGCATTGCCCGGGAAATAAACAGGCGTGTGCGTGAGGAGCTTGGCATAACTGTAAGCATAGGCGTGAGCTTCAACAAAATCTTTGCAAAGCTTGGCAGTGACTACAAAAAGCCGGACGCAATAACGGTTATAAGCCGCAAAAATTTCAGAGATATTCTCTATCCTTTGCCGGCAAATGACCTTTTATATGTAGGATGTGCAACAACACGCAAGCTCAAACAGCTTGGGATAAACACCATAGGACAGCTTGCCTCTGCCGACAGGCGAACACTCACTCAGACGCTTGGAATCTGGGGTGAACGCCTGCAAAGCTACGCCTTGGGGCTTGATAAATCGCCCGTAAGCAAATATTACGAGAACAGGAACGTGAAATCAATCGGCAACTCTACCACCGCAGTGCGTGATTTAAAAACACTAAGCGACATTAAGATTGTGTTCAGCACGCTTTGCGATAGTGTTTCTCGCCGTTTGAGGGAACAAAACCTGCGTTGCTCGGTTGTTAGCATTAGCGTGCGTAACAACAAGCTTTCGTCCTTTGAGGTACAGCACAAGCTATTGACCCCGACCAACATTACAAGGGATATTTTTGAAACAGCGCTTATGCTGTTTAAATCCTCGTACAAGCTTGAACGTCCCGTAAGAAGCCTTGGCATTTCCGTAAACGGCTTGATACCGGAGTGCGACGGAGTTCAGCTTAATGTATTCGACCAAGGCGACAAGCGTAGGCTTGAACAGCTTGACATTGCAACCGACAAACTAAAGCAAAGGTATGGCAGCTTTGCCGTTTTGCCTGCAATAGCACTTGAAAACAAGCGTCTGTCAAGCTTTGACCCGATAGCCGACCACGTTATCCACCCTGTCGGGTTTGCTATCAGTTAATTTTGCGCAACAAAAAATGCGCCGTAAAATACGGCGCAAATAAAATTTTTCTTTTATACCATAAAATATGACGGATGGCATAGGCTTTTTCAAGCCGGACTTTAGCGGCAGTGAACGTAAAGCCTTGAGGTTGATTGCCGACAATCAGCTTTGCCCGACGGTTCTCAGCAGAACCTCACTTTTCGGAGGAGCCACTTAAGGTTGCCGTATCAAAACGTAAACTTCCGTCTTGCTGTAAGGAAGCCTTGAAGATAATTATTTATCCTCAAGGCTCTTAAGCTCCTGAATCTCCTTTTTGTCAAGACGGATAGAGCCGTCCCTAACTATTTTTACCTCTTTCACCTTGAAGGTATGAGGCGCAGCTTCGGGGAAACGATCCATTTTAACTCTTAGTGTCCCTGTGATAAGGTTAGAGTCAATAACCTCTCCTCTGCCCTCCGGCGTGTTGACAATAGCTCCTATCTTCGGCGTTCTCTTAAGCAAGTCGAGGTAAGCCTCCTGCTCGTATTTAAGGCAACACATAAGTCTGCCGCAAGTGCCTGAGATTTTAACAGGACTCAGCGACAAGCCCTGTTCCTTCGCCATTTTGATTGAAACCGGCTGGAACTCGCCAAGATAGCTTGAACAGCAAAACGGTCTGCCGCATACGCCAAGACCGCCGAGCATCTTTGCTTCGTCACGCACTCCGATTTGCCTTAGCTCTATTCTTGTGCGGAAAACCGACGCCAAATCCTTTACAAGCGCACGAAAATCGACTCTGCCGTCAGCTGTGAAATAAAACATAACCTTACTTCCATCAAAGGTACATTCCGTATCGACAAGCTTCATTTCCAACCCGTGCTTTGCAATTTTCTCCTCGCAAATACCAAAGGCTCGTTTTTCCTTCTCCTTGTTCTGTTCAACAATCTTTAAGTCCTCCGGAGTTGCCCTGCGGATAACGACTTTAAGCGGATGAACAATTTTTTCATCGTCTATTTCACGGTTGGGCATTGCAACCAAACCGCACTCAATTCCCCTTGCAGTTTCAACAATTACCCTGTCATATTCATCAAACTTTTCCCCGTTGGGATTAAAATAATAAATCTTTCCGACCTCTTTAAATCTTACGCCAATGACCTCTGACATTTTGTCCTCCATATCCTGTATCACAAATACTTGTTATACCTTAAATTAATAGCCAGCGTTGAGCTGACAAGCGATAAATTCACATTTTTCCTTAAATAATCCGCTGCTTTTGCGATGCTCTCCTGCATAGCTATAAGACCTCGGCGCTTAACGCTCATAGACAGCTCCTTAACAAGCGGATTATCGCCGCTGAGTGTTCCTGTTATGCCGCAGACGGTTGCAGACCTGACAAGCTCGCTTAAACAGCCGAGTGCATTAAGAGCCGTCTGCCTGTCATCAAGAGCACAGCAGGCATAGATAAGCGATATCTCCTTGCTTTGGCAAAGTGCCTTTGCTATATCCTCAGCTAAAGCTTTAGCCTGTTCGTCGTCGCCGCCTTCTGCGTTGAGCTTAAACACACTGCAACGTGAACGGATTGTCCGGAGCAAACCCAGAGTATTTTCACAAAGCAATATAAAAAGCATCGGCTGGGGCGGCTCCTCCATAAGCTTTAAGAAGGCGTTTTGCGGAGCCGCCTCCATTTTGTCTGCTTCGGGGATAATATAAACCTTACAGTCACTCTCATTAGGCTTTATGACCGAGTCTGCACATATAGCACGGATCTCAGAAATTTTAACGGCGTTTTTCTTGCCCTCAGGCTTTGCCGTATACACATCGGGGTGGTTGCCGCTTTTAAGCTTTCTGCACGCCGCACATTCACCGCACGGTCTGTTTGATGATTTACAAATCGCCCACCCTGCAAGATAATTTGCGCACTCGCTCAATGCGGATTTATCCGATGACTCAAGCGCAACAGCGTGCGGAATTCTGTTTCCCGCCATAAGAGCTGATAATTCCTTTGGAATTAAGCTGTTAATTTCTGCCACGCTTTCACCTCCCGACATTTGTATATATATCATAACATTTTATCGGGAAAATTACAAATATTTTTATCACTTTCATTAACTAAGCTCATTCATAACAAGTCCTGTAATAAGCTTTGGGAAGAAATATGTAGATTTTTGCGGCATTTTCTCTCCTGACGCCGCCACATCTCTTATCTGCGTTACCCTTGTCGGGTTCATTATAAATGCGCACTGGCTTCTGCCTGTCCGGACGCTTTCAATTGCCTCTTCAGCTTTTTTTGTATATACAAGGTTAAGCTGTTTTTCCATATTCTTCTTATTTATACCAAATATCTTTTCAAGAATAAGGCTGTGCAAAACGGTTACGTCAAGCTCCCTTGAGGCTTCGCTGAGGTTTGGCAAAATGTCTTTCATAATGCTCCTGTCCTTAAGCCTTAGCAGATAACAATTAGTGCCGCCACAGTAAAACGCAAACGAGATGTTTCCGTTTTTGTACTCCTCGGTCAAAGTTGCGCCAACCGCATCTATATTCTCAAGCCTTGTAACATCAAAATATATTTCACACTTTTTAAGAACATTGCCAATTGTTCTTTCATTAAAAACAGAAAGATTTCTGACAATACGGTGAGTCGGCAAAACCACAAGGCCGGTATGCTCCATATCGACAAGCATCATCATCTGATAGTCAACGGAATCCCCCTCCTTGGACAAGCCATTTTCACGGCAATAGTTCCTGTATGCAAGCGCTGTTTCGTAACGGTGGTGTCCGTCTGCAATATAAAGCTTTCTGTCATCAAAATCAGCGCAAATTGAATTTATCTGAGATTTGTCACGGACAATCCAAAGCCTGTGTGAAACACCCTCGCTGTCTGTAAGGGAAATATCAGCTTCTCTGATTGAGAGAAAGTCAAGCTTTTTTGTTGTCTTATGCTCGCTGTCCATATATAGGGAATAAACCTGACTGAAGTTGCAGTTTGTCGCCTTCATCAGCTCCATTCTGTCCTCCTTCGCCTTTGAGAGTGTATACTCGTGAGGAAGAATTACGCCCTTTTCAAACTCCTCAATCTTAACAGCGCAAATAACACCCTTGATTGAATAATTTTTGCCGCCGCACTCAAAGCTTTCCTCATAAATATAAAGTGCAGGCTCTTCCTCTCTAATTAACACTCCGTCCTCTCTCATCTTTTCATAGAGCTTTGCGGCGTTTTCATACATATTCCCGCCAACAGGAAGTTCAAGCCTGATAATGTTATTCTCGTTTCTGTCAATATATGATTGTCTTTGTTCGTCGCTTACAATATCATAAGGCGGGCAAACAAGCTGTTCTATTTTCCCTGCTTTTGCAGTATTAAATCGTATACCTCTGAACCCTTTTACCTTTGCCATAAAAACAACTCCTTTAACTTAATATAATTAAAAGAAACAGCGGCAAAGCCGTATTTACACCAGCCCCGTCGCTGTAAAAATTTACGCTTAGATTTCCTGCTCGGAAAGCTTTTTGTATATCATATTAGCACACATATATACATTACCTCCGCCAAGTGTAATAATAAGGTCGCCTTCCTTTGCGTTTTCACAAACATAGTCTGTAATTTCCTCAAACGTCTTAAACCAGACACAGCCGTCAATCTTGTCTGCAAGATCCTTTGAGTAGATATTGTAGGTGTTTACCTCACGCACAGGCAGAATTTCGGACAAAACCGCTTTGTCCGGTATTGACAGTGCCTTTGCAAAATCGTCAAGAAGCATTGCCGTTCTTGAGAATGTGTGAGGCTGGAACACAGCCCACACCGTATTAAAGCCTATACTCATAGCGGCGTTTAAGGTTGCTGTAAGCTCGGTTGGATGATGTGCAAAATCATCGGCAACAGTTATTCCGCATTTCTTGCCAAGCACCTCAAAACGGCGGTGAACGCCCTTGAACTGTTCAAGGTTATGTGCTATCTTCTCTGCGTCATCGCCCAGATAATGAGCAACAGCGGCACAGGCGAGCGCATTAAGAACATTATGCCTACCCGGAACGCTCAGCTTGACTGAAGCAAGTTTTTCGTCCTTATGCATAAGGTCAAAGCTCTGTCTTGCCCCCGGCAGGGTTACAATATTTTCCGCATAATAATCATTTCTGCTGTCAAAGCCAAAGAAAAGCTTAGGTGTATCAAGGCTCTCTACAACATCACGGCTGTTCTTATCGTCGCCGTTGACAACAAGAAGCTGTGAGGTCTGAGAAGCAAACTTTGTAAATGAGCTCTTTATACCGTCAAGATTTTTAAAGTAATCAAGGTGGTCTGCGTCAACATTCAATATAACGGAAATAGCCGGATGAAGCTCCAAAAATGAATCGACATACTCGCAAGCCTCACACACCATTACATCTGATTTTCCAACTCTGCCGTTGCCTCCTATATATGGCAGCTTACCGCCGATAACTGCGGTCGGTTCATAGCCGCTGCCCACAAGCACCTGAGTTAGCATACCCGTTGTTGTAGTTTTGCCGTGAGTGCCTGCAACCGCAACGGATTTTTTGTAGCGGTCAGCGATAAGTCCGAGCATCTCACATCTCTCGGCAACAGGTATTTTCTTTTCCCTTGCGGCAACAAGCTCCGGATTATCAGCCTTAACAGCCGAGGTATAAACAACAAGCTGTGCGCCATCAATATTTTCCGCCTTATGGCCCATAAACACCTTTATACCGTAGCCCTTAATGCGGTCTAAGGTATCGCCCTCGCTTATATCTGAGCCTGTTATGTTATAGCCTTCAGCGTACAAAATTTCGGCAAGCGGACACATACCCGATCCACCGATACCGATGAAATGAACATTATTAATTTTATCTAAAATATCTCTGTCTAAGTTGTTATTCTCTATTCTCAAGAAATACACTTCCTAATTTCAATTGTATTGTTAATTTATTATATATCTAAACGGCGAAAAAATAAATATTTTTTGGAAATTTTATCCGATTTATTTAAATAGACGATATTTAGTGCAATTTAACACCGCAAATTGTTGATTAAAGCGCTTAAATGGTATATTATATTGTTATCAGAATCAAAGCGAGGTACTACCCTTGAAGCTAAAGAAGAACGACATAATCAGACTTGAGATAACGGGAATGACATCACAAGGCAGCGGCGTTGGCAGATACGACGGCATAGCGATATTCGTTTCCGCCTCTGCAATAGGCGATGAGATTGACGCAAGGATAATAAAAACCTCAAAAAACTATGCAATCGGAAAGATTGAGAATATTATCACACCGGCAAAGTCGAGAATAACGCCCGACTGCCCGGTGTTCAACTCCTGCGGAGGCTGCACCTACCGACATATTGCATACAGTGAGGAACTGAAAATCAAGCGCCAGAAGGTGCTTGACGCTGTTACGAGAATAGGCGGACTTGACGGCGAAATAGTCGGCGAGATTATTGGCTCACAGGAATGTGACGGCTACCGCAACAAGGCGCAGCTGCCGATAGGCATTGACCGTAACGGTAACTACACGGCAGGCTTCTACGCTTTTCATAGCCACAGAATAATTGACAGCGAAAGCTGTCTGCTTCAGCCGCCGATATTTGCAAGGGTATGCGATGTATTCAGAAAGTGGTGTAATATTTTCAAGCCGTCAGTTTACAACGAGCTTACCCACAAGGGACTTTTGCGACACCTTTATATAAGATATGGCGAAGTAAGCGGAGAGGTGATGGTATGCCTTGTAATAAACGGTGAAAAAACAGAGGGCGAGCAGCAGCTTGCCGATATGCTGAAAGACGAGGTTGATGGCTTTAAGAGCCTTGTGATAAACACCAATCAAGAAAAAACAAACGTGATTTTAGGCGACAAGTGCCGAATTGCATACGGCAGTGAATACATTACGGACGAGCTATGCGGACTTAAGTTCAACCTATCTCCCCTGTCATTTTATCAGGTAAATCGCACGCAGGCACAGCGGCTTTACGGCATAGCGGCAGAATATGCAGCCTTAAACGGAGATGAAATATTGCTTGACCTTTACTGCGGCACAGGCACGATTGGTTTAAGTATGGCGCACAAAGCAAGAAAGCTTATCGGCGTTGAGATAATACCGCAGGCGATAGAAAACGCAAAGGAAAACGCCAAAAGCAACGGCATAACAAATGCCGAATTCATATGCGGAGATGCTGCAAAGGCGGCAGAGCAGCTTAAAAGGCGTGGAGAAACACCTGATGTTATTATAGTTGACCCTCCAAGAAAGGGACTTGCCGCCGAGCTTATTGACACAATAAGCTGCCTCGACCCAAAGAGGGTTGTATACGTTTCATGCGACTGTGCAACGCTCGCACGTGATATTAAACTTTTTTCCGAGCAGGGATATTATGTAAAAAGATTGACGCCGGTTGATTTGTTCCCAAGAACAGCACACGTTGAGACGGTCTGTTTGATGTCAAGGTAAGGAATAAATATTATAATAACATCTCTCGGATAATTTGCAAAGAAAGCTTTGCAAAAAAGTATTGACAAATTTACTTGGCATAATAAAGGAGGACAAACATGTTTTTTTTAACCAAATTATTTAAAAGGAATAAAAGTACAGACAAGATAACAACAGACTTTGATGAAACAGGGTACACATGTTTGGGGTGCGGAAGATTTAATCCAATGGAATATTTGTTTTGTCCGAAGTGTGGATTAAAGAGATTTGAATCAAGAGCAGAACCTGTAGTGAAGGATGTCGAAAATATTGCTGAAACACCCGTTACTGATAACATTAGGAGAATGGCTGCTCTAAAAAAGATAGGATTATTACATTTGGCACATAATTTATATCAAGTGAATTTTCAATTAGAGAGCGGAAAAAGAGTTGAAATTACTCTTATGGGAATGCATAATGACGATGATGCGCTAAGAAATTTGAGGGCGAGTGGAAAATTATCCTATAATAAAACATATGAAATTATAGATTGGCCTAAGGCAAATCCAAGGATAGGTCCGGGGTTTAATCGTGTTAGCGCTTGTGTGTGTGAATTGCCGCCAAATAGAGTATATCACATAAAATCATTGCGTAGGGAAAGATTAGATCGGGAAGATTATGTAACACTATATGGCTGTCCAAATCCTAATTCTATCAATTATGATGATATTATGAACAATTTAGTTATTAAGGTAAAGGATTATGAAGAATAATGACTTTTCTCTTCATTCTTTGTTTTGGGAGGCAACACTGAACTGCAATGCAAAATGTGATTTTTGTGGCAGTAGGTGTGGTGAATACTCTGAAACAGAACCGGTTCAAAATGAGATCGATACAAAAACAATTTGCGCTTGTCTGAAAGAAATTTCGGAAGAGATGGAATCACGCAGTATAATGATAAATGTTACAGGCGGTGAACCATTGTTGCGAAAAGATCTTTTTGAAGTTATGGCTTATGCATCTCAACTTGGATTTCCATGGGGTATGGTGACAAACGGCTCTATGATAGACAGCAAAACAGTTGAAAAAATGAAAAAATCCGGTATGAAAACCATTTCTATTAGTTTGGATGGCTTGCCGGAAACGCACAATGCATTAAGAAAACTCCCGGATGGATTTCAGAGAATTAAACAGGCTGTTTCTATACTGAAGAAGGCTGACTTTCTTGATGAGGTACAGATTACTACTGTCGTAAATCATAAAAATATAGACGAACTGGAAGGATTATTTTCGGAATTAAAGTTATGGAATATCGATTCATGGAGACTTGCAATCATTGATCCTATTGGTCGGGCGGAGGATAATCAAGATTTACTATTCACAAAAGAAGACTACAATAAATATTTTGATTTTTTTGAACGGCATATGTTCAATGGACAAATTACGTTTACGACCAGTTGCAGTCATTTTTTAGGAATACGTGATAATTTGTATCGGCAACACAACTTTTCTTGTGAAACGGGAAAACATATTGCGAGTATTCTTGCAAATGGTGATATTTATGTCTGCCCTAATGTGCCAAGGATTCCGGAACTGATACAAGGAAATATTTGCAAGGATTCGTTTACGGAGATATGGAAAAAAGGGTTTTTATGGTTCAGAAAGAATGATAGACAAAAGAGCATTCATTGCCAAAATTGCGAGTATTATGGTAAATGCAAAGGTGACAGCCTTCATACATGGGATTTTGAATTAAACAAACCTAAATTTTGCTATGATAAAAGCTTTAACTTTGAACATATAAATAAGAACTGTGAAGAAAGGATAAAGCGAACCATTTTATCTTATTATCCGAAAATGAAGGGATTAAGCATCTCTTACGGCAGCAGCTCTGAACGGAAAATAATTTTTACACCATCTGCGTCAAGGGAGTTGATTACATTTTTTTCATGGGGAAGATATACTCCCAGAAATTGCTGTGAGCTACTTGCAGGATTAGCGGGCTTTATATTAGAGGATAAAACAATAGTAGTTGAATTTGTTATTCCCGGTAATCTTGAAAACCGAGGAGCAACAGTTGCAGCTTTTTCGGAGAGAAACTACAATGAGTTAGTGCAGGAAATAAATATAATAAATCAAAACTGTCCGCATAACGATTCTGATTATCAGATGTTAGGAAAAAACTTTCATCTTGTAGGGATTGCTCATTCACACCCCGGGGAATTAAGCCCCACGCTGAGTGTTCCGGATATGGAGTTGCATGAGGCTATGCAGAAGAGACATCCTGATTTTATATCATTAATTGTAAATCCACAGAAAAAAAGACTTTGTGCTTTTTTGGATTCTGCATATAGACCGATTGATGTTGAATTGTTGCTGTCTGATGAACATGAATTACAATTACTGTAAATAAAATTATCTGATATTTGGTTTTACATATTTAAAACAATGAAAAAAACTTACAATACGAAGTACTTAATGCAGGCTATTTATTATTATATACAGACAAATTTGATGGATTTGTTTGCAAGAATGGACAGAGCAATTTGCATCAATCCTGTTTCATCGAGCCACGTTGAGTGTGTAGTATTTATGTCAAAACAAAAAGATAATTTTGATACGGAGAATAAATAATGGAAATTAAAGAAAATGTGTTGAAGCATTATTTAAAAAACTGCTATTTTATTAACGGTACTGCCTATGCAGGTAAATCAACAATGTGCAAAATGCTTGCAGAAAATTATGGTATGATACATTGCGAAGAAAATTATAATATGGATACAATTTTATCTGTTGTCACACAAGAAGATCAGCCTAATCTCAGTTACTTCAACTCTAAAACAAATTGGCAGGAATATGTTAGCCGTAAACCCGATGAATATGAAAAATGGTATATAGGGACATCAAGAGAAGTAACTGATTTCGAAATTGTCGAGCTAATAAAGCTGTCGGCAAGCAATAAGGTCATTGTTGATACAAATATTCCTTGCGATATTCTTAAGAAAATATCTGACTATAACCATGTTGCAATTATGCTGTCACCGCTGTCAATTTGTGTTGAGAAATTTTTTGATAGAGGTGATGAAGACAAACAGTTTTTACTTTCGGAGATTTCCAAGTGCCCTAACCCTGAAAAAGCACTTCAGAATTTTAAGGAATGCATAGCAAGAATTAACAGTCAAAAGTATTATGATTTATTTGCAAACAGTGGCTTTTTCACGATTATGAGAACAGATACTGAAACTGACAGCCGAGCAGAAATACTTAATGAAATTGCAATTCATTTTGGACTGCAAAAAAGTTAAAGACATAAAAATTGCCCTCTCAACCATCATGGCTGGGAGGGTTTCGTGCGTCTATGCTTATCTGTTAATATCGACCTTGAGACCGGATTTCAATTCAACGGTGCAGTGATCGGGCCAGACTGTGATTTGCTTGAGCCAGCGTTTTACAAGGGTCTCGTCAAGCTCGGTAAGGTCAGCGGTTTGTGCTTTGATGAAATCCTGTAATTCTGTGATACGGCTTAGCTGTTCATCACACTGTACAGTGTCCATTGATGCTTGCTGGCGCTTTTCTCTAAGTTCAAAAATCTGGTTGGCAATCTCATCGTAGGCTTCTTTGTTGTTTGCCTTTTTGACAAGCTCCTGCTGAAGCTTCATAAGCTTTTCATCAATACCATCAGTGGTGATTGCTGCAGAAGCTCTAATGACCGATGCGATATTCTGCTGTAGCTGTTCCTGATATTTTGATTTATCACCAAGCAGTTCATTCAAGGCGGCTACTACGATTTCCTGTAGGTCAAGCTCGTTGATGGTTCTGGCGTGGAATTCAAGCCCGGTAGATTCAAGCCTGCTGATACAGCTCCAGACGATTGATTTGCTACCTCGATTATTCCAGTGAATTCTGCGGAACATTTCGCCGCAATCTCCACATATGATAATCTGTGAAAAACAGTGCTTGCAGCTGTAGCTGCGCTTCTTGCCGTTGGCACTGGTTTTGACTACTCGCCTGCGTACCAATTCTTCCTGAACTTGCATGTAAATGTCCTTTGGAATAATAGCTTCATGGTTGCCTTCCACGTAGTACTGAGGGACGATGCCATTGTTCTTCACTCTGGTCTTGCTAAGAAAGTCTGTGGTATAGGTCTTCTAAAGAAGCGCGTCACCTATATACTTTTCATTACGGAGAATCTTGTTAATGGTGCTGGTATGCCAGCGTGGTTTCCCGGCGCCTGTAAGAATACCATCTTTCTCCAACCCTGCAGCTATTTTATCCATACTGTGGCCTTCAAGGTATTCTCGGTAGATCCTTTTTACAACTTCAGCTTGTGCCGGGTCAATAACAAGGTTGCCATCTTCATCTTTGGTGTAACCAAGGAATCGGTTGTGGTTAACCTGTACTTGACCATTCTGGTAGCGGAATTGAAGTCCAAGCTTAACATTCTGGCTTAAGGACTGTGATTCCTGCTGGGCCAATGAAGCCATAATGGTAAGAAGAACTTCACCCTTGGCATCCATTGTGTTAATAGATTCCTTTTCAAAGAATACCGGTATATTCTTTCCTTTAAGCCGTCTGATATACTTCAAGCAGTCTAAGGTGTTTCTGGCAAATCGGCTGATTGATTTGGTGATAATCATGTCAATGTTGCCAGCCTCGCAATCGCTAATCATGCGATTGAATTCTTCTCTGTTTTTCGTATTAGTACCTGAAATACCATCATCGGCGTATATACCGGCAAATTCCCATTCAGCGTTCTTCTTAATATATTCTGTGTAGTGATCAACCTGGGCTTCATAACTTGTAGCCTGCTCATCGCTGTCGGTACTAACTCTGCAGTACGCCGCGACTCGGAGCTTAGGCTTTGCATCCTGTTTACGACCGGTATTACCGATTTGTCGCTTGGCTGGAATGACCATTACATTTCCCATCAAATAGCCTCGCTTTCTATTAGGTTGTATAAATACTCAGCCTGCTTTATTGGATTGTCAAAATATTTTTCAATGTCACCGATGTGAAAGAGCAGCGGTACTTTCTTTTCCGGCGGTGCCTTGTATCGGTTATCGCGCCCAAGCTTTGCTGACCTACGTTTTATTTCATCACTTGCAGAACGGAAGGTTTCTATATCGATTATTGCAGGATAGAAATCATCACCGAGATAGTGTTCATTTTGTATAATGTGCTTGACACCAGAGTGTGATACCTGAATACCGGCTTTCTTAGCTGCATTTATAAGAGAAAGGCCGCTAAGGTAATTCTTATAAAGCTGCCTAATTTTAGTGGCAGTAGGTTCATCAACTACCGCAATGCCTTTCTCGATTCGATATCCAAGTGGTATATGCCCCATCTAAATCATCTCCTTAAAAGTAAGACCACATTTCATAACAAACCCAACTTCCTGTCTGGAATAAACATGAATGTGGTCAACAAATCTCTCAAATAATTCTTCGTTATATTCATCAAGCAGTGAGCCTCGCTCTGCAAAGTGAAGTAAGCGTTCTGCCTCAAAAACCTTAGAACTGTCGCCGGTCATGGTTGCGTTGATGACATCAATGTCTGCTCTGTAATTATTGGCCTGAGCGAGAAGGGCATTTGTCTCACTGTTATATAAGACTTGGTCGATGTAGCCTTGAGCCATCAATTTTGTTAAGGTTTCACGCTGTTCTGTGTTCTGCTCCAGAAGTCGCTCCAAGTGCTGAATGCGTACGAGGCTTTCATCGCCGGAATTATTCTTCAGTGCAGCAACATAAGGTTTCAAGACTAACTTGTGGCTGTAGATTAGCTTGTTAAGAACCGTTGTAAATGCAATTTTTAAATCATCATCTCTTAAGAATAGCATGGGGCACTTTCTGGTATCGTTTAGATGTGTATTGCAGCACCAAGCCACATACTTTCCATATTTGCTGGTGTGGATTCTTCGTCTAAAGGTATTGCCACATTCTCCGCAGATAATCTTTCCGGAAAAGGCGTAACGTTGTTGACACTTTTTACTTCCACGTTTGATACCTTTTTCCGTGGCTCTCTGTGAGATAAGTGCAGCTACTGCATCAAAGTCTTCATGACTTACGATAGCTTCATGATGATTCGGCATAAAATACTGGTCGAGAAATCCATCGTTTATATGACGGTTAAAACTATCATCCGTATAGGTCTTCTGGAAAATAACATCACCAGTGTACTTCTCATTTGCAAGAATACAACGAATGCTTGTTGAGGTCCAGCGGCCACCTCTTTTAGTAGGAACACCTTCTGCATCAATCTTTTAAGCTCAGGACGCTTGTCCTTCTTAGTTCCTGTGATCCCTTCATCAAAATACAATCCTGCAAACTGCCAATCCTCACGAGAAGCAATGTAACCTTCATAATGGATTTTCTGAATATTCAAGCTTTCAATTTGTTCGTCACTTCTTGTAGAAACTCGACAATATGCGGCAACACGAAGCTTCTGCCCTTTTTTCAGCCGCATTCTGCACTTTGTCGATTTTTGTAATCTTCTTCATTGTTGGTCACCTCCCTTCGTAAGTGTATATATCACTCTAAACGCCTTGTTTTTCAAGTCATTTTTGGCATTATTTCTACATTTATTGGGGAGAATGTTTGACGATTCAAAAGCGTTAATTTGTTGAATTCTGACAAGGAAATAAGTCCAGAATTCAGAAGTGCTTTTGCTGTTTTCTGAGCATTAAAATAATCATAATCCCGCTGTATTTCCATATCTGTAATCGGAACTGGATTAATTTTTAAATGAGATTTAATATCTGTAGTTTTAAGAACAGACTTGTTTTCAGTTTGATTCATGATGTCCTCCAATCTGAACGCTACGCCTTCACTTTCCCACTGGAGAACAAAAACATATTTGAGCGGTTATTTAAAAAAATTTCGGCAAATGATTTGCGACAGAAAAACAGCTATAACATAGTTTTTGATATTCTGAACATAACAAACACTCCCGTACCAAACCTAAGTCTGATACGGGAGTGAAATTGTGTGTTGATATATTTTTGTTATCGTACTTATACGAATAGTAACTGCCGTTTACAGATGACACTCTGTATTTTGCCTTGTAGTATCCGGAGGTCTTTGCAAGGTCGTTTTCTTTTATGGGATTGACCTCCTGTGGATTTTGTGTTATATTATGAACAGTGTTCGGAAACTAAATTCAGAAACATTGTTCAAACATACAAGAAGGAGGACATATTATGCCACCAAAACCAAAAAATACACAGGAAGAAATCGCAACGGCAGCATTTAAGATTATCAAGCAGGAAGGCATCGCGGCATTGACGGCCAGAAGGCTGGGAAAAAGCTTGGACTGTGCCGCAAGCTCTATCTTTACGGTCCTTCCCAGTATGGAAGCGGTAAAAATGGCGGCACGGGAGCTGGCACTTGCGGAATTTAAGGAGTATATCAGCGATTACCGAGAATACACGCCGGCCTTCAAGCGCATCGGGATCATGATCGTGTCTTATGGCATCCACGAACCGGAACTGTTCAAATTGCTTTTTATGCAGGAGCATCCGTCGGAGATTGGATTTGCAGAATCACTGAAAGATCTGGGCGATATTCCGGAGGTGTGTCGGGAACTGATTAGTTGGGACTATGAAATGTCCCCCGAAGAAGCCGCGCTGATGTTTGAACAACTTTGGATACATGCCTTTGGCTTAGGTTCCATGTGTGCCATGCGTGTGATCCGGCTAAGCGACGAAGAAATCAGCAAACGGCTGAGCGTGATTTTCGCCGGGCTGGTAATGCTTATAAAATCAGGTAGAATTAAGGAAGTTTATATGGATGTGGAGAAGAATACAGACGGTACGTATCACGGGCGGAAACTGAACGAGCTTCCTTTTGTGCCAACTTTGGGAGAGTGAATAAGATGATTGAATTGATAATTGGAATTATTATGATGGTATCAGTTTTGTGTGCCTATATACCGCAGCCTCAATATATGTGTGAAATGACCTTTTGGTCCAATATGGCGGGAGCCGTGTTGTTTCTATCAGCCTATGTCTTGGAGAAAGTAAAGCATAAGAAGCTGCCACATATACTGTATCTTACTGAAACGGTGACAATCAGTATTGTTTTTCTGATCTCGGTAGTCGGAACATTATCAGGTATTGCACATTTCAACTTTAGTGGAGGAATGTTTTTCTGTCATGTCATCAATCCGATTCTTGTCTTCCTGTATTATGTTTTCTTGTGGGGCGAAAGGAAATTTCGGATTGCGGACTTAGCCCTATCGCCAATGTTTTTATTAGCATACTTATTGTTTGATTACATCCGCTTTTTAATTACCGGTAAGCTGGTTTATGGTATGTTCCCCGCAGACGAATTGACTTTTTGGACCGCTGTTATTATAGGGTTGATGTCCTATGTTATTACAGCCGTTTTAGGATTGGCAATTTGGGGAATATCCAAAGGGTTGAAAAACTTAGAGATATTTGACTTTAGAAAAGAGGAGATACATATGAAAACAACACCTGCCCAACGGGAGGGAAAAAGATATGACCGTTTCAGAAAGCTTTTGATTTTCTGGACGCTGTTTATTGGAATTGGCGCTGTTGCCGGAAGTGCCGGGATGCTTTTGGACCCCACCGGCAAGGCCATGGGGATGGATGCAACACTGCCGTATTTTAAGGCTTTACCCCTGGCGGATATTTTGTATCGGGATTTCGTCTTTCCCGGTATTGCTCTGCTAATCGTTAACGGCATTACAAACCTCACGGCGGCAGTGCTGCTCATCTGTAGACGGAAAATGGGCATTCAGCTCGGTATGATATTCGGTATTACGTTAATGCTGTGGATCTGCATTCAGTTTTATATGTTCCCGCCCAACTTTATGTCCACGATCTATTTTGTGTTTGGACTGCTTCAGGCGATAACCGGGTACGTATGTCTTGTTTTTTATCAGCAGGAGCAATTCACCTTTGACGAAAGCGCATACCAAAGGGTCGGAACAAATCCGAAGGAGCTGGTGGTTTACTTCTCGAGAATGGGATATGTCAAAAAGATCGCCTACGAAAAGGCCAATTCAGTGGGTGCGGATATTCTGGAGCTCAAAACCGACGAACGGGTATCCGGCACGCTTGGCTTCTGGTGGTGCGGACGGTTTGCCATGCATCGGTGGGGAATGAATATTTTGCCCTTAGATCGGGATGTTTCAAAATACGAGCATATCACAGTATGCACTCCGGTATGGGACTTTGCAGTATGTGCACCGATCAGAACCTTTTTGACCGAGAATAAGGATAGGCTGAAGCGAGTGGATTTTGTTATCGTTCACTATATGAAAAACCGGCTTACTGCGGTTGAAAAAGAACTCAGGGCGCTGTCCGTAAAGCCTGACGCATCTTGTGAAAGCCTGTGCTGCCGGATGGGAGTGGTCAAAAAAATCTATAAGGCAAGAACTTATATAGAGGAGAAAAAATAAGTGGATAAAAAGGTACTGAATAGTCTTTTCATCATAGCAAGTCTTGGATTGATAATAGCAGGCGGAATCTTCTTGTGCATTAGTATTTTTGACGGGAAAGAAACCACAACACCGTTAATAATCGCCTTGGCGTGCATTTTGTTATCAAATCTTTTTAATATATTAAGGCAAATGAATAATAAGAAAAAGTAAAGCAAATTCCGGTTTGCGGAGGATACCCTTATGAATAAGTTAATCGTATATATACACGGAAAAGGCGGCAGTGCAGAGGAAGCAGAGCATTATAAAGCTCTCTTTAAGGACTGCGAGGTAATTGGTCTTGACTATACTGCACAGTATCCTTGGGACGCAAAAGATGAGTTTCCGAGCCTATTTGACTCGATATGCGGAGATTACGAATCGGTGACGGTCATCTCTAATAGCATAGGCGCTTATTTTACGATGATTTCTTTAAGCGACAGGCGAATAGAGAAAGCGTTTTTCATCTCTCCCGTTGTGAATATGGAAAAGCTGATTACGGATATGATGATGTGGGTAAATGTAACCGAAGATGAACTCCGTCAAAAAGGCAAAATTGAAACGACCTTTGGTGAGACTCTTTCATGGAAGTATCTCTGCTATGTAAGGGAGCATCCTGCAAGGTGGACTATTCCAACCCATATTTTGTACGGTGAAAAAGATAATTTAACATCATACGAAACAGTATCCGAATTCGCAAATCAAATCAACGCAACACTTACCGTCATGAAAAGCGGAGAGCATTGGTTCCACACAGAGAATCAAATGAAATATCTTGATAACTGGATAGAGCAGTTTGCTTGATAAAAATGGTTAGCAAATAAAAGGATGACAAACAGGAAGAAAGCACCGTTTTGATATGGAGAAGCTATGGAGGTGTTGATTTATGGTCACTAACAAAAATAAATATATGATTTATTTACTTCCAATTCGCTGTGTGATTTTTGCTTTCATTTTCGTAATTGGAGCAACTATAGTAAATCAAAAATTAGATGATATATGTAATTGGTGGTCGATTATAGCCAGTGCGGTTAATGTTTTTATTATATGTATTCTCCTTTTGTTTACAAAGAAAAATAAAAGCAGTTATCGTGAATTGATCAATTATCGTAAAGGTGAGACAAAGGCTAAAAGTATTATAGGAATATCGTTATTGATTTTTGTGATTGGAATGGCCGGTATGTATGTGGCGGGATATATTTGCTACGGAGTTATTCCATACGCTGCTCCAATGATGATTGCACCCATACCGGTATGGGTGGCTGCTATAAATGTTGTTGTATTGCCTGTAACAACTGCGCTTGCGGAGGATGGGTTATATTTGGGATGCGGTGTTAACCAAATAAATAATAAGTTTTTGGCAATAACAGTTCCGGCTTTCTTTTTCGCCTTACAGCACAGTTTTATTCCAACACTATTTGATGTGAAATACATAATTTATCGTTTTATATCCTTTTTACCATTAACACTGATTTTATGTTGGTATTACTACAAGAAAAGAAATCCATTACCGATAATGGTTGGGCATGCTCTTATTGATGTCATAACAGCAATGCAAATTCTTGCAACATCTGCTATTCCGGGGCTTTATGAAATGATGTGCAGAATGTAGATTTATTCGATAATATAGAATTTGGAATTAGATGTTCAGGTAGAAGAAAGGGAGTATTAATATATTCAAATAAACATAAGCGCTGTCAAGTAAAATGCTCGACAGCGTTTTTCCTTATTCTTGCCCCTCAACCTTTCTGTATAGTCTGAAATAAAATGCCCTCTGCACTATGCGGAGAGCGTTTGCTTTATACTTATTATTATCATACTTGCACACCATGTCTTATCCGAAATTTTCTTTCAGCTTTTTCAAAAACAGCTCTGCAATTGGAGAAAACACCTGATATTTCTTCCAGATGATGTACATACTTGTTTCGAGGTCAGGCTTGATCGGTCGAAAGCACAAACCGCTTTCTTCGTTCGTGTTTATCAGATGCTCAAAGGTAAGCAGATAGCCCAGCCCCTCTTTCACAAAAACAGAGCCGTTATAGGCGAGATTTACCGTTCCTGCGAAATTCAGCTTGTCCATGTTATCTCCACACCAACGAGGGAAATCCACACGGATAGATTGCTCCGAACAAAACAGCGGCAAACCGTAGAGGTCATCAAAGGTTACATACTCTTTCTCTGCAAGCGGTGAGTCACGGAGCATAACAAGTCCCCATTTGTCGCACTCGGGAATGGTGAGATAGTTGTATTTTGATAGATTCGGAGGCTCAACGATTACGGCAAGATCGAGGATACCCCTGTCAAGACGTTCGGCAACAGGCTCGGTATCTCCGCTGAAAATGTGAAAGATAAAGCCCGGGTACTGTTCCTTGAAACTCTTGATACTCCGCGCCAAATATTTGATAAGATAGCTTTCTGCACAGCCTATGCGTATCTCTCCGCCGATGATGTTATCAAGCTGGCTGAACTCCTCGGCGGTCTTATCCACCATAGCAAGTATATCCTCGGCTCGCTTGCGTAAAAGCATACCCTCGTCATTGAGGTGCATGCTCTTGTTTGTGCGAATAAACAGCTCGTGACCAAGCTCCTCCTCCAGCTTTTTGATCTCCTTTGAGAGTGACGGCTGCGAGATGTGAAGCCGCTCGGCTGCCCTTGTCATGTTTTCCTCTCTTGCAATGGCTAAAAAGTAGCGTAATACCCGTATTTCCATAGTAAACCTCCGATAATATCTATTATCAATATATCCGATTTTGTTATTCCTGTCAAGAATGGCAAGCAATTCTAAATAGGTATTTTACATATCAGATAATCTGTATTATACTAAAATTACCGAAAAGAACAGAGGTGAGAATATGGCAAACGCAGCCGACACGAAAGCTGTCATAACTGAAAATCTGCTTGATATGGGTCTGGACGAGAACAGCATATCGAAATGCCTGACTATGATCGAAAACGGACAGTACATTGCGCTTGATCGCTTTCTGAAAGCCTATCGTCAGACGCTTCTTGACAGCGTTCATAAGTGCAATGACCGCATCGACTGCCTTGACTACTTCACCTACACAATGAGAAAAAACGGAGGTATCTGAAATGAAAGACGAAATGCTGACTTTAACAACTGAATGGGACAAGACCTTCCAGAAATCCGACAAGGTTGACCACAAGAAAATTACATTCCACAACCGCTACGGCATAACTCTCGCCGCTGATATGTATATTCCTGAAAATACAAGAGGAAAGCTCCCTGCTATCGCTGTCTGCGGACCGTTTGGTGCGGTCAAGGAGCAGTGCAGCGGTTTGTATGCGCAGACACTTGCGGAGCGTGGTTTTCTGACAATCGCTTTCGACCCCTCGTTCACGGGCGAAAGCGGCGGTATTCCTCGCTATGTCGCATCGCCCGACATCAATACGGAGGACTTCTCCGCAGCCGTTGATTTTCTTTCCATTCAGGAAAATGTTGATGCTGAGCGTATCGGAATCCTCGGTATTTGCGGTTGGGGAGGTATGGCGCTCAATACCGCAGCTCTGGACACCCGTATCAAAGCTACGGTCGCATCGACTATGTACGATATGACGAGGGTGAACGCAAAGGGATATTTTGACAGTGAGGACAGCGAGGAAAAGCGCTATGAGAAAAGGGTCGCTATGAATGCACAGCGTATCAAGGACTATGTAAGCGGTGAATATGCGCTCGGCGGCGGTGTTGTAGATCCTTTGCCGGAGGACGCACCTTATTTTGTCAAGGACTATCACGCTTACTACAAAACCGAAAGAGGTTATCACCCCCGTTCTCTTAACTCCAACGGCGGCTGGAACGTTACAGGCTGTATGTCGTTTATTAATATGCCGATCTTACAGTATAGCAAAGAGATTCGCTCCGCAGTTATGATAATGCACGGCGATAAGGCACACTCCTTCTATTTTGGTAAGGACGCTTATGAGAATATGATAAAGGACAGCAAGTTCTCCGATAATAAACAGCTTCTTGTGATTGAGGGTGCTTCGCATACCGACCTGTATGACGGCGGTGATGGAAAGGTCATCCCGTTTGACAAGCTTGAGGCGTTCTATCATGAATATATGAAATAAAACAATTATGGAGGAAACAACGATGACAACGGAGGAATTTCTTGCATTTATGAACAGTGGTTATCAGGTCACGGCGGAGAGTGATGTTCACCGTATTATGCACCGGTTAAGTCAGGACGCTATCCGTATTACAATGGAGATTAATAACCGCTATCATACTCCCGATGAGATCAATTCGCTGATGTCTGAACTTGTCGGTGAGCCTGTGGATGTCGGGTTGTTTCCTCCATTTTATACGGACTGTGGTAAAAATATTCATCTCGGCAAGGGCGTGTTCATCAATGCAGGCTGTAAGTTTCAGGATCAGGGCGGTATCTATATAGGTGACGGGGCACTGATCGGTCATAACACGGTGCTTGCAACTCTGAACCACGGACTTCTCCCTGAGCAGCGGCACGATCTTATACCTAAGCCAATTCGCATCGGCAAGAATGTATGGATAGGCTCTAACTCTACAATTTTGTCGGGTGTGACTATCGGGGACAATGCGATCATTGGTGCAGGCTCGGTAGTAACAAAGGACATTCCCGAAAACATGATAGCGGTAGGCAGCCCTGCAAGAGTGATAAGGAGTATATATGATTAGAAAATCAAGATTTACAGCTATTTTGGCTTCTTTTTTGATGTTGTTCATGACCGCCTGCGGCAATTGCTCCGAAGATAGCTCGGCTGTAACGGTACAAAGTGAAAGCTCTGCTGTTATGATACAAAGTGAGAGTACAGATAAAGCTGCGACGGATTCCGTCACGTCCACTAAACAGGAGGAAACAACTGCCGAACAGGAAGAATAAAAGAAGACTGATGGTATGCAGATCACAATAGGAGAACAGCACTTCACAGTCACATTGAGGAATAACGATACCGTCAAGGCTCTGATAAAAATACATGCAAAAAGGAGCAATCTACGAAAGATTACTCCTTGAGTTTTAATTTATAGATAAACTGAAAGTTTCTGTTTACTTATCTTAAAGTATCTGCAAATATCCGTTTTAACACATCGGTAGGAATATCTTGTTTTAGGAAAATCTGCAACATTCCTTTAGGAGTTACTTTATAATCAACTAAAACATCCTTATATTCCAACACAGCATTTGCTTCAATGTTAATATGGTCTTTAAATGGAATAAGCCTTACAAAAGGCTCCCCCAAATAATAACTTGGCAGTTTTTGCCCACAGCGTTTCTTCTGGTTCACTCGAAACGCTATCATAAATTAGCTGTCTCAAAGCATTATGCATTTCAATAACTTCACGAGGATACTTCTCTAAATATTCTTTTACTAGCTCATTCATTCGAATCGCCTCCTAAACTGTATATCACCGTTCATATATCGCTAGGAAAGAAGTTATTTTTCCGTGAGTATATTCTCCTTCAACTAAGCCAAATTCAGGATCATAATATTTACCGTCAAATAACAATGTCCAATGCGTATAACCAGCATTTGTATGAACAGTTAAAATAGAATATTTATACGGAACTGGATTTTTCTTTGAAATGCGAGTATTTCTTTCAGCATGATTTATTTTATAAAAGTCCAATGCTTCTATCAGTTGACCTATACTTGTTGGTCCATCTGTTCTCATTGCCTGTATCACTTCTTCAATATTTTTTCCTGTAATCATAGCAACACATGCCTGACCACATGTCGTACTTGTTGGTTGCATAATAAGTTCCATCATCTTCTCCATTCTAATAAATTTATTTTAAAGGGGTAAATAAATTTGCATATCCGACAGAATCAACATGAATACATACTTCCATATATGTGGTATTATCTTTTTCATATACATACTCAAAACATGACAAGTATTCTCCACTTACATTCTCCTTAAATCCATTTGCATTTAGATATTCTAATACCTTTTTATATGCATTGGGGATATATTCAAATGCTCTTGCAAATGGGTCACAAATCGTTATGCATGCATATTTAGCAACTCCTTGACTTGCAATTTCCACCCCACCACACTTTGGTTCAAATCCATCTGGTAATATGTAAGCAGCCACATAACCTCTTAATCCAAAACGATTTTGTTGTTCTGCCGATACAAAAGGGAAATCCCATCCTATTCGTTTGGGCTTATAATTTGTATATGAATTTAACCCACTTGATTCAGCCCATCTATCCATATAAGCGTGTACATCATCTTCTGGATTGTACGAAATAATTACATACCGTCCCATGCGAAATCCAGGAATTTCTTTAACTGTAACCTCTGAATAAACATCCTTTCGTTTATCCATATCTTCTTTCAAGAGTTCATCAATCTTGCAATGAAATATATTCCCTATTTCTATAAGTTTCGTTATTTCAGGATATGCCTGATTCATTTCCCATTTAGAAATGGTTTGTCTTGAAACAGAAAGCCTTTCTGCAAGTTCCTCTTGCGTAATATCATTTACCTTACGCAAATATTGAATATTGTCTCCTAAAGTCATTCTAAACACCTCCTGTTTCATAATCATAACAATAATAGACCGATTATTGAACCAACTTGTTGGTGCTATTATACCAGTGCTTGCAACCACTGGTTGCAAAATACCAAACCACCTTGTATAAAATCAAAACATACTGTAAAATTCCGATTTATCAACAAGTTAATTATATCATACCGCTCAAACAATCTCAATCTTTTTCAAAGTAATCAAACGCCATACGGAATAACATCGTCAATAGTAACCTTTCGCTTTGGTTTTGTGATGCCGTTGTACTGCTTATGACACTCCCACAAGTCAAGCAGAAGTCCAAATGGCATAAGGCACACTTCACTCTGTGACAGATTGAGGTGCGCTATGCCGTAATAGAGCAGTCGGGTAAATAGCTCCTCGTCACTTACCCGACTGCTGTTTCTATTAGATTTCGCTGTACTGCGTGTTGTCCACAGCTTCCATCCATTCATTGGAACCGTTCTCGCCTGGTACTTCTATCGCCAAATGAGAAAACCAACTGTCAGGAGCAGCTCCATGCCAGTGTTTGACACCCGTGGGAATGTTGATAACATCGCCCGGATGCAGCCGCTGTGCTTTTTTGCCCCATTCTTGATAGTAACCTTCACCTGCTACGCAGACGAGGATCTGCCCACCGCCCTTGTCAGCATGATGAATATGCCAGTTGTTGCGGCAGCCCGGTTCGAAGGTTACGTTGAAAATGCCGACTTGCTCCGTAGACAGTGGTGCAAGGTAGCTCTGCCCGATAAAATACTGTGCAAAGCCGTCATTGGGCGCACCGATAGGAAATACCATCTGAGCGGCATGGGCAGTCTTTGCGTCTGTTTCGGATGCTTCCTCTTTCCACACATCTTTTGCCAAGCGGAAAACTGCCCAAGCCTTTGGCCAGCCTGCATAAAAGGCAGCATGTGTAATAATCGCTGCGGCTTCTGCTTTGGTCACACCGTGCGCCTTTGCGTTTTCCAAGTGATAATTCAGCGACGAATCGGTAATACCGGATGCCATCAGTGCCACCATAGTAACAATGCAGCGTGTTTTCAGGTCAATGTCCTGATTGTTCCAGTTCTCTCCGAACAGAACATCATCGTTATAGTGTGCAAACTCCGGCGCAAAGTCACCGAGCTGCACCTTTCCTGCGGTTTGTACGATTTTTTCACTCATATTCAATTCTCCTATCTTATTTAATATTGTTAAGTTTAATCCATACTTCTGCTTTATTTTTCCTGAATATCTAAACCGAGTCCGTTAATCCATTCCACCATATCGTCACGGGAAGAATTGCTTGCAAATCTTGTTCCGGTAATCCAGTTTACGCCGGTGGCAAGAGGCTGAATACTGCTGTCATTATGCCCGCTGCTTCCTGAGGTGCTGAAGGTAACAACGGTCTTTCCCGAAAAGTCATAGCTTTCCATAAAGGTGCTGACGATTCTAGGAGCTTCGCCCCACCAAATCGGATAGCCGATGAAAACAATATCATAATCCGCCATATTTTCCACACTGCCGTTGATTTCAGGACGGGTGCCCGGATCATTCATCTCTTTTGTGGAACGGCTGTTTTTGTCACCGTAGTCAAGGTCGGCAGAGGTGTAAGGCTGTTGGGGAACGATCTCATAAAGTTCGGCATCCATAGCGTCTGCCGCATATTCTGCAAGCTTTTTTGTCGTTCCTGTTGCGGAGAAGTAAGCTACCAGCACTTTTTTCCCTGTTTCGGCATCATCAGGTTGAGAGTCTGTCGCCCCACTCGCCGAAGTGTTCGACGATTCTGTTTTGTTTTCGTTTGTGCTTGCTGTACTGTTCTGAGAGCTGCTTTCCGACGGATTGTTGCTGTTCCCTGCACAGGCGGCAAGGGAAAGCACCATTAGAATTGATAAAAGTATCGGTATAATCTTTTTCATTGTACAAAATCCTTCCTTATTTTATTTTTCTATTTTTTCTCGTCGAGCAGGATAACGCCTTGATCAGGATTCTTATCAATTGCACCGACAATCGGATGCGGAACATAAAGCTCTTCCAAAAACGCAATGTCCTCTGCTGTCAAATTGATTTCCAAAGCACCTACTGCATCATTCAAATAGGACGCCTTCGTTGCTCCGATGATAGGAGAGGCAATACCCTTAGCCCACTGCCACGCAATCGCTATTTGTGACATTTTACAGTTGTATTTTTCCGAAAGTTCTTTTACCCGATTCACAATCAGAATGTCCTGCTGTTCCATTCTGTCATACTTACCTTTGGCGACACGGTCGGTCTGACCTCGTAGAGACTTGGACTGCCACGTTGCTCTCGCCAAATGTCCTCCGGCAAGTGGGCTGTATGGCATCAGAGACACGCCCATTTGATTGCAGATGGGAATTAGCTCCCGTTCATCCTCTCTGTACAGGAGGTTATAGTGGTTTTCCATTGCGGAAAACTGTGTCCAGCCATGCTCCTTCGCTATAAGCTGCATATTGTGAAACTGGTATCCGTACATTGCAGACGCACCGATAGCTCGGACTTTTCCCGCTTTTACCAGTAAGTCCAATGCTTCCATCGTTTCTTCAATCGGTGTATCGTAATCGAAACGGTGGATGATATATAAATCAAGATAATCTGTTCCGAGACGTTTAAGCGTGCCTTCGATTTCCCTTAGAATGGCTTTTCGAGATAACCGTCCTTCGTTGAAATAAACCTTAGACGCTATCACTACCTGATCTCTCGGCACATTATTTTTGATTGCCTTGCCGAGGTATTCCTCACTTGTTCCCGCCGAATACCCGTTTGCCGTGTCGAAAAAATTGATACCAAGAGAAAGAGCGTGCTTGATCACCGCTTCGCTTTTCTCAGCGTCCAGTGTCCAGTCATGCATTGTTCCTGCTTTGCCAAAACTCATACAGCCAACGCATAACTTGGATATTTCTATATCGGTATTTCCTAATTTTGTGTATTGCATTTGTTTCCTCCTTTACTTCTGTTTTTCTTTAGATTTTCACGGATTTCATGCCGCAGATAATCCATCCGATCAAGCTGGCGTTCCCGCAAATGTATTTCATCCAATGCTTTTTTGCGATGCTCATCCAGTATTTTCATTCTTGCTTTTTCTGTAGAATCTCCTTCGATCAGCAGTTTCATATAGGATTCTACTTCCTCTTTTTGAAAGCCCATATCGTGAAGCGCCATGATCATACTGAGTCGTTCCAAATCTTCGTCATCATAATGCCAATCATCCATCGCCATGCGGACGGCATCGCAAAGTCCCATCTCATGGTATTCGTTCAGGATGCTGATCGGAATACAATAACGTTCGCTGACTTCTTCCTTTGTCATCTTTCTGCCATCCTTTACAAAAAAATATAGGTGCCCCTATCCGGGAACACCTATATTATAGTTTTATATTTATGAAATGTCCAACGCCTATTTTCTATTTCATACAATGCCTTTTGGGCATTTCTTTATATAATCAATAAACGCAGTTGTAGCCGGTGAAAATACTTGACTGTCCTTCCATGCAAGGACAGAGCTAAGTTCCGACCCGTTTCGAAGCGGAATGAATTTCAGATGATCATAATGACAGTCCAGTTTCAGCGTTACGGTAATTCCAACACCGTTTTGTACCATAACCGCACTGTTATATACAAGATTATGCGTGGATATGATATTCATTTGCTTTGCATAATCACCAAACCAACTTGCAAGCTCGTTCTGTACCGGTTTGTTTGCAGGCACTAACAAAGGATAATCCACCAAATCTTCCGGCGCAACGCTTTCCTTTACGGCAAGTTCGGAATCATCACGAACAAGCACCCCCCACTTTTCTTTTGTATGCAGCCGGATAAACTCATACTTAGCTGTATCGACAGGCTCCAGCAGAAGGCCCATATCCAATGCTCCGCTTTCAATACGAGCTTTAATTCCCTCTGCGTTTCCGCTGAAAATATCAAATGTAATAAGGGGATGATGGAGGCGAAAGCCGGAAATCAAATTCGCCAGTTCATTCATGCTTTGTAATTCTCCGCTGCCGATGGAAATCAATCCTGTCAGGTTCTCTTCATTTTGCGTAAGCTCATTGCGGGTCTTTTCTGCAAGGTTTAGCATTTCCTGCGCTCGGCGCTTTAGGAGCATTCCTTCACTTGTAAGAATAATGCTGTGACTGCACCTGTCAAACAGCTTTACGCCGAGTTCCTCTTCGAGCTGCATAAGCTGTCTTGAAAGAGTCGGCTGTGTCACATGAAGAAGCTGTGCGGCTTTCGTAATATTTTCTTCTCTTGCAACCATAAGAAAGTAGTTTAATACTCTAAGTTCCATAATTATGTGCCTCCATACAAGGCATTATACTTAAATTTCGATTTAGCAACAAGTTAATTATATCATACCGCTCAAACAATCTCAATCTTTTTCAAAGTAATCAAACGCCATACGGAATAACATCGTCAATAGAAACCTTTCGCTTTGGTTTTGTGATGCCGTTGTACTGCTTATGACACTCCCACAAGTCAAGCAATAACCCAAAGGGCATCTCTTGAACGAAATATTCCTCTTAAAAATCCCATAAAATCACTATCCTTTTCTAAAAATAGGCATAAGAAAAGCTCCTACCAATTCAGGATAATACTTCTTCTATTGATGAGATTGTTGTCAATCCCTTTGATTTCATCATGTTCTTAATCATACGTGAAAATTTCACCTGGGTAAGAAGCTCGTCATATGTACTTGAAGCCAAAATCCTGCTAACGGCATCACGCAAATAGGGATAAGTTACATAATCGTTGCCTGTGTTATTGGCGACCTTCTCCGCAAGGTCAATGTGGCGCTGCCCGTTCTTTTTAAGTTCAAGCTGTACTGCTGCCAGCGTATATGCCTCTTCTTCCTCTTCTGCAGGTGAAGACCAGTTATACGGATCATAACAAGGGTTACCTGCTGCCCCGAAATCCCCCCATGCGAAGCAATCCGCATAAGGAATTAAGATCTCAATAATACAGCGAGCGACTTCATTTCTGTTTCTCATTACTTTTCTCCTCCTCTAAAACTTCTAATATTTTGATAAGCTTAGCTTCCGATGCTTTTACAATCAGTGATATGACTTTTATGCGTAAAGCGTTGACGTCATTTCCCGTTTCTTTGTTATTCGGATGCTCTGCTTCTGTAATCTCTTCGGCCGCCATCTTGAACAGCTGTTTTCCATAAATATACTGATTTAGTGCGCCCTCAGTATCTGGATCTACCAGATAAGCAGAAAACAAACGGAGTGCTTTACTCGGGAAAGGGAGTTCACTTTCGCTTTGTAATACAAGCTGCAGAGTTCGTGGATCGACTATCGTTTTACCTGTGATTTTCTTAGGATTTTTTGCAATGAGTGACTTTGTATTGTAATTCGTAATTGCCTTTTCAAGAACAGGCATTATAGTAGAATCATCAAAATCCGGTGAATTTGGGTCAGCAAACTGAATGTTAATTTTGTAAATTTTCATTTTTTCCTCCTGTGTGTAGTTTATTTGATGTATCTGATGTCTCTGAAGGCGGTAATCAGCAAGTAAACAAGCCTTCAACCGTCCGCCATCTTTAATATACCACGAAACAATCAAGAAGTCACCAAGAATATAAAATTTATAAAAAAATAAACCACTACTGTCATATACAGAGTTCTTCGACTTGAACTTTGTAGATTTGTACTTTTTAAGTTTTCGCAACATCTCACCTCCAATAGGGTATAAAAATAGCACCGTTTATTTCTAACCGATGCTATGTATAAATTTATTTTTCTATCAATGCATTTATGAAATCATAAAATTCATTATCAGAGCCTTCGTCAATTAGTAACTTTCCTTTATGTAGAGTTACTGCATAAACAATTACATATTCATTGATTTTTTCTCTTAAATATTTTTTCGTCAAATCCCAATGCCTCACTGTTGGTTTTCCATTTTTATTATAGTTTTTAACAGGTACATTTTCGCTCATTGTGATGTATCCAAATTTAATATTTGAATTAATTCCTAATGCACGATTAACTGCCAGTGCAATACTACTTGTATTCTTGTCTACATCAAAAAGTCCTCCTGCTTTACTTTCTATAACAGCAATAACATCTTTTGGCTGATATACTAAACCTAAATACGGCGCTGCATCTTCTTTTACTATTAGTAAATCATATTCATATTTTGACCCAGCTATATATGAATTAACTGATGAAGTTTTAAATGGTTCGTTATTATTCAAAAAATATTTAGTGAGTTCTTGTTTCAGCAGTTCTACTGCTATTGCACCTCTAAGTTTCTTTGCATCTTTACTATCACCATGATTTTGTTTCATTATTTGTTCAAGTTCTATACAATGATTTTTATATGATTGATAATAACAATTACCCATTATACATTACTCCCTTAATATTACTGATATTTTACTGACATTAACAAGTTTTATTGTACAATTATAGCACACAAATAAGACAAGTCAATATATTTTAAAAATTACAACTCATATCTATTCGGCTTTCTGTATGATGGTGGATGGTTTCCAGAATCCGCTCCTGCTCGGCATCGTTCACACCAATACTCTCAAGTGCCTCTCGTGTTCCGCAGTCGTGGCATTGCACATGCACTAACGGTGGTCGGGAGGGTTGTTTATTTCTTATAAAGTTTTATACTTCAACATAAAACTTAATCCTTTTGTTCGTCCTGTACCTCGTCTGCCACTTCATCCGATTGTGTTTCAGACGTTATTTGCGTTGATTCATCAATCGGTTCTTCTGCTGATTCTTCCTCCGCTTCAAGCAGAGTAATCTCATCTTCCTGCTGCAATATAGTTTTCAGCTTTTGCAAATCGAGCAAAATCGAGGCAATATTCGCCTCATACTCACGCAGGCGGCTGTCTATCTCCAGCTTTTCCTGCTCCTGTTTGTCGATAAGCTCAAGCAGGCGGTCAAGCACATCGTCAACCTCACGGCAATCATAATAATGGCGCTTGTGAACCGTAAAGGCAATATCGTGTGCAGTTTTCGCTGTTAACTCCGGCAATTCGTTTTTTTCACTCATTTCTGTTATCATAATCCTTTCAATTAGTAAAATGTTATATTATGCGAACACGGTTCAACAAAGCGCAAAGAAACGGTCAAGAACGCTTCAATAAGCCCCTATTCAAAATCCGTGCATAGTTTCATTATTTAATTAAAATTACTCGCTGACAATAAGCGGCACAACCTTTCCGATTAGCATATAATTTGCGTCACTGAACTCATAGGAGCAGGTGGAAAACGTCATTATCCTGTCTGTGGCGGTTATTTCTACCCCACTATTAAAGGTAGTGTTCTCCTTTGCATATTCAACAAGCTTCATCATATTGGCATCCTTAATATACTCCTCGCTGTTCCACTGATGTGAGCTTATCACAAAACCGTATGCAATTTGAATTTCATAATCGCCGTTTGCAGTGTAATAGTACGCTGTTTTGTGGTCTTCGAAAAAAGAGCTGTTCTTGTAGTAAGTTATATTTTGGAACATACTACCGTTTTTCATATGATGCCCGTATAAGACGGTGTTGCGGCTTTTCATATCCTTGCTTTTTAACATATCCATAAATATTGTTCCGCCAACATTGTAGCTGCCATCCGGCAGATGATAGCAATAGTAAGAGTTGTTGTCGCACTGTGCAACAGGGTAATCAATCTGCGTATCCGGGAAGGTTATCCAACCCACCACGTCCTTGCCGATATTTGATAGCTCCTCCCCACTCATTGTCACGCTTTGATGCAAGTTTTTACTGTTGTTTTCCGGGGATATATCTGCGCTTATTTTTGAGTAGTAGTCGCCCGATTCGTTATACTGACGCTGTGTTGATAAAAGCAACGAGGCGCACAGTACTGCAACAGCAAGAAACACAGCCGCAAGAGCAACGACTGCATTTCTGACAATATCATTTTTGGTGCCGTAGCGTGGCTTATGGACATTAAAAAGATTACGCAAAGAACTATTTCCTTCCATAGCGAGTTTTATTTCGTCTGAGCAGCAGGAACACGCAACACCCGACGAAACCGACCGCCGATATTATAAGCAAGGTCCAATAAAGCTCAATAGGCGCTGAGTCCGACATTTTCGGAATTTCGCTTGACCCACCCTTTGGAGCATATGCGTTGGTGAACACAACTTCAGTGAGCTTATCGTAGGTCTTGCCGTTTGTTTTCATAGTTATATCAGTGCCCGTTACCTTAATCTTACCTTCTTGCTTTTCAGCCGTAACAGTTACGGTGTAGACAGCGATATCGTACGTATAGCCCGCTTCACCTGTGTTTTTCTCTGTTACGGTATAAGTGTATTTTCCGGCTTTGGCATATTCTATTGCCGGTAATGTTACACTTCCTGCGCCTGTGATTGTGAAGCTGTAATTACCGCCCGTCTGAGCAAGCGGCATTGGGCAATCCTTATCGCCTGCTGAAAGCACAAACGAAAATACAGCGGCACTTGACGGCTGAACTGTTGAAAACTGCTTTCTGACAGTCATCATATATTGATTAGGTTCGGGAATTGGTTTGTCCGGCGGCTGAGTCGGCTGCTCCCCTCCCCAAGTGAAATGATTTATTCTTGTCAAATCAAGTGAGGTAGTATAAGCAAGAGTCGGCATAAGCACTGCGACAAACACAATAAGGCATGCGCCTAAAAGCGCATAGATTGCTTTTCTTTTCATAGTCAGACCTCAGGGTTTGTAATAACAACAGAAAGCCGCCATGTGAACAGCGGCTTATCTGTGCGTTATTCTTTTATCAGCTCTTTTTCACGCTCGATTTATACGAATTGCTGACGGAGCGCACAAGAGCATCCGCATTATCAGTAATTTTTGAATTATCTGTAATATCATAGCCGTTTTCATATTTGGTGATTTCACAGCCGTCCTTGTTTGCCCAGTCACGAGCATACTCCTCGTTGTCCTCAGGGAGCGCGTAGCTACTCAAATCAACGGACATAGCCTGCAAGCGAACATTCATATTGTAATCCATAACAACATCATTGCCGCCGTAGACTGAGGGCAAAAAGCTTTTTTCCTCGCTCTTTTTCATTACGTTGTCAAGCAAGGGCTGTGATTTTTCACCCGGCTTAAGAGCTTTGGTGTAGTAGCACCAACCGTCGGTATCAATTACCCAATAGGCAACCCCATTTTCATCTGCAAGCGGCTTATCCTTTGCAAGCCACTCCTCCATTGTCATAGTGTGGTCAGAGAAAAGCACAGTTACTGCCTTTGGCGAAACAGAGCTGTCGCACTTAAGCTCGTTTAAGGTTTTTGTTGTAAGCACTGCTTTTTTATCAACATCTTCAGTGCCTCCTGTAACCTTGACAAACTCCTCAAGGCGAACTCTGATTATTGCAGGGTCGGTGCTGTCCTTTTCATTTACGACAAACACATCCTTGTTAACCCACGGAGTAAAGTCCTCTTGAATGTCAACCGTAATTTTCTGGTCAAGCTCGCCTGTCCATGTGAATTTGTTAAGCTTTGTTATATCCTGCTGTAAGCACCACGCAACAGTGCTTGTAACAACAAGGGCAAGGCTAACGATAGCGGCGAGTATTGCGATTATTTTTTTATTAAGATTCATGGTATTATGCCTCCCTTGAGCAATGCCCAAAGTCAAGATGTAGGGTGTTTTGGAAAGCCGCCGATAGTGGAGGCTTTCCAAAAGCAAAGGAGTTTAGGGTTTAAAATTAGTTTACGGTTGTGTTATCGTAGCTTCCAAATGTGAAGCTTGGAGCAAATGTTGGAGTGCCTGTAACTGTGATTGTGTTAGCGTATGTTTTGCCACTGTGAATTGTTTTGCCGTTGCAAACAAATACGCTCTTAGCACCGTCAACGTTTGTTGTGTAAGAACCGCCGTCAATTGTTAGGTTAATATCCTCATAGCTGTTGAGGACAACCTGGAGTGCATTGTAGCCGAACTCATCAAATCCGGATTTTGTTGCATAGTAGTTTGTAATACTGTCATCATCATGTAATTTTGTGATTGTATTTGCACCGCAGTCAACAGCAACATTAACATTGTTAAGTGTTACGTCACCGCTGCGAACACAGATACCAACAGCACCGGTGTCGGTTGCATTAACCTTAACATTGCAATTTGTCATAGTAAGCGGAGTATCATCAGGCTTAAATACACCAATTAAACCTGCTTCAACTGTGCATCCGGTAAGGTTTACTTCATTAGCGGGAACTGTATTGTTGCCGCCGATGCCGTAAAGATTTGATTTAAATGTTGTGTTTTTGGCGTTAAGTGTAGCTCCCTTGATAAGGCGTATAGCGTTTGTTCCGCCGGAAACAGTAGAATCCTCAATATTTACATTTATGTTTTCTCCGTTAATGCAGATAGCATCTACTCCGGCAGTTTCCGCCGTAATTGTAGAGCCGCTGATTGTTATGTCGCTCTCGGCATTAACAACCAAACCGTGAGTCTTGGCGCTTGTAACATTAGCTCCGTTTAACTCAAGTGAGCCGTTATTTTCTACCCAAACAGCATAATTATTTTCTGAATTAACATTAACATCATTAAGTTTCATTGTACCGGAAACAAATGCTGCCACAGTGCTGCCACCATCAATAGTACCGCCTTCAACTGTAAGCGTTGCATCTTTACCTACATTAAGCGGAATTGTGCTACCATCGGTTTTGAGTGTGTGACCGTTGAGATTGACTGTTTTTGCACCGTTCGGAACAGAAATCATCTCTTCTGCATTTGTAATAGTGATATCATTTGACAGTGAAACTACATCTGTTTTCTCATCAGCCAAAAGTGTCTTAAGGTCTGTAACATTTGTTGCAGCCTTGCCCTGAGCCTTATCCGGATTTTCAATTCCCATAACAAGAGCCTTAGCACTATCTGAGATTGTCTGGTCATTGAGTATCTCGAAGTCATCTGTTCTCTGGTCAGCAGTTATATATCGTCCATCAGAGCTTGTGCCGAGATATGTCCACTGAGCGTTGTCTGTTTCTGAGCCGAAATCAGCCAAATCTGCTGACATTGCCTGCAAACGAACATTTATTTTGTAACTAAGTTCATACGGCGGTTTATAGGTTTGAGTAAGTATATCCTTATCCAAATCAACGTCATCAAGGAGCCACTCTGTTTTTTCACTTGCTGCAAGTGCCTTTGTATAGTAGCACCAACCGTCAGCATCAATTACCCAATAGCCCTTGCCGTCTGCATCGGCGTATGGACTTCCGGCTTGCTGCCAAGCGTCTATTGTCATTACGTTTGGACCGAAATGCAGGGTAATGGAATTATCAAGTTCTGTTGAGCTGTCTGCGTCCTTGCCAGTAAGGGTTGAAGCACCCGGTACATTGAAGATTGCGTTAGCAGTTGTATTATCTGTGCTGTAGCCTTCCTTATTGTTATATGTATTACCATTACGATAGGTAATATCATAGAACTCCTCAAGGCGCATACGTACTATAACAGTATTGTCGCCTGTGTTTTCCGCCCATACGTCCTTATTTGCCCAAGGGTTGGCCGGGTCGAAATCCTCGTCGAGAAGGACATTATACTCACCTGTATTTTCCTTTGGAAGTTCATTGAGCACTGTCTGATCTTGTGCCATATTCCATGCAACCGTTCCTGTAAGCACAAGAGCCGTTGCTGCTGCCGCAGCTACAACTGCTGTTCGTTTTTTGTTAGTTGAGCCTGCCATAAAATTACCTCCATCATATTTTATTAATTATTCCGGTTCGGAAAGCCTTGCCTTTTGAAGACTTTCCGACCAATTGAGTTTTAAATTATTTTGTAACTGTTGTGTTCTTATAGCTGTCAGCAAATGTGAATGTCGGAGTAAAGGTTGGTGCGCCGCTGACTGTTATTGTGTTTGCAAATGTGTACGGGTACTCGAAGCCTGAGCCTTCAGTGTGGATATTATATCCCTCGTCATAGATATAAACGCTCTTTGCACCGTCAACATTTGTTGTATAAGAGCCACCGATAATGTTAAGATTGATTGAGTCGTAGCTGTTGAGAACTATCTGGAGAGGGTCATAATTCGGGAAGCATCTGGTTGCCTGACTTTCTGATGCATATTGAGTGTTCAAATATTCGTCAGTTAACATATCGTCAGCGCCTGTTCCCTTATTAATATTAATATTAACATTGTCAAGTGTGATGTCGCCGCTTCGTATGAATAATCCGCCGGCTCTTACGCCATCAGCCCCTGTTGTATTAACCACACAATTCTTCATAACAAGCGGATAATCGCCAACCTTATAATATCCGAGTTCTGTTGCCGTCAAGGTTGTATTTTCAAGATTAACGCTCTTTGGAGAATAGTTGTGGTTTTCAGAAATGGCTGCTCTACCTATGATTTCTGAGTCCTTTGCGGTAAGGGTCCAATCTGTCCACAAGAGAATACCGTTATCTACACCTTGTACAACTGAGTTATTCTCAATAACAATATCAGTTGATACATTGCGTTGAGTAATTGAAGTAATAGCCGCAACATTATTACTTGTTATGCTTGAATTGTTTAAGTATAGATTTGCATTAGAGCCTAACAAAACTGCTCCAATAGGTCTTCTTGCTGTGGTTGCGAAAGTAAAGGAAGAGTTGTAGAGCTTAATATCTCCAAGAACACGCATTCCGCTTGTTGAATAAGTACATTCGTCAGCAGTAGCCTGAATGTCTACTAACTCAACATTAGAACCCGCTTCATTCTCCAACAACATATTCTTGTGGCAAAGAATTGTTCCGTGCTTAAGTGCAAATGATACATTTTCTCCTACACGAAATACTTTATTTGTTCCATGAGTTTTATTAATTGTATAATGACCGAGATCAATAAGCTTGTCGGATTGTACATCCATATAAGTACTGTAATCAATACCATAACTATCTATTAAGATGTCATCCACTAAAAGAATACTGTGAATAGTTGGGTCATTAATCGCTGCTTCAAGCTCTGCAAATGTTGAAACCTTAACGGCTATCGAACCGTCATCGTTCGCATACGGATTTGTGTATGTGTTCTTAATGCCGATAACAAGGTTCTCAGCATCGTCTGTTATATCCGAATTTGCAGTGATTTCAAACGGATTATCTGTTGCGGCAATTTCACGACCGCCGTCAACATTTGTCCATTGTGCCTTATTATCCTTTGCGCCATAGTCCACAAGGTCGGCTGAAATTGCCTGCAAACGAACATTGATTTTGTAATCAAGGTTGTACGGCGCATCATATGCTACATCAAAAATTTCCTCGTTGAAATCTACGTCGTCAAGCAGATATTCCGTTGTTTCGCCTGCCAAAAGCGCCCTTGTGTAGTAGCACCAGCCGTCTGAGTCTACTACCCACTTTATTGCAGCTTTAGCTGTGTCGTCCATTGCGTTGTATTCAGCCATTGTTGCAACGCCTTCATTGAAATTAAGCGCTACCTTGTCAGTTAGGTGTGTTGAGCTGTCTGCCGCTTTGTAGTTATTTCCGTCCTGTCCGGTAGAGGCTGTAAGCGCGTCTGCCTTAAATATTGCAGAGCTTCCTTCTGTCGGCGGTGTTTGGCTGTAACCCTCTGCAACATTATAGTCTGTGCCGTTACGGTATGTAAGGTCATAAAACTCCTCAAGACGAACACGAACTATAACCGGGTTGTCGCCGTTGTTCTTTACGAACACGTCCTTATTTAGCCACGGGTCTGCCTTATCAAAGTTTTCGTCAAGCTCAACCTCATACTTACCGGGGTCTTTCTCAGTAAATTCATTAAGCTTTGTTTGGTCAGTTGCCATGTTCCACGCAACCGTTCCAGTCAGCACAAGAGCCGCTGCTGTTGCCGCAGCTATGACAGCTGTGCGTTTTTTGTTTGTGCTGTCCGCCATATTTGGTACCTCCGTTTTATTTTCTGTTCCGACTTAAGGAAAGCCCCATTTGTTGAAGCTTTCCCCAATCGAATGAGATTAAATGTCTAAAATTATTTTGTAACTGTTGTGTTCTTATAGCTGTCAGCAAATGTGAATGTCGGAGTAAAAGTTGGTGCGCCGCTGACTGTTATTGTGTTTGCAAATGTGTACGGGTACTCGAAGCTTGAGCCTTCAGTGTGAATATTATATCCCTCGTCATAGATATAAACGCTCTTTGCACCGTCAACATTTGTTGTATAAGAGCCACCGATAATGTTAAGATTGATTGAGTCGTAGCTGTTAAGAACTATCTGAAGAGCCTCGTAATTTGAGAAGTTCCTGGTAGCCTCATTGCCGTCGGCATATTTACTGTTCAAATATTCATCGGTTAACAATTCTTCGCCTGTTCCCTTATTAACATTAATATTAACATTGTCAAGTGTGACGTCACCGCTGCGTATAAACATTCCGTTGGCTCTTGCGCCATCAGCTGCCGTTACATTAACGGTACAATTTTTCATTACAAGCGGATAATCGCCAACCTTATAATATCCAAGTTCTTTTGCAGTTAAGGTTACGTTTTCAAGATAAGCGTTCTTTGGAGAAGCGTTGTGGTTTTCAAGAATAGCTGCATCTTTTGCGCCCTTAGCAACTATTTCTGAATCCCTTGCGTCAAGAGTCCAGCCTTCTGATAACCATAAGCCGCTACCTGCGCCTTCTACATAAGAATTATTTCTAATAACAACGTTGACATTTTTAGCTCCATCGCCATTCTGTACAGTTGCAGCTCCCAATGTTGAAATAACAGAGCTGTTATCTAAATAAATTGATGAATTGTCTGTTCCGGGATTATGCATTATTCCCCTTTGTGATATAATAGATGAATTATACATTTCTACTCTTGAGGCGTTAGAATAAAGCCATAAGCCGAATTGACAATTACTATCTGCATTTACATCAGTATCAACAAGCTTCACGGTTCCGCCTTGTATAATGGAAAAATTACAGCCATTTGTCAAATCAACAGTGCCATGTCTGACTATAACTTCAGCGTTATTATAAACCTGTAACAGGTAACCTCCGGGTTTAGTCCCTGTAAGCTTATAGTCTCCAAGCTCAATAAGCTTATTTCTGCCAATTTGGAAAAAGTCTGATGTGGTAATGTTTTCAGTCAGAAGAACACTGTGAACATTTTTATCAGTTAAAGCCGCTTTAAGTTCCTCAGCAGTTGAAACAGAAACAGCAATTGCTGTGTCTTCATTTCTATAAATGTTTGAATCGTTTTTAATCTTAACAACAAGCTCAAGAGCCTCATCTGTGATTGTTGAGTTGTCAAGAATCTCATAATTATTATCAGCATCGTCAGCAATTATTCTGCCGGCGTTGTCTGTAATCTCATTGCCCTCATTATCAATGTAGGCAACATTTGTCCATTGTTCATCGTTCAGGTGTGAGCCGAAGTCATCAAGATCGGCTGAAATTGCCTGCAAACGAACATTGATTTTGTAATCAAGGTTGTACGGCGCATCATATGCTGCATCAAAAATTTCCTCGTTGAAATCTACGTCGTCAAGCAGATATTCCGTTGTTTCGCCTGCCAAAAGCGCCCTTGTGTAGTAGCACCAGCCGTCTGAGTCTACTACCCACTTTATTGCAGCTTTGGCTGTGTCGTCCATTGCGTTGTATTCAGCCATTGTTGCAACGCCTTCATTGAAATTAAGCGCTACCTTGTCAGTTAGGTGTGTTGAGCTGTCTGCCGCTTTGTAGTTATTTCCGTCCTGTCCGGTAGAGGCTGTAAGTGCGTCTGCCTTAAATATTGCAGAGCTTCCTTCTGTCGGCGGTGTTTGGCTGTAACCCTCTGCAACATTATAGTCAGTGCCGTTACGGTATGTAAGGTCATAAAACTCCTCAAGACGAACACGAACTATAACCGGGTTGTCGCCGTTGTTCTTTACGAACACATCCTTGTTTAGCCACGGGTCTGCCGTATCAAAGTTTTCGTCAAGCTCAACCTCATACTTACCTGGGTCTTTCTCGGTAAATTCATTAAGCTTTGTTTGGTCAGTTGCCATATTCCACGCAACCGTTCCTGTCAGCACAAGTGCCGCTGCTGTTGCCGCTGCTATGACAGCTGTGCGTTTTTTGTTTGTACTTTCTGACATTATTTATACCTCCTAAGGTTTTATATATTAAAGGAGCTTCCCACTCCAATACTACTTATTCAGTCTTGCCATATCTTGGTTTTACCGGCGTTGGCTTAATCAGCGTTATGATAAGCTTTATAAGCGTGAGCGTCAAAAGAATTATTACAATAGAAATCAAAATGTTGTTTTGAATATACTCAAGCACATATCCGGCATACGGCACAGAAAAGCTTACAGTTCCCACAACATTTCCGCCGAGCGTTATAAACGGGTCCTCCTTTGTGTTTGCAATGCCCTGTGTTTTAAAGCAGATTCCGTTATTGCCGTAGTTGTCCAAAATGTCGATAACACGGTGCGTCCATATTTCTTGTTCGGAGCCGGGATTATAAAAGGTTATATCATCGCCCACCTTAATATCCTCAGGCTTTGTCAGCTTGACAACTACAAGCGAGCCTGTGGGATAAACAGGGGTCATACTTCCTGAAAGAACGGAGTACATTCTGTACCCGAAAATTGACTTGTTCGAATCGCCGTTTGTCGCAAATGCAAAAGCACCAAGAAGCATTGCAATAATCAGTATGTAAAAAACAGCATTAGAAACTATCTTTTTGATACTGCCCTTTTTTCGGGTTCTATTCTTTTTCGCTTCAGCCTTGTCCGGCTCGGAGTTAACACTATTCAATAATTGCTCTTCCCTTCGGTTACTCTAACCAAACTGTATAATATACGCATATATTTTTGCTAAGTATTATATATACGTATGCTTTTCCGATGATATCAATTTAATATATTCTACCTCTACTCACTCATCTTGTCAATATTTTATCCACATTTTAGTTATATAGCTATATATTTTAGTGTATTTTCCCACAGATTGCACAATAACTGTTACTATATTTTACATTGTAGAAAAATTATCTATTCAAACATTATAATTGTGTTATACCACTTCTTTCAAGCAAGATTAAATCAAATATTAACACTGTTATTGACACATCTTGTTTTCAATGCTATAATTTAGCCACAAGTTAATAGACAGTTCGGCCCGAATTTCGAGCGTACCATCCTGTCGTTAAACAAAACTAGGGAAGTGTTATGGCATAACGTACTTTCGTTGTGCCATTTTTTCCTGCATTTTGCAGGATTTTTTTATTTGAGGAGGATATAAAATGATGAATTCAATTTTATTCATACTTGCCGTTGTGTTTTACCTTTTTGCCGTAATTGTTGCATACAAGCTGTTCGGCAAGACCGGGCTTTATGTATTTACGGCAATTTCGGCAATACTTGCAAACATACAGGTCTGCAAAAATGTTGACATATTCGGTCTTTCAACAACAGCCGGTAATGTGCTTTATGCCGCAAGCTTTCTTGTTACCGATATACTGTCTGAGAAGTACGGCAAAAAGGCGGCTCAAAAGGCTGTTTACATAGGAATTTTCACAACGCTTATCTTCCTTATAGGAACACAGGGACTTCTCAGCTTTACACCGAATTCAAGCGATATTATGAACGAACCACTGACCCAGCTCTTTGGCTTTGTTCCGAGAATTGCAATAGGCAGTTTACTTGGGTATATTCTCTCTCAGAGCATTGATGTTGCGCTCTATCATTTAATATGGAAAAAAACGGGTAATAATAAAAAAATGCTTTGGCTCAGAAACTGCGGCTCAACGCTTACCTCGCAGGCGGTTGATACGGTTGTATTCACAACGGTTGCGTTCTATGGCGTTTATGACAACAGCGTATTTATAAGCATATTGCTCACAACGTATTTATTTAAGGCGATAGTTGCATTCTGCGACACACCGTTTGTATATCTGGCAAGAAAACTAAAAATCAAGGAGGAAAAATAAATGGAGCTTAATGCACTTGGAAAGAAAACGGAATATAAATCTGACTACGCAC
This sequence comes from Ruminococcus sp. zg-924, assembly GCF_024433635.1. Taxonomy (GTDB): domain Bacteria; phylum Bacillota; class Clostridia; order Oscillospirales; family Acutalibacteraceae; genus UBA7067. The sequence goes on along the minus strand of NZ_WNJZ01000009.1, from coordinate 31,394 downwards.
CCGAAGTACTTGAAACCTTTGAGAACAAGCATCCAAATAATGATTACTTTGTAAAATTCAACTGTCCCGAGTTCACCTCTCTTTGTCCGATAACAGGCCAGCCGGATTTTGCTGCCATATATATTTCATACGTTCCCGACAAAAAAATGGTTGAAAGCAAATCTCTTAAGCTTTATCTTTTTTCTTACAGAAATCACGGCGATTTTCACGAGGATTGCTGTAACAAGATTATGAAGGATTTGATAAATCTGATGGACCCGAAATATATTGAGGTCTGGGGCAAGTTTTTGCCGAGAGGCGGTATCTCAATTGACCCTTACTGCAACTACGGAAGAAAAGGCACAAGGTGGGAGGACGTTGCCTTTAACCGACTTGCAAATCACGATTTGTATCCCGAAAAGGTTAACAACAGGTAACGTAACGCAATCAGAAAAGAAAAATGAAGAATTGTTCATAGTAATAATGATAAGTTAGGCAACGCTCTTGACATAAGCGGCTCAAAACACTGAATCTTTTTATAGCTTGTATTACTAAAATAAAATAGCTTGTATTACTAAAATAAAATTGATTGACGAATGACCAAGAATGTATTAAAATAAGAAGTGCACTTTTATTACGTAATCAGCATTTTGGAGGTAACTATATGGGTGGTTTTTTTGCAGTAGCTTCTAAGGAAAACTGCGTGCTTGATTTATTTTACGGCACTGACTATCATTCACATTTGGGTACAAGACGAGGTGGTATGGCGGTTTACGGTGAGGATGGGTTTTCCCGTGCGATTCACAACATACAAAATTCGCCGTTCCGCACTAAGTTTGAAAACGATGTAGCCGAGCTTAACGGCAACCTTGGCATTGGCTGTATTTCTGATTTTGAGCCGCAGCCGCTGCTTGTTCATTCTCATCTGGGAAGCTTTTCAATTACAACCGTAGGCAAAATCAACAACTCGGACGAGCTTGTTAAGGAATGTTTTGAATCCGGTCACACGCATTTTCTTGAGATGAGCGGCGGAACTATTAACCCGACCGAAATCACAGCGGCGCTTATTAACCAGAAAGCCTCTCTTGTCGAGGGTCTGCGCTATGCTCAGGAGAAAATCAACGGTTCAATGACTATTCTCCTGCTTACCCCTACGGGCATATATGCCGCACGTGATAAAGTTGGACGAACACCCGTTATCATTGGCAAAAAGGATAATGCTTTCTGCGCTTCGTTTGAGAGCTTTGCTTATCTCAATTTAGGCTATGAGGACTGCAAGGAATTAGGCCCCGGCGAAATTGTATTTATGACCCCCGACGGAGTTGAAACGGTAAGCCCTGCCGGCAATGAAATGAAAATATGCTCCTTTCTGTGGGTTTACTACGGCTACCCCACCTCCTGTTACGAAGGCGTTAATGTTGAGCAGATGCGCTATGAATGTGGCAAGCTGCTTGCAAGAAGAGATGACGCAACACCTGACTGCGTTGCGGGTATTCCTGATTCGGGCATTGCTCACGCTGTGGGCTACTCAAATGAAACAAAGATACCGTTTACACGCCCATTTATAAAATACACTCCAACGTGGCCACGTTCATTTATGCCGATAAACCAGGCACAGCGCAACAAAATTGCACATATGAAGCTCATTCCTGTTAAGAGCCTTATCGAGAACAAGCGCCTTCTCCTTATTGACGATTCCATAGTACGAGGAACTCAGCTTCGTGAAACAACGGAATTTTTATATAACAGCGGCGCTAAAGAGGTTCACATCCGTCCTGCTTGTCCTCCTATTATGTTCGGCTGTAAATATTTGAACTTCTCACGCTCCACCTCTGATCTTGATTTGATTACACGCAGGGTTATTGTAAAGCGTGAAGGCGAAAACGCCGACAAGATGCTTGACGATTATGCTGACCCGACAAGCACAAATTACAAGGAAATGGTTGAAGAAATCCGCAAGGAGCTTAACTTTACATCTCTGCGCTACCACCGCCTTGACGATATGCTTGAAGCAATAGGCATATCACCGTGCAAACTCTGCACCTATTGCTGGAACGGCAAGGAATAATAAGAAACTAAAAAATATCCATATACAATAACGCACCGCATATCGGTTTGATATGCGGTGCGTTATGTTTATAAGTGGAGGTATTCTCACTTGTTGAAATCTACCTGTAATCTGCATTTGCAGTACTGCTTAAATAGCCTGTAAAAATTGCCGTAGTCGCAAGCTAAGACAGCACAATATTATAAAACCAAAGACGGTGCGCTGTAAACACGTGCACCAAGCTCACTGTTGAGCATATAAAGGCTCTTCGGGTCTGAGCCAAACAGCTCCATTTTTGAGATAAGATCGTTTGCGTTTGTCTCCTCTTCACCCTGCTCCTTTACGAACCAATCAAGGAACTGCATTGTGCGGAAGTCCTTAACATCATATGCAGCGGCATAAATATCGTTGATGAGAGAGGTTACATACACCTCATGCTCCAAGCCTGCCTGCAAAACAGCAATATCGCTTGCCAAAGCCTTATCCGGCTTTGCAATAGCATCAAGAGTTACCTTCTCGTTATTGTTATGTAAATACTGATAGAACAGCATTGCGTGGTCTCTTTCCTCCTGCGCTTGAATCATATACCAATTTGCAAAACCGTCAAGACCCTTAGCTTGGAAATAATTTGAAAAATCCAGATAGAGGTATGCGGAGTACAATTCCTTGTTAATTTGCTGATTCAGAAGTTCACTAACCTTTGCGTTTAACATTTTTATCTCTCCTCAGAATTCAGCCTTACACGGAGGTCAACCTGCACAGCAAGAAAAACACAGAATTAGCTATGGCAATTAAACTGCTAAAACCTTTATTGACATTCCCTTGCACATACATTTTCACCGTGAAGGTTAGTAATTTTACTATATTTTAGCATATTACTCCAAATTACGCAAGGCGAAATTGTGATTAGTGTCGTTTACAATAAATTTAACAATTAATAAATCTTTCCTGAACCTCTTGTAAGAATCAGAGAAAAGGTTTATTCTATATTATATACAAAGCGACTGTGTAACAGGCAATCAACTTAGGTAATATGGCTTTCATATATATGCAGGTTGGATTATCGGTAATAAATTAACAAGGACGTGATATTATTGACAGACGAAATCAATAGGCTTCAGGAAATTATCGGCAGCTGCCGCTCGCTTGTGTTTTTCGGCGGCGCAGGAGTCAGCACCGAGTCGGGAATTCCTGACTTTCGCAGTGCAGACGGACTTTACAACCAAAAATATCGCTTTCCTCCGGAAACAATTTTGAGCCACACCTTTTTCACAAGGCACACCGAGGAATTCTATGAGTTTTACAGGGATAAAATGCTCTGTCTCAGTGCAAGGCCGAACAAGGCGCACTTGTTCTTGGCTGAGCTTGAAAAATCTGGGAAGCTCGGCGCTGTTGTAACGCAGAACATAGACGGTCTGCATCAGCTTGCAGGGTGCAAAAGGGTTTACGAACTTCACGGCAGCGTGCACAGAAATTACTGCCAAAAATGCGGCAAAAGCTTTGACGCTGAGTTTATATTAAACTCAAGCGGAGTGCCAAAATGCACAGACTGTGGCGGTATTATCAAGCCTGATGTTGTGCTGTATGAGGAACCGCTTGACGACAGAACGGTAATCGCATCTGTTAACGCCATTGCAAATGCCGATGTTCTTATAGTCGCCGGAACAAGCCTTACGGTCTATCCTGCCGCCGGACTGACGAGGTACTTCAACGGAAAAAGCCTTGTTTTGATAAACAAAAGCGCAACACAGCTTGACAGCAAAGCCGACCTTGTAATTTACGAAAGCGTAGGCGAAACACTGTCGCAGATTAAAATATAGAATCACAAGCACACTCTGCTATAACATCATTATAAAAATGGGGTATCGCCAATGATGAGTAAATCATTAGCGACACCCAAAAATTTTCGCCTTTTTTATGAAAACTTAGTGTTAAAGACAAAACTATTCATAAAGCCTCAGGTCTTAATTCAAAACTTTATTTGCAATTAATGTACCCCCTAAAGTTAGTTTATTAATCTAACTTTAGGGGGTAAGGTCAATTTACAAATAAAGCCCGGTAGTTGTTATTTAATTTTCTGTCGTCTTTTTTTCTACATTGACATTTACCGTGTAGGTTCCGTAAACCCAACAATTATTGTTGTTCACCTTTATCTCAACAGGTATTTCTGTTGAGCCGACAAAATCTGAGCCTTTGCTCGTCATATCAACCGTTGCAGTAATATCCTCTTCGGTAAGCGATGCTAAAGCGTCGGCAGGACCTGCAATCATAACCGCAATATCCGTTGTTGTAGCCTTTGCAACAGAACCTTCACTTACGTTTTTGAACTTAAAGCCTGTTACAGTGAATTGCTGTGTTGTGTAGCCTTTAAGATTAATTGTTACCTTTGCTTTAGTTACATTTGAAATATTCCTGCAATCTGACGGTAAATTAACGTCAAGCTCATACTCCCCGTCAGTTGCCGGGTCGAGCTTTGAAAAATCTATTGCAGGCAACTCAATGTACTGAAGAGTGTTTAGCGTTGTTTCCGGCCCTGCAACAATAATCTCGGACGGCTCGACAGTTACGATTGAATCAAGAGAAATACCTGACGGAGCATTTGTAAACGTCGCCTTTATCGGAACAGTCTTTTCCGGCAGTATCGGTACAGACACTCTTACAACGCTTGTGCTGACTGTTAGATACTCGCTGTTTATTTCTTCTCCGAATGAGTCATATAAAACAACCTGCGCCTCTATTTCAGCCGTTGACTTAAGCTGACCTGATATTTCGCCGACAATTGCCACGGATTCCACCTTTAAAACCTCTGTTTCAGGCCCCGACACCGTTACTTTTTCAGTTGAGTATATCGGATTGCCTGCATAGTAGGTTTGATCAACCTGTATATCGTACTTGACATCGTCCTTAATGTTAAACTCCATAGAACGACGCTTGTCAACATAAACATTGACAAAGCTTGGCTCTACTGACTCTATGGTGTAATTTGTTTTGTTGCTGTTCTGCTTAGCCTTAAGCTCAAGCGGATAGGTGTTTGATGAGGTTATAGTGCCTGTCTGCGACGCAGTTACAAGAATATCTTCAGCTCTGACAGTACCTATGGTAATTTTATTGCCGGATATTCTAACCGAGGCTGTATCACTGCCCTTGCTGAACACCTCAAGTCCGTTTTCCTTTGCCTCCTGTGAAAGCTCAATGTTTATGGGAATGTCCGTAATAGTAGTAACAGATTCCTCACCAGAGTTCTGCGAAAAAACAAACCAAAGTATACAAGCCGAAACAAATGCAAAGACAATAAGGAATTTATCGTTTCTGAAAAGCTTTGACAGCGTAATTTTTTTACTTCTTTTCATGCTTCTTCTCCTTCTTCTTCGCCGAGAAAACGGGAATAAGCTCAACTAAATCTGTTTTATCAACCGGCAGCACATAGTGACTGAGCTTTTCAACGAGCATCTCACGTGTTAAGTCCCTTGTGATTTTGCCCTTATACGCAAATGAGATACTTCCTGTTTCCTCAGATACAACAACTATTGCGGCATCTGATTCTTCGCTCATGCCTAATGCCGCACGGTGCCTTGTTCCAAGCTCGGAATCAAGGTTTTCATTCTTAGTAAGCGGCAGTATGCAGCCTGCTGCGTGTATTTTGCCTTCCCTTATTATGACAGCACCGTCGTGCAGAGGAGCCTTATTAAAGAACAGGTTACCGATAATCGACACGGACGGTTCAGCGTCAATTATCGTTCCCGTGTCTATAATATCGCCGAGCTTCGTTGAACATTCAAAAACAATTAGCGCACCGGTCTTTGATGTGTGAAAAAGCATTGCTGCGCTCGCAACCGCCTCAATCGCCTTGCGCTGAGCCGCAATAAGCTCATCCTCTCGGCTCGTTTGCGACACTCCGAATTTAAACCGTTTTGCAATATTGCTTCGCCCAATTTGCTCAAGTGCTTTTCGTATCTCCGGCTGAAAAATAATAAATATAATAATAACGCCGAATTCAAAAAAGTTTTTGAGCAGTGCAGTGAACATTGTCAGCTTCAGAATATATGACAGATAGTATACTATTACAAGTACGACTATACCCTTTAAAAGCTGTTCGGCTCGGGTTTCTCTGACTAATTTGAAAATTCCGAATATGACAAAGGTTATACACAGGATATCGACAAAATCCATAATTTGAAAGGTCTTGATAATCGCAAAAATGTTATCAAACCATGCACTCAGAAACCCCATAGTCTTTTCCTTCCTTAGTTTTTTCTTTTTATTTTAACACAAATAAAACCTGTTGAAAATACCTTTATCTAATTTTATTTACCGCATTTAAAAATCTTTGAATATCATATTCACTTGTAAAGACAGACGGGCTCACCCTTACTGCGCCTATTTCCTGTGTCCCCATTTTAATATGAGCGCTTGGCGCACAGTGCAGGCCTGACCTTACGGCTATACCGTAATCAGAGTTTAAAATTCTTGCCACAGTTTCGCTGTCCTTGTCCGCAATGTTAAAGGATAAAAGCGGAGCATAGCATTTTTCGTTTGGGTACTGAGTATAAAGCCTTATCCTTTTGTTACTTGCAAGGCTATTATACAACTTTTTTGTAAGCTTCATTTCGTGGCTGAAAATCTTTTCAGGAGTTTTTGAAGAAACAAATTCCACACCTCTTAAAAGTCCTGCTATCCCTGCAACATTGGCTGTGCCACATTCAAATTTATCGGGCATAAAATTGGGCTGCTCGTTTGATATTGAGCTGCTTCCCGTACCTCCCTGCATAATCGGCATTAGCTTTTCGGGATTTTTTGCAATCATTACGCCTGTTCCGGTAGGTCCGTAAAGCCCCTTATGACCCGGCATACAAAGATAATCTATCCCCGACTGTTCAAAATCTATTGGCAATACGCCTGCGCTTTGGGCGGCGTCAACTAAAATTTCAACGCCGTATTCGTGCGCCAATGACGCAAGCCGCTCGACGGGAAGTCTTAGTCCCCATACATTTGAAGCGTGTGTGCAAGCTATAAGGCGTGTACTGCCGTTTATCGCTTCACGAAATGACTGAACTGTTTTATCGTTATCATTTTCATAAACCGCCGCCTGCGTAAAGGTTATGCCGTCACGCTCCATATTCTTAAGCGGTCGGGTAATAGAGTTATGCTCCAAATCGCTTATAACAACGTGGTCGCCCGGCTTTAAAAGGCCCTTAAGCACTATATTCAGGCTGTGTGTACAGTTGAGCGTAAAAACCACGTTTTCCTCATTTCCTGCATTTAATAGCTGTGACAGCTTGACCCTGCAGTTGTAAATCATTTTTCCTGCCTTCATTGCCATATAGTGGCCTGCTCTGCCCGGATTTGCGCCGTAGCGTGTAAGCGCCGCATTAACCTCTCGAACAACCGACTGCGGTTTCGGAAAGGTTGTAGCAGCATTGTCAAGGTATATCATTTAACATCACCCTGCACCCTTCCGAGCACTGCAATTCCGTTTTCCTTCAGTAATGCCTGCGCTTCATCCGTTCGCTGCGGTACATACAGGCTGTAACCACAGCTTTTTACTCCTCTGCCTTTTGGCGTTCTTACAATTTCCGAAAAAATCCCATATCCAAGCAGAAGCGATTTGCCCTTCATAGCATGCGTTATCGAGGTAAGCACGATTAATGGCTTATCCAAAATAAATCACCTCTTTTTCATTTTACTAATATAGTATGAAAAAGAGGTGAGTGATGTTAATTTGTCATTAAGTTTTATTCACCGAAGCTTATGCCCATCTTCTTTGCGGTTTCAATAACCTCGCTATCCTTTGGAACTGTCTTGAGCTTTCCTGCTATATCTTTAAGTGGTACAGGCACAACCTTGTTATCAATTAGCGCTACCATATTGCCATACTGCTTGTTAATAATAAGCTCAGCAGCCTTTGTGCCAAAGCGAGTTGAAAGCACTCTGTCATATGGACAGGGACTTCCGCCCCTCTGAAAATGACCTGGCACTGTAACTCTTGTTTCCTGTCCCGTTGCCTGCTCAACCTCATGAGCAATTTTGTATGAGATTGACGGATATGCCATTTCTGCAACAGCCGCCTTTCTCTGTTTTTTCGGCATAGCCGCAAGCTCCTTTGTTATAGCACCCTCGGCAACGGCAAGAATTGAGAAGTTCTTTCCGTTTTCCGTTCTCTGCTTAACCGTTTTGATTACAGAATTAATATCGTAAGGAATTTCAGGAATAAGGATAACATCAGCACCACCTGCTATACCAGCATAAAGTGTAAGCCAACCAACCTTATGGCCCATAACCTCAACAATGAACACTCGACCGTGAGATGTTGCAGTTGTGTGGATACAGTCGATAACATTTGTTGCAATATTAACGGCGCTTTGAAAGCCAAATGTCATATCTGTTCCCCAAAGGTCGTTATCTATTGTTTTCGGCAGAGAAACAACATTGAGCCCCTCCTCGCTTAAGAGGTTCGCTGTTTTCTGTGTTCCGTTACCGCCAAGAATTACAAGGCAATCAAGCTTTAGCTTTTTGTAGTTATCTTTCATAGCCGCAACCTTGTCAACACTGTTCTCGTCTATTACACGCATAAGCTTAAACGGCTGGCGTGATGTACCGAGGATTGTGCCGCCCTGCGTTAAGATACCTGAAAAATCGCTTTGCTTCATAAGTCTGTATTCGCCGTAAATTAGACCTCTGTAACCGTCAATAATTCCGTAAATTTCCACTTCCTTATTTCCGTAGTAATTGTAAAGCGATTTTCCTACAGCACGGATTGTTGCATTAAGTCCCTGACAATCACCGCCGCTTGTTAAAATTCCGATTCTTTTCATAATTTATTTTAACTCCTTTCTGTCAGCCGGTAAAATAGGCGTGCCTATTGTTTTAACAGCTGTTATATGCTTTGCGTCCTTCTGAGCCTTATGTGCAAGCTTTGAGAAATATATCTGGCTGTTTATCCTTTGCTTGCCACGTTTATCAACCATTGTATAGGTTGAATCAGGATTTTGTATTCTTGCATTTACGGTATCGTGAAGCATAATGTCGAGTATTTCAAAGCTGCGTTGCTTTATGTCCGGATCCTCAACAGGGAAAACAAGCTCCACACGTCTGTCCAGATTTCTCGGCATCCAGTCTGCACTGCCCATATAAAGCAAGGGGTAGCCTGCGTTTTCAAAACGAAAAATTCGGCTGTGCTCCAAAAGCTGACCGACAATACTGTAAACCGTAATGTTCTCACTGTAACCCTTAACTCCTGCACACAGGCAGCATATGCCACGAACAATGAGATTAATCTTAACACCGGCGTTTGATGCATCGTACAAAAGTCTGATTATCTCTGGGTCAACAAGTGAATTTACCTTAGCCGTTATTCCGGCAGGAAGCCCTGCCTTTGCGTTTTCTGTTTCCTTTTTAATCATCTCTTCAAAGAATGAGCGCATACCCTTTGGAGCAACAATAAACTTGTTGTACTCAGGCGGTGCTGAATATCCTGTCAGAACATTGAACAGAGATGACGCATCAACACCGTACTCCTCACGGCAGGTAAACATTCCAATGTCAGTGTAAAATCTTGCGGTGCTGTCGTTGTAGTTACCTGTTGCCATATGGAGGTATCTACGGATTACGTTTCCTTCACGTCTTACAACAAGGCATATTTTGCAGTGTGTTTTAAGTCCTGTCAAGCCGTAGATAACGTGACAGCCTGCTTTTTCAAGCTTTTTAGCCCACTGGATATTGTTCTCCTCGTCAAATCTCGCCTTAAGCTCAACAAGCACAGTTACCTGCTTACCATTTTCAGCCGCCTTAATAAGTGCTGCAATAATAGGCGAATTACCGCTTACACGGTAGAGAGTTTGCTTAATCGCAAGCACGCTCGGATCCTCTGCCGCCTTTTTTATGAATTTAACAACAACGTCGAAGCTCTCATATGGGTGGTGAACAAGTCTGTCTTTTTCCCTTATAGCCTGGAACAAATCGGAATAGCCATAGAACTCAGCAGGAGGATTAACAGGCTTAATCGGCTCAAAACACATATCCTCACAGCCGTCAATGCGTGCAAATTTTGACAGGAAGGTTAAGTCAAGAGGACCCGCCTGAATGTAAATCTCGTTTTCCGTCACATTGAGCATATCAATGAGGAATGAGCGAATTTCCTTATCACACTTTTTTGAGAATTCAAGACGAACGGGAACACCTCTCTCCCTCTTCCTTATTGACTTCTGAATTTCCTCCATAAGGTCGTCTGTTTCCTCGTCAATATCAAGGTCGGAATCTCTTGTAATTCTAAACGGAGCGTATGCGTCAATATTATAAAGTGCAAAAAGCTCCGAAAGAAAATGCGCTATTATGTCCTCCAAAAGTACAAAGGCTCTGCCGTCTGCACTTGGAAGCTCAAGGAATCTTGGAAGAATTGACGGCACCTGAACAAGAGCAAAAAATATGTTGCCGTCTTTATCGGACAAGCGCACAGCAAGGTTCAGGCTTTTATTGGCAAGAAGCGGAAACGGTCGGCTTGTATCTACCGCCATCGGAGTGAGTACGGGAAATACAAATCTATTAAAGTATTCTGTAATGAACTTAAGCTGTTTTTCGTTCATATCACGAACCCTTAAGAAGTGCATATTCTTATTTTTAAGGGACGGAATTATTGAACGTGAAAAACAGCTGTACTGCCTCTTTGAGAAGTCATGAATTTCCTCAGACAGCTTTTGCATTAGCTGCTCCGGAGTGTATCCGGACGGATCGTTCTTCTTGGTGCCATGATGAATTTGGTCTAACACACCTGCAACACGAACCATAAAGAATTCGTCGAGATTTGAGGCTGTAATGGCAAGAAAATTAAGCTTTTCCATAACCGGATTTTCCTTTTCCATTGCCTCCTCAAGCACACGGCTGTTAAAATCAAGCCAGCTCAGCTCACGGTTCTTATAAGGCATTTTTTTCATATGCTTATCCTTGGTAACCTTTTCTTCAGGCTTTTTTTCTTCTTTTTCGATTTTGATTTCTTCCTTCATAATTTCCTTTTCTGTTTTTTCAGCATTGTTTTTTGACATCTTTTATCATCTCCAAATAAAATTCAATCTACTCAAAATTAATACCCACTATATTATCAGTCTGATTTACCAGACGAATTTGCAAAGCATAAAAATCAAAAGGGCATTGGAACACAATACTCCAACGCCCTGATATTTACATATTCTTTACACACTCGGTTATAGCTGCATAAGCGCAGTTAAAGTCAGCCTCGGTAACAAGCATTGAAATTTGTATCTCCGAGGTTGAGATTATACGGATATCGGTGTTAACCTGTGCAAGTGCACGGAATATTTTTGATGCAAAGCCTGGTTGATTTTCCATTGCATTTTCCAAAACGGAAATTATGTAATTTCCGCTGCTCACCGTTGGCTTTGTAGATAATCCCGGCAGAGTTTTGATAAACTGCAAAAGCTTGATTGTGTCCTCGTCATTTACCGTGAATGAAAGGCTTGTAAGGTCGCTTTGCACCGGCGACATAGAAATAACGTCAACGTCAATATCCATCTCGCCGATTTTTTCAAATATATCGGCTATGGCTGACATACTTGCCGAAACATTGTGAAGTGAAATAAGGGTAATATTCTCGTTTACAGTGATTTTAGAGTTCATTGATTAACCCTCCCGTTATTTTGCTTTTATAAGGTCATTCATATCATATGCGCCGGCAGGTACGTTATTCATAAACACAGCAGCATTAATTGAACCTATGGCGAATACTTCCTTGGACTGTGCCTGATGCTTTATTGAAATAACCTCGTCGTGACCTGCAAAGATTACCTCATGCTCGCCGACTATTGAACCGCCCCTGACAGCGTGGATACCGATTTCATTTTTCTCACGCTTTTTTCGGTATGCGTGGCGGTCATAAATGTACTGAGGCTCATAATCCGCAGCCTCAGAAATTGCGTCTGCTATCATCAGTGCTGTACCGCTTGGAGCATCAATTTTCTGGTTATGGTGCTTTTCGATAATTTCAACATCAAAAGCATCACCGAGAATTGACTTTGCCTTTTTCACAAGGTCAATAAGCAGGTTAATACCTATTGACATATTTCCCGAACGGAAAATACCGATAAACTTTGAAGCCTCGTTAATCTGCTCTATCTGCTCCTGAGTATATCCGGTTGTGCATATAATGGCGTTTTTCTTGTTTTCAACGGCATATTTTAAAAGTCCTTTTAAAGTTACCGGATTTGAAAAATCTATTATAACATCAGCTTCAACGTCAATCTTTGAAAAATCGTCAAACACGGGAAAATCATAACCGCAGTTTGTAATTATATCAACACCTGCAACAATTTTACAGTCATCACGCTCGCTTACTGCCCTTACAATTGCCTGCCCCATTTTGCCGTTACAGCCGCAAAGAATTATCCTAGTCATTGCCTTATCATCCTTATATTTTATTATCTTATTTTATCATTCCGCACTCAGCAAGCACTGACTTTAAAAGAGCCTTCTTCTCGTCTGTCATTGAGCAAAGCGGAAGTCTGCACTCACCGCAGTCAAAGCCTATCATATTCATAGCTTCCTTAACCGGAATTGGGTTAACGTCACAGAACAAAGTGTTCATAAGCTTTAAATACTTCAAATGAAGCTGTGCAGCCTGAGCAGTCTTACCCTCAAGCATTAACGAGGTTATCTCGTGCATTTCCTTCGGCATTACATTTGCGAATACTGAGATAACACCCTTGCCGCCTATGCTCATAAGCGGAACAGTCAAATCATCACAGCCTGAATACAGGTCAAGATCATCGCCGCACTCAGAAATAATCTGAGCCGCCAAGCCTACGTTGTCGCTTGCTTCCTTTGTTGCAACAATATTCTGGTGCTTTGCAAGCTGCTTGTAGGTTGAAATCTGAATGTTGCAGCCTGTTCTTGACGGAACATTATAAAGAATCATCGGAATATCGGTGCTGTCGGCTATTGTTATAAAGTGCTTGATAAGACCGTTTTGTGATGTCTTGTTGTAATACGGAGTAACCGATAAAACAGCGTCAGCGCCAAGCTCCTTAGCTGTTCTTGTAAGCTCAACAGCATACCTTGTGTCGTTGCTGCCTGTTCCTGCAATAACCGGAACTGCTCCGTTTACTCTTTCAATTGTATAGGAAATAACGTCACAATGCTCCTTGTGGTCAAGCACTGCCGATTCGCCGGTTGTGCCGCAGGTAATAATTGCGTCTGTACCGTTTTCTATCTGATAATCAATAATTTGCCCGAGGGTATTGTAGTTTACAGAGCCGTCGCTGTTCATTGGGGTTATAATAGCAACGCCGCTGCCTGTAAAAACAGTGTTATTCATTTAATTTACCTCCGATAAAGTATCAGTCCATATATCCCTCAGCACACAAAAGCTCTGCCATAAGCACTGCGCCGCCGGCTGCTCCTCTTAATGTGTTGTGTGACATACAAACAAATTTAATTGTATACTGTGAATCCTCTCTGAGTCTGCCGATTGAAACCGCCATACCGTTTTCAAGATTTCTCTCTGTTTTAATCTGCGGTCTATCAGGCTCTGTGAAGTAGTGGAGGAACTGCTTTGGTGCGCTCGGAAGGTTAAGCTCCTGTGCTCTGCCCTTGTAGTTCTCCCATCTTGAGATAATCTCGTCAAGCGAACATTCCTTCTCAAATGATACAAACACAGCCGCTGTATGACCGTCGCTTATAGGCACACGGATGCACTGTGATGTGATTGAAGGTGTTTGTGTGTTTACAATCTTATCGCCTTCGATTTTACCCCAAATTTTAAGCGGCTCCTGCTCTGACTTTTCTTCCTCACCGCCAATGTACGGAACAATGTTATCAACAATATCCGGCCAGCTCTTAAAGGTTTTACCTGCGCCTGAGATTGCCTGATATGTGCAAGCAAGAACCTTTGTTACGCCCAAGTCCATAAGCGGGTGAATTGCCGGAACGTAGCTCTGAAGTGAGCAGTTTGACTTAACGGCAATAAAGCCTCTTTTTGTACCAAGACGTTTTTTCTGCGCCGGAATAATTTTTGCGTGGTCTGCATTGATTTCCGGAATAATCATCGGAACATCCGGAGTTGAACGGTGTGCGCTGTTATTTGAAATAACAGGACACTCAGCCTTTGCGTATTTCTCCTCAAGTGCTCTGATCTCATCCTTTTTCATATCAACTGCGCAGAATACGAAGTCAACATTTGACGCTACCTCTTCAACATTTGAAGCGTCAAGTATCACCATATCTGCAAGCTTCTCCGGAATCGGAGATGTCATAGCCCAACGTTCGCCCACTGCGTCCTTATATTTTTTGCCTGCGCTTCTTGCGCTGGCAGCAAGTGTTGTTACCTCAAACCACGGGTGGTCGGCAAGTAATAAAGAGAATCTCTGGCCAACCATACCTGTTGCGCCAATTATACCAACCTTATACTTCTTCATCTTAAACTCCTCCTAAGCTATCCTTTGAAAAAAATAAGTTGTCAACAAGGACAAAATAAAATATAATAGATAAAGTAACGCAAAGCATATACACTTTTGCGTATAATCTCTTTACACTATAATATAGCATATGATGTTATCTGTTGTCAATTTTTTAGAGGAAGTTTGAAAGGGAATTCTATGAAAACCAGGGATTTTTATTATGATTTACCGAAGGAGCTGATTGCTCAGACTCCGCTTGAGCCTCGTGACAGCTCAAGGCTTTTACTGCTTGACAGAGAAAGTGGTAAAATAAAGCACAAGCACTTTTACGATATTATTGACGAGTTAGAGCCTGGCGACTGCCTTATACTCAATGATTCAAGAGTTTTGCCTGCGAGAATTTACGGCATTAAGGAGCCGACAGGCGCCTGTGTTGAGTTTTTGCTGTTAAAGCAGGTTGAAAACGACATCTGGGAATGTCTTGCGGGTCCGGGTAAAAAGGCAAAACCCGGAACAAAATTTACCTTTGGCGAAGGGATAATGAGCTGTGAGGTTCTGTCTGTAACCGATGACGGAAACAGAGTTGTCAAATTCTTTTACGGTGAGGAAGGCTTTTTTGCCTCTCTTGATAAAATCGGAAAAATGCCGCTGCCACCGTACATAACGCAGGAGCTTGAGGATCAGGAACGCTATCAGACGGTTTACAGCCGTGAGCTTGGCTCTGCCGCCGCTCCGACAGCAGGACTTCACTTTACAAATGAGCTGCTCGAAAAAATCAAGTCTAAGGGAGTCAACGTAGGCTTTGTAACTCTTCATGTCGGTCTTGGCACATTCCGCCCTGTTAAGGCTGAGGAAATAACCGACCATAAGATGCACAGCGAGCATTTTGAAATTCCGCCAGCCACAGCAAGGCTGATTGCAGACACAAAGGAAAAAGGGAAACGTGTTATCGCTGTCGGCACAACAAGCTGCCGTTCGCTTGAAGCCGCTGCGTCTGTAAACGGCGGAAAAATTGAGCCTTACGTCGGCAGTACAGAGATTTTTATTTATCCCGGCTATAAATTCAAGGTACTCGACGGGCTTATCACAAATTTCCACCTGCCCGAAAGCACGCTCATTATGCTTGTCAGCGCCTTTGCAGGCTATGAGAATACAATGAACGCATACAAAATAGCCGTAGAGGAAAAATACCGTTTCTTCTCGTTCGGCGACGCTATGTTTATACGCTAAGGGAGATTTGAGATGTTCAAGATTATTAAAACAGAGGGCAACGCTCGCAGAGGTATGTTTGAAACGCCTCACGGTGTTATACAATCACCGTTTTTTATGAATGTTGCAACCTGCGGCGCAATAAAGGGCGGCGTATCTGCGCTTGACCTTAAGGACTTAGGCTGTCAGGTACAGCTTTGCAACACATATCACCTGCACCTTCGACCAAGCGATGAGGTTGTACGTAAGCTTGGCGGAATTAGGAAATTCACACGCTGGGACGGTCCTGTTCTTACAGACAGCGGCGGTTTTCAGGTGTTTTCACTTGCTAAGCTCCGTAATATTAAGGAAGAGGGAGTTTACTTTAACTCCCACATTGACGGACGGAAAATATTTATGGGACCAGAGGAAAGTATGCAGATTCAATCGAACCTCGGCTCAACCATTGCAATGGCATTTGATGAATGTATTGAAAATCCCTCGCCGTATGACTACACTAAAAACTCGATAGAACGTACAACACGCTGGCTTAAGCGCTGTAAAGCTGAGCTTGACCGCCTTAACTCACTTGAAAACACCATAAACCGTGAGCAAATGCTTTTCGGCATCAATCAGGGCGGCACATACGATGATTTGCGACTTGACCATATGAAAGCAATATCTGAACTTGACCTGCCGGGTTATGCTGTCGGCGGTCTTGCTGTTGGAGAGCCTGCCGAGGTTATGTACCATATTCTTGACGTTTTAACCGAGGAAATGCCGAAGGACAAGCCGAGGTATTTAATGGGAGTTGGCACACCTGTAAATATTCTTGAAGCGGTACACCGAGGAATTGATATGTTTGACTGCGTAATGCCGACACGAAATGCAAGACACGGGCAGATTTTCACAAAGGAAGGCATAAGGAACATAAAAAATGCAAAGTACACACTCGACACTCTGCCTCTTGACACCTCATGCAACTGCCCTGTTTGCCAACACTTTGACAGAGCATATATTCACCATCTGTTCAAGAGTGAGGAGATGCTTGGAATGAGGCTTGCCGTTATGCACAACCTATATTTTTACAATAATCTCTTAAAGGAAATAAGAGATGCGCTCGATAACGGAAGCTTTGAAAGCTATTACAGTCATGGAGTTGAAGTCCTCGGCAACCGGATTTGAGAAAACAATCCCTAAAAGCAAAATAAACATTAAATTATTGGAAAAATAATTTGCAAACATTGAGTTTTTGTAGGTTTGTCAATGATGTGTTACAAAATTAGAAAACTTCGCCATTAGAAATAAAAGCGTTAATATAATCAGCAGGAGATTTCCAATTAAGAGGGCGCATAGGAAATTTGTTATATTTTCTACTGTGAACAGCTAATTGCTTTTTAAAGTCGTAAAATGAGTAAAAGGTGTGTGTAGCATAAAAGTATTCATTGTCTTTGCGATGAGACCTTTCCACTTTGCCGTTGTGTCTTGGTGTATATGGACGAATGAGCTTGTGAGCTATGCCACACTGTTTGAGGCGAGCCTCAAACAGTGTGGGTGTTGGATTTTTGGTTGGTAGAAGTTTTTTTGTAAACTCAGCTCCATTGTCGGTCTGTACGCATTGTATTGGAAAAGGAAACTTTTCTATCAGGTGTTCTAAGAACAGAGTCGATGAATATGTGCTGTGCTCCTCAAACGCCTCTAAATAGCGAAATCTTGAGTATTCATCTATTGCTGTGTATTGATAAAACTTCTTGCCTTTAGCTTCTCCTACTAAACAAGCATCCGGTACGAATTTAACATCTATCTGAACTCTCTGACCGGGAAATAACATCTTTTCGTATGGTTTAGGAATATACTTTGGGTTTGGTGGTTTTACTGCTCCTTGCTTTGTTCTCTTCAAAACTCTGTAAAGTCCTGTTATTGAACGAGAATAACCCCTTTGCCTTAGCTTCACCCAAAACACCACAAGACCGGCATTTGGGTTTCTTCTCCGCATATCTGATATTAGTTTCAGCTCGGATTCTGTGTGCTGATTAGGGTGGCTATTGGGTCTGTGTGAACGATCTGCAAGACTTTGCAGTGTTCCGTCATATCTTTTTTTCCAGCGATAGATATATTGCCTGTTTGTTTTGTATCTGATTGCTGCTTTTGTTACCCCATATTTGTTTGCATACAAAATTAGTGCTTGACGATACCTCATTGTTTGTGTTACAGTTTTCATAGCGGATAGATTCCTCCTGTTGCTTTTTTGGTTTAGCAACTTAACTGTAACACAGAGGGTCTCTATTCGCTATACTTTTTTGCTTTTTGTAACACATCAATTGTAATCCTACAAAATAATTTGCAAACATTGAGTTTTGCTATTGAAAGATTGCCGCTAAATTGGTATAATAGTTGCCGACAGTGTTTTTTTAATGAAAGGATGATAAAACTTGAAAAAGCTTATAGCACTTTTATCAGTTGCAGTTGTTGCAATGCTCACATTCTGCTCTTGCGCACCGGCAGGTGCAAACGGCGCCAATAACGCAAACGGGGGTTCGAGTATGTGGGTAATGATTTTAGTTTACGTTGCCATTTTCGGCGCTATCTATTTCTTTATGATTCGCCCGAACTCAAAGAAGAAAAAACAAGAGCAGGCAATGAGAGATAACCTTGAAATCGGCGATGAGATTACTACAATCGGCGGCATAATGGGCAAAGTTGTCAGCATTAAGGAAGAAACAGATTCATTTGTTATTGAAACAGGTGCAGACAGAGTTAAGATGCAGTTTAAGCGCTGGGCAATCTCAACTGTTGACACAATCAAGGATGAGCCTCAGAAAGCAACGGAAACAAAGTCAAAGGGAATTTTCGGCAGAAGCAAATCTGAAAAGACTGAAAAATAAGAGTCATAATTTTCCGATAATATTAATACCTATGGATTGTAGAAACAATTCATAGGTATTTTTATGTTGGGAGTAAATTTATGGAGATGAACAAAAGCGTTAAGGGAATAGTCATAGGCGGTATAGCTGAGATTATAGTATGTATTCTGCTTTTTCTTATAACGGCGTTTGCGCTTACAAAGGCAGGCTACATACCAGACAACATCATATCAACCCTTACTACGGTATTAAGCGGTGCAAGCTGTTTTGTCGGCGGATTTATAGCGGGGCGGCTTGTAAAAAAGTCAGGCATATTTATAGGCGCCGCAACCGGCGTTATACTGTTGCTGCTTCAGCTTATAATCTCGCTTATCTCAGGCGGCTTTTCGCTGTCAATTATGATAATAATCAAAGCTGCCGCATTGATACTCAGCGGCGCAATTGGAGGAATATTTGGCGTAAACAAAAAAGAAAAGCTTCACTGATATGAAATTTTCAGGCTGTACGGAAAAACCGTACAGCTTTTTTTATAGAATTCATTAGAAAACATATTGACAAACGGAAAAATAAGGAATATACTAATTGTACCATTAGTAATAGTACATTATAATACAATGGTGCAAACACAATACGAAAACCTTTAGAAAGAGGGTGGTGTTATGTTCTCGTTAAATTTAGACAGCCGAGAGCCAATTTATGAGCAGCTTTACAGCAATGTGGTAAAGCTTGTAGCACTCGGTGTACTTAAGCCTGACGAACAGCTGCCAACGGTCCGGGCGCTTGCCAAGGACGTTGGGGTAAACCCGAACACCGTTGCAAAGGTGTATCAGATGCTTGAACGTGACAATATTACATACTCAGTAATAGGCAAAGGCTCGTTCATCTCCCCCAGCGCCTCGCCTGAAGCGCTTAAGCTTAGCTCTGCGGCTCAGCTTATCAATGAGGCTCTTGGCAAGGCTTTGGAAATTGGCGTAACGAAGGACGACATTAACAGAATAGTAAAGGAGTACCTTGAGGAAGAAGGAGGCACATTATGATTGAGCTATGCAGCGTAACTAAAAAGTTCGGCTCTCTTGCAGCTCTTGACGATATCAGCCTTAAAATTGACAACGGCAACGTGCTGGGTCTTGTCGGCTCAAACGGTTCGGGCAAATCGACAATGCTGAGGCTTATTGCGGGAGTATTTGAAGCTGACGACGGCGAAATTCTGATTGACGGTGAGGACAGCTTTGAAAACACAGACGCAAAGGGTAAGGTGTTTTTTGTAAGCGACTACCCGTATTTCTACAACGATTCAACTGTACGAAATACAGCAGACCTTTACAGAAGGCTATACACAAGCTGGAGTGAGGAAAAATACAACCACCTCTGCTCATTGTTCCCGATTAATCAAAACCAAAGGATAATCAATATGTCAAAAGGTATGCAGAGGCAGGCAGCACTTATACTCTCTTTGAGCTGTTGCCCGAGACATCTTTTGCTCGACGAAATTTTTGACGGACTCGACCCCGTTATAAGAATGCTTGTCAAAAAGCTTATTATAGAAGATGTTTCAAACGGAATGAGCGTTGTAATTGCGTCCCATAACCTGCGTGAGCTTGAGGATTTATGCGACCACGTAGCCCTGCTGCATCAGGGAAAAGTTTTATTCAACAATGAGCTTGACGAAACAAAAATGGGCATTACAAAGGTGCAGGCGGCATTTTCCGTACCGCCGACAAATGCCGATATGTCGCAGTTTGATATACTAAACGCCAATATGCACGGTCAGCTTTACAATATGATAATCAGAGGTGCTCAGGACGAGGTGCTCTCAAAGCTTCACACGCTGAACCCAATGTTTGTTGAAGCATTACCTCTTACACTTGAAGAAGTATTTATTTACGAAATGGAGGTGGCAGGCTATGACGTCAGCAACATTATCAGCTAAGAAAAAAACAAAATTCAGCGATTTTATGAATATCGCCGTTTGGAGCTTAAAGAAACACAAGGCGCTTGCTATTGTTTACGCCTCTCTCCTGCTGTTTTCAAGCCCTGTAATAGGAACGCTTACAAGTATTTCTATCGGCACACTTAATAACCCTGTAACATTCTTTACCTTTGCATCACTTTCAACCATTGTTACAATGTTAATGACCTTTATCATCTCGGTTATGATGTTCGACTATCTGCACAACAAGCGTCAGGCTGATGTTTTTGGCTCTTTGCCATGTACAAGGCGAACCCTGTTCTTCTCACGCTATACAACCGGCTTAGTTATGATAATAGTTCCGTACATAATCAATATGCTGATTGTTGCGTTTATGACGATTAGCGTATCATCAATACAGAATAGTTCATATCTTTTTATAAACACATTGTTAATAGGTCTGATTGTGTTAATCTCAGTTATAGCATCATATTCCTTTACTGCGTTTATGGCTGTATGCTGCGGCACAACAGCTAACACAGTATTAACAACATTGCTCATAAACTTTGCATATCCTATTGCAATAGCTATGCTTTCTATACTTGGTTCAAGTATAGTACCGGGCGTAAACCTGCATATTGACCAAATTCCGCTTATCTCAAATTTTCTGTCCCCATACGGTTCTTCGATGGGCGGTATAATTAATATTATTGCTTCATTTTTCCGAGGTGGAGAGTACGAATACAATTTCTTTGCCGAGAACTGGCAGCAGCTTGTTGCTTGGGCAATTCTGATTGCGGCAAGCTTTATAGGCTGTTACTTTCTCACAAAGAAAAGGAAGACGGAATCAGCACAGAATTCGTTTGCGTTTAAGGCGCCGTCTGTTATTATCCGCTTTATTGCAACAGCGGCTATCGGTTTGCTTGTCAGCTTGATGTTCACCTTTACAATGTATATCAGCAGAATTTCTGATAATACAAGCGCAAACGATATTGCCGCAATAATTCAAAGCAGCGCTTGGACTACGTTTGCAGTGTTCCTTATCGCTTTTATAATCACTTCATTTCTCACACATCTTGTTGCAACAGTTATATTCAACAAAGGATTCAAGGGCTTTGCAAAATCTCTTATCAGCTATGCGGCTGTTGTATTGTGCGTTTGCCTGCTTTACACCTCCCTTGCATTCGGCGGCTTTGGCGCAGACAAGTATATTCCGCAATCAGACAAGGTAAGCTCGGTTGAAATTACAAATAGTGGCAATCCGTTTGCAGGAAACACCGGTATAGGCACTGCATTTTCGCTTTTCGGAATGGGCTTATATAATTCGGTTTATCTTGATGAGAGCGATACAATAGTTTGCAGCGGCGAAAAAAGCATAAATTTGGCAATTGAATTGCATCAAGAGATTGTTGACAATCTGAATACTGTGAACCCGAAACCGTATTATATTAACACCTTAGGTGATCCTTATACTTCATATTTGTCAAGATACACCTTCGAAAACCCCGACGTTGATTCAATATATAACACCGATAACCCATTCTATACAAATCCTACAAGCCTGAAGTTGCTCTATCATATGAAGGACGGCACAACGGTTGAAAGAACATATTCAAAGGGTTATTATTGCAATATTAATATGACAGGCAAGCTTGAGGAAATTGAAGCTATTGCTTCAGAGGAAAATTCAGCAAAGCTAAAATCACTGCTCAGCGGTGAAAGCGGCGACATTACTATGTTTTCAATCAAGCCTAACTGGTACGGCGGTTCCATCAGCAACATAACCCAACCAAAGCTTGTTGATGAATTGAGCAAGGCAATACTCACGGATATTAATAGCAATGCACCAAATAATTACAGCTTTGGAAACAATATATACTGCAAAATGGTATTAAGCTACCGTGAAAAGAGAAGCTCAAGCGACAGCAAAATTAACATAACCCTACCGATGTCATACAAAAACAGTGTAAAGCTAATTTCCGAGTACGGCTACACAACAAGTCTTAATCTTCTTTGCGGTAACGGCTCTATGATTAGTAATGACATAAGTGAATATTTCCTTGATTCAAAAACAGGAATGTTGAGCGAGGACGCTGTAGAGCAGTTCTTCACCCTGCCTGATAATGTAAGCACAGATTATTTGCAGAACAGAACAACACAAGATGGCTCAGATTATGACAGTAAACATTCAATTTTTTATGATATGACGCTATTCTTGGACGAAGAAGCAGACGAATATGGCAAAGATAATTATGATGAATATCCTAATGAAGCTGAAATCATAAACGCCGATAAGCTTTCTTACAGGGTTGCAAATACCGACAGTGAAGGTAATCTGTATTATGCAGATAATTATGAATATCCTAATGAAGTTGAAATCATAGACGCCGATAAGCTTTCTTACAGGGTTGTATATACCGACAGTGAGGGTAATCTGTATTATTACAATGCAGGCTCAAAAATACAGGACTATGATTTTGGCGAAATTACGCTTTATAACCTGCGTGACAAAACAGATAAGAACAAGGTATATTATCCGTTTGTTATTCAGGCTTACAGTGATGAAGAAAAGCTTTACACAACACCGGTTAATATTGCTGAAACCGGCATTTGTGCTTGTATAAATTCTAAAGCCGAAGTTAAGGATAATACATATGTATTTCTCACAGCAGGTTAAGTAGCTTTTTCCTAACCCCATTTAATACATTATCGCAAA
Organism: Ruminococcus sp. zg-924; assembly: GCF_024433635.1. Classification (GTDB taxonomy): domain Bacteria; phylum Bacillota; class Clostridia; order Oscillospirales; family Acutalibacteraceae; genus UBA7067. The sequence goes on along the minus strand of NZ_WNJZ01000009.1, from coordinate 8,290 downwards.
AAGCGGGAGGTTTTTCCTCCCGCTTTTTGCTGTCCAAAATGAGCGACTATCCTTATTAACTTGTTGAGTCCTTTATCTTCTTTAAGGCACCCTTTTCAATTCGGCTGACCTGCGCCTGAGATATTCCTATTTCAGAGGCAACCTCCATTTGAGTTTTGCCCTTGAAAAAGCGCAGTCCTATTATTGTCTTTTCTCTGTCCGACAGGTTGAGCATAGCTTGCTTTATCGCAATTTCGTCAAGCCAGTTGCGGTCATCGTTATTGTCGCCTATCTGGTCCATAACGCAGATTGTGTCACTGCCGTCTGAAAACACAGGTTCATAGAGCGACACAGGCTCTACAACCGCCTCTAATGCAAGAACAACATTTTCCTTTGTTGTGTCAAGCTCCTTTGCAATCTCCTCAATAGTCGGCTCACGGTTGTTTTGGTTTGTAAGCTGCTCCTTAACCTGCATTGCCCTGTAGGCTGTGTCACGTATACTACGGCTAACCCTTATAAAATTATGGTCACGAAGATAGCGCCTGACCTCCCCGATGATCATAGGTACGGCGTAGGTACTAAAGCGTACATCTAAGTCACAGTTGAAATTGTCTATTGCCTTTATAAGGCCGATACAGCCGACCTGAAACAAATCGTCAAGATTTTCGCCACGGTTTGTAAAGCGCTGAATAACACTCAGAACAAGGCGCAGATTACCGTTTATCATTTCGTCCCTTGCCCTTGCACGTTCTAATTTTGAGCCGCTGTTGATAATCTTCAAAAGCTCACGCTTTTCTTTTTCCTTAAGCACCTTAATCTTGCTTGTGTTTACACCGCAGATTTCAACCTTCTTGTACTGCACAAAAATCCCCCTTGTTAAGGCTTTAAAACAAGTATTGCCTTAACAAGGGGAATAAATTCATTTTATTGGTTATTTTCCGCTTTGTCGGAAAACTTAGGAATATCTATTTCGTCAAGCTGTGACAGCCGCTTTCTTATCTGCCTTGTTCTTACTCCCACAAGCTTGTCAAGCTCTGCGTTTGCCTGCTCAATTCTCTGCTGAGTAAGCACAAGAATATCGTTGAACTTGTCAAATTCACTCTTTACGCTGCCGAGAACTCTCCACACCTCAGTGCTCTGCTTCTGAACTGCAAGAGTTTTAAAGCCCATTTGCAAGCTGTTCAGAAGTGCAGCCATTGTGCTTGGCCCTGCAATATTCACCTTATAGCTTCTTTGCAGCTGCTCAACAATTCCGCTGTTCACCGCCTCGGCATACAAGCCTTCAAACGGCAGGAACATTATTGCAAAATCCGTTGTATTCGGCGGGTCAAGGTATTTGTCGCTGATGTCCTTAGCCTCTGACTTTAGCGTTGCATGAAGGCGCTTTCTTGCCTCGTCAATTCTCAGTTTGTCACCGCTGTCATAGGCATCGCACAGTGCGCTGTATGTATCGCCCGGAAACTTTGAATCTATCGGCAGATATATAAACTCGCCGCTGTCCTGCGGCAGCTTAACTGCAAACTCAACATAGTTTTTGCTGCCCTTTTTTGTTATTGCATTTTCCTCGTACTGTTCGGGAGAGAGAACTTCCTTTAAAATTGCACCTAATTGCAATTCCCCTATAATTCCTCTTGTCTTTACATTTGACAGCACCTTTTTAAGGTCACCCACTCCGTTTGCAAGGCTCTGCATTTCACCCAGTCCCTTATAAACCTGTTCAAGTCTTTCGTTTACAAGAGCAAAGGAACGGCTCATTTTTTCCTCAAGCGTCTTTTGCAGGTTCTCGTCCACTGTTTTTCTCATTTGTTCAAGTGAGCGTGCGTTTTCATTTTTAATGTCTGTAAGTCGCACCTCCATTGACGCTCGTATGTTTTCAAGCTTTTGCTCGCTTTCAAGCGAAAAGGTTTTTAGTCTGTTTTCAAGCTGTACAAGCCTTTCGCTCTGACTTTGCGACAAAATATCACCCATATTCTTCACGCTTATCTGCACTATTGAAGAAAGCTCCTGTCGCAGTGCGCTGTTTGCACTGTCGAGCATATTCAGCCTGTTTTCAATCTGTGACAGCTCTTTTGAAACGCCATCGCAGTAATGCTCTCCGCCTTGCTTTTTGATAGCAAGGTACAAACCAACGCCAAAGCATAAAATCAATATAATAAGAATAATCAGTAAAACAGCCTCTAAACTCATATTATCACCAAGCTTATTTGTTATTTATTTGAAATCTTCTCCAGAAGCTCTGCCTTTTCTTTTTCACTTAAAAATGCGGCGTTTATGGCGTTTCGCATAAGGGTTTCTCTTGAAATATCGGGTATGATTTCTGACAGAATTGAAAGCTCTTTATCTATTGTGGTGTCCGACACTGTCATATTGTCGGTGTTTACTGTTACGTTGATTCCGAGCCTGAAGAATTCCTTAATAGGGTGCTGTGAAAGGCTTGCAACCGCCCTTGTCTGCAAATTGCTTGTAGTACAGCACTCTATTGTAATATTTTTTCGCTTAACTTCATACATCAACTCAACATCATTTACAGCCGCTACACCGTGTCCGATTCGCCTTGCACCAAAGTCAACAGCTGCTTTCACGCTTTGCGCCCCGTCAGCTTCTCCTGCGTGGATTGTAAACGGTATATCAAGCTGTTTTGCAAGTGCAAAAACACCGCTGTAAAGCTCGGTTTTGTACAAAGCCTCTGCTCCTGCAAGGTCTAAAGCACACACGCCGCAGTTTAAATATTCAGCGGCAAGGCGGACAGTCAACAGGTTATCCTCATCACTGCCTCCACGCATAGCGCATAGTATGAGGTTTGATTTTGTGTTAAAATCCCTTTCCGCTTTTTCAAGTCCTTTGATTGCCGCTTCAATGATTTTGCGCTGAGTACAGCCCCGCCTTGTGTGCAGTTGGGGTGCAAAACGGATTTCGCTGTATATTATCCCCTGTCTTGTCAGCTCGCATATAAGCTCATACACCGAAAGCTCAACAGCCCCACAACTTTGCAGAAGCTCAAGCGGCAAATCAAAGCATTTGAGGTAATCGTTCAGGCTCTGCGCTGACGGGCTTACCGTAAGGTATTTTTTAAGCGTTTTTTCGTCCTCACTCGGCAGTGTTATATTTTGCAGCCTTGCAAGCTTAATAATCGTTTTTATCGGCAAAGAGCCGTCAAGATGCAAGTGTAAATCAGTCATATATTTCACCCAAATTGCTTATAATGTCAATGATGAGATTAGAAAGCTTCTGCGCCGCCTTATCAGCTTCAAGCTTAACCTCACTGTGCGACAGCGGCTTATCGCTTATACCTGCCGCCGCATTTGTTATAAGGCTTATACCGCATACCGACATACCCATATGCACAGCCGCCATAGCTTCAACAGCGGTGCTCATTCCAACTGCGTCCGCACCCAAAAGCGAATACATTTTTATCTCGGCAGGCGTTTCATAATTTGGGCCTGTTGTTTGGACGAACACACCCTGTTTCAGCTTTAAACCGAGATTTTCAGCAGAACTCAGGGCAACAGCACGCAGATTTTTTGAATACACCTCGCTCATATCAGGAAAACGTGTTCCGAGGAAATCACAGTTTTCACCAATAAGCGGAGATGGTACAAAGCTTGAAATATGGTCAGTTATGATCATCAAATCGCCGCAGGAAAAAGCTTTGTTTATGCCGCCTACCGCATTAGTGAGTATTAGCTTATTTGCTCCGAGCATACCCATAAGGCGTATCGGGCGAACAACCTCCTGCGCAGTGTAACCCTCATAAAGATGAACTCTCCCCTGCATTGCAACAACCGGAACACCGCCGAGTCTTGCAAAAACGAACCTTCCGTTGTGCCCGTCAACAGTTGATACAGGCATACCCTCAAGCTTGTCATAGCCTATGCTGAACTTAATATCATTTTCTTTAATAAGTCCTCCCAGTCCGGAACCGAGTACAAGAGCGGTCTTTGGGGCAAAAGGCATTTTACCGGCTATCAGCTTACAGTTTTTTGACAATATAACTTGTTCGTTCATTTCATCACGCCTTGTTCTTAATTAGAAAAGGAACGGCTAAGCCGTTCCCGTAGTCCGATAATTATTTATTATTCTTTTTACCAAGCACAATTACAACAACCGCAACTGCGACTGCGGCTACAAGAATTGCAACAATCAAAAACACATTTGTTTCATCACCTGTGGGTGTTACAGCTTTTTCTGCATTAGCTGCTGAGGCTGTAACCGCCGACATTATTATTGCTAAAAGGGAAAATAAAGGAATAAGAATTTTTTTCAACTTCATTTCATAAACCTCCTATGTTTTATGTTGATATTATATCATTTAACAATCGAAATTTCAATAATTTTATATAAACTTATAGTGCCTATTGACACCATGATACAAAATAGGTAAAATGTAATTCACACGTATATCAGAAGGGAATGTATAAAGCTGGGCATTTTAGAGTTATTTTTTATTGCTGTTGGATTGTCAATGGACGCCTTCGCAGTTTCGATATGCAAGGGTCTTGCGCTTAAGAATGTACGGCTTAGACACAGTGTAAAGGCCGGACTCTGGTTTGGAGGATTTCAGGCGCTTATGCCGACAATTGGCTTTTTCTGTGGCTACTGGTTCAAGGACTACATATCCGCATTTGACCATTGGATAGCCTTTGTGCTTCTGTTCCTGCTTGGAGCAAAAATGATTAAGGAAGCACTCTCCGACGAGGAGGAGTCAACTGATTCGGCAATGGACGCAAAAAATATGCTTCTTTTGGCAGTCGCAACAAGCATTGACGCACTTGCGGCAGGAATCACATTCGCTTTCCTTGACGTAAACATATGGTATGCCGTAATATTTATCGGTATAATAACCTTTATCTTCTCATCTGTCGGAATAAAACTCGGAAGCCTTTTCGGGACAAAATTCAAGAACAAGGCTGAAATCGCCGGCGGTGTGATATTGATTTTGATGGGTGTTAAAATACTGCTTGAACACCTTGGCATAATTAGCTTTTAAAGCACGCTCCTCTGTATTCTTATGCAAGAGGAGCGTATTTTATTGATGTTCATAATAATAATCCTCAGCGTCCTCATAATCGTAAAAATCATCATAATAATCATGGTAAAAATCATCGGGGTCACAATAGTCTTTTGCATTGAACGGGTCATCGCCTGAAGAGGATTTACTGCTTTTGTTCGGCTTATAGCTTGACGAGGATTTACTGCTTGAATGATATTGATAATACGAAGAAGTCGATGAATTGCTGTGAGATTTGAGTATGTTGCTCACCGTTGAATCGGCATGCTCTTTTTCTTGATGAATTGTATCTAATTTATTTGAATATATGCTAATAAAAACAACAAATATCAATGTAATAGCGACGCCAATAATGAGTATCTTAATAAACATATTACTGCTGATTTTAGCCGCTGTTTCATCAGAATTTGACGCAGAATTAAAATACGCACTGCGTTTTTCTCTATATTCTCTGTAGCTTCCGGTGACACCTGTGACAGTGCCAAACAGACCTAAAATTCCGACTATTGTTATTACCGCAATAATAACAAAGCGAACAAAGCCTGTTGCGCTGTTTTCATCCAAATCTTCAAAAAGTATGCGAACAATTAAGTATGCAAAAAATATATACGCTCCGCCTGCAAAGAACATTATTGCAACAGCAGATATTAATTCGAATTTTGCCTTATCAAATTCAGCTTTCTTCTTATTCTCGTTTTTTTCTTCTGCCTTATTCCCGTCATTCGGCGTTAGCATGAATTTACCGCTCATAATTGCTCCTCCATTTTACTCGGATTAATTTATGCGCTTTCTTTAGCTTAACAGTATAATATCACAATTAATGTACAATAAAACGGTCTTTAAACAAAATAATATCCTCTATGTTGCAAGACAATAGAGGATATCCAAAAACAGCAAATTATTATTCGTGGTTGCTTGCAAGATACTGTTGCAGCGCCTTTGCAAGCTGATCCGGACAAGAGGTTGATTTCATTCCGCAGCAAATACCTTCGCAGCGTTTGATAACCTCCTCTGCCTTCATTCCCTGAACGAGAGAACCAATACCCTTAAGGTTACCGTTACATCCGCCGTAGAATTTTACGTTCTTAATTATATTACCTTCCATATCAAGCTCAATTACTTGTGAGCATACGCCTCTCGGACTATACTTAAATTTCATATTGCATTCTCCTATCAAATAATATTTTTTAGTTTCTTAAGTTTTAACAGCTGCCCTTCATCTGTTGTACAGGTACCAATAGGATGAACTTGGCTTGTACTGCCACCGTGAAAATCTGTGCCGCCTGTTTTGATTAAATCATAATTCTTTACAATATCGTCAAGAACTTTATCTTCACCGGGTTTTCTGCGTGGGAAATTATATTCTACTCCGTCAAGTCCCTTTTCGGCAAGCTCAGGCAAAAGGTCAAGAGAATCGTAGACAGACGGATGAGCCAGAACGGCAACCGCACCGGACTTATGAATCATATCAAGTATTTCAAAAGCGTCGGGATATTCGATATTCGTTCTTGCTATTCCTGTTTTGTAGCCAAACAGCTCCTTATAAAGCTCACCGTAGATTTTATCTGTATAGCCGGCATCAAGCAGTGTATGCATAATGTGCTGTTTGAAGATTGTAACACTGCCCTGTGCTCTGCGCTGAACCATTTCGTGAGTTATTGGATAATACTTCATTATTTTTTCAAGGGCAATCGTTACCTCTTTTTTTCTGCTTTTTGCAATAGCGTCAAATAGTGAATCGAACATTTCCGGCTTGTCGGGATAATAACAAAGTATATGAACAAGCCTGTGCCTTTTATTGTCAAAGCAGGATATTTCAGCGCCCGGAATAACCTCAAGCCCCGCCTGTGCTCCAAGAGTCTGAGCCGTTTTTACTCCACTGAATGTATCGTGGTCGGTAAGTGCTATCGCAGTAAGACCACTGCCCTTTGCAAGCGTAATTAGCTCGTCAACGGGAACGCTTCCGTCCGATAATTTTGTGTGGCAATGCAAATCTGCCGCCATTTTTACCCCTCCTTTATCGTATAAAAATAGGATAGAGCAAGCTCTATCCGTCAAATGAAATATGGAGCGGATGACGAGGCTCGAACTCGCTACCTCCACCTTGGCAAGGTGGCGCTCTACCAGATGAGCTACATCCGCAAGTGGCGTGATTACTCTGAATATTATACAATAAACGTTGAAATTTGTCAAGAATAAATTTGCTTTAATTAGCACTACATTCTTTTGACATTATTCTGTTTGACACACAGGAAAATAAAGTGTATATTTAAATATAGCACACCAAAGGAAGGAATGGTATATATGAGATTTTGCAGCAATTGCAACGCCGCAATTAAGGAAGGCGAGAAATATTGCTCTAACTGCGGTACACGAGTTGAGGAAGATAAGAGTGAATATAATGACGGCTACTTTGACGATGACTTTGACGAAAACCCGATTGATTTCTCAGCCGTGCATAACTTCAGCGATGACAGCTCCGACAACAACATTTACAGTCACTCGCAGTCTACTATTGAAAACACGCAAAGCACCACAGTGAAAAACACGAGCAACACCCCTAAAAGAGAAAACAAGCAGAAAGAACCATACATAAGGAAGGTTTGCCCTAACTGCAATCAACCGCTTAATAAGGGCCGGAGTGTTTGTCCGTATTGCGGATATGATGTATCAAGATATAATGACGGCTACGATTCCCCTATTGAGGAGGAATACACGCCGACTCCTTCGCCGTATACACGCTCACAGCCGGTAAATAAAAAGAAGAGCGGTAAAGCTCCTATCATTGTAACTGCAATTGTTGCAGCAGTTGTTGTGATAGCAACAGTGGTTTTTGTATTCGCATTTATGGGAAATAAAAACGGAAATAATTCCCCAACAACGCCGACAGCTGTTACATCAGTATCTGAAACACAAGCCGAATCACAGTCTGAAACAGAAGCACCAACTTTTGAGCCGACAGAGCCGACAACAGACGAACCGACTCAACCGCAAACCGAACCTCAGACTGAACCCCAGACGGAGCCACCGACAATACCAGAAACTGATGCGCCGACTATACCGATAACTGATGCACCGACTCAGCCGCAGGTTGATATTACTTTTCCTGAAGCTACGGAAAATCTATTGTAATGTGCTAAAAAGCTAACTGCATTTCAAAAGGGACACTTCAAGTGTGATATGCACCCCAAAAGTTAGACACTTTTGGAGGTGCATATTTTTATGGGTAAAACAGGAAGAAAAAACAAAGTATATAGTGCAGAATTCAAAATAGGTGTTATAATGGATATGCGAGAACACCAT
>NZ_WNJZ01000008.1 GCF_024433635.1 Ruminococcus sp. zg-924 | reverse complement strand
GTGTGTAAGTGCCGTGAGGCATTCAGCTTGGCAGTACTAATAGGTCGAGGGCTTGACCACAGTCCTTTTGGTTAACTCAGTGCAATGTTTCTTCTTTTCTAAATCTTTATTCAGTTTTCAGGGTGCTTAGGTGTAAGCACAGAAAAATGCACCATTAGCTCAGTTGGTAGAGCACCTGACTCTTAATCAGGGTGTCCCGGGTTCGAGTCCCTGATGGTGCACCAAAGATGAGGGGCTGATGGAAAACCGTCGGCCCCGAGCAATATGGCTCGTTGGTCAAGCGGTTAAGACTCCGGCCTCTCACGCCGGCGACGGGGGTTCGATTCCCCCACGAGTCACCATGAATATTTACGCCGAAAGGTGATAAATATATATATGTGGGAAAACCACAAACAAGTTGGTATTGATGACACTGAGGGTCCACCTGTTCCCATACCGAACACAGAAGTTAAGCTCAGCGGTGCCGAAAATACTTGGCTGGAGACGGCCCGGGAAGATAGGGAGATGCCAACACATATATTCCTCCATAGCTCAGTCGGTAGAGCGCATGACTGTTAATCATGATGTCACTGGTTCGAGCCCAGTTGGGGGAGCCACAAGAGAGTAGAGTTTTCTACTCTCTTTTTTTTATTGATATGGTATAATTTAAATTAAGCAAATTTGATTTTCTGGAGTGATGAAATGTTTGAAACAAAACGTTTGAGAATAATAAGTTTTACGTTTGAGGATTCAAAAAGCTTTTGCAAGTGTTACAATCGGCGGCGCAGTAGCAATTCACGGCATTAGGGTTATGAGTTTCGCAAAAGGCTTGTTCGTTGCAATGCCTGCAAGCACATTTATTGATGATAACGCTGAAAAGTATTTCAGCAAGATTACTCACCCTGTTTCAAAAGAAGCAAGGTAATTACTCAATAGTATGGTTATTGATGCCTAAAATCAGACACTTGAAAGACAGCAGAGCGAAGATGAAACTTAGGATATGACATAGGATGAGTCGGAGAGCTTTACGAAGAGTATGTAAATTTGATTGACGGTTAATTTTGACTGCGATATAATATTTGTATGATAAATAAGATTTGTGTAGGTGTCGAAATTATGAACGAAGTAAATAAAACTTTGTTTATTCCGCTGTATGGTAAATCGCAGGTTAGCAAGAAGGGAATTATTTTAAAAGACCCTATGGCGGAAAAAATATGGGAGAAAGAGTCATTCCCAATCAGAGGAAAATCTAAATCAAAGTGGCTTACATATAATATGGCAATGAGAGCTAAGGTGTTTGATGATTGGACGGAAGAGATGCTCAAACAAGATAAAGAAGCAGTTGTTTTACACATAGGATGCGGTTTGGACAGCAGATGCCAAAGAATAATAAGCCCATATAAAAATTGGATTGACGGAGATTTTCCGGATGTTATTGCTTTAAGAAAAAACTATTATGAAGAAACAGACAATTATCATATGGTAAATTTCGACGCTGCAAATCCTGAGAATATTAAGTCACTTCCTAATGGCAATTCAGCTATTGTTATTCTTGAAGGTGTCAGTATGTACCTTTCCAATGAACAGATAAAAGGCTTCCTCCTTGTTTTGCAGGAGAAATATCAAAGGCTGCATATCTTAATGGACGTTTATACGGAATTTGGTGCAAAAGCCTCAAAGTATAAAAATCCTGTTAATGATGTAGGTGTAACAAAGCTTTATGGCATTGATGACTTTCGACCTATTCTTCAAAATACAAGAATTAAGCTCAAGTCTGAACACTCATTAACACCTGATAGGTTAGTTAATGAGCTAAGTGGTTTTGATAAATTCTTTTTCAAAATGATGTTTACGGGTGCAATGTATAAGAAAATCTATCGCCTTTATGAATTGAAAATGGTGCAATAAATCCCGTTTTATCATTAAAAAAAATCTCTGGATATTTTAAATTCTTTGGATATACTTGTTGCAGATGGGACGAATTGCTTGGCGATTATTATTTCCATTGCCATAACACTTCTAAAAGAAGAACAACAGCCTATCGGCTCAATAACATACGGGCTTGTGCGATGGAGATTGTGGAAAAGGAAATCATTTACAAATAGCATATAGGCGGCAGGCTGTAATGCTCTGCCGCCTATTGACTTTTTATGCAGTTCTGAGTATAATAAAAACAAGTGATGTAAAACGGCTGGTTTATAAAAGAGAGGGACAAGCTATGCCACCAAAATGTGCCGATTCACAGGTGATGAAATCAGTTCGATGATTACAGAGGTATTTATGGGTATTTTGAATAATATAAAGGAGTATAAAAACAATGATTAAAGTGAAAGACATTATAAAATCATACGGGAACGGTGAAAGCCGATTTCAGGTATTACAAGGTATCAGCCTTGAAATTCAGGACGGAGATTTTGTTGTGATCCTCGGTGCGTCAGGTTCGGGAAAGTCTACCTTTTTGAATGTGATTTCGGGGCTTGAACGCCCTGACAGCGGTAAAGTGTTTTATGATACAACGGAAATTACAGCACTTTCTGACAAAGAATTAACTGTATTTCGCAAGGAAAATGTTGGATTTATTTTTCAGCAGTATTATTTGCTCCCTGACATGAGCGTAGATAAAAATGTGAAAATGGGCGCTGACTTAGCAGGCAACAAAGATTATAAAAATGTTATTGAAGCAGTCGGGCTTGGAGAAAAACTACATAAATATCCGAGTGAGCTTTCAGGCGGCGAACAGCAAAGAGTTTCTGTTGCAAGAGCGTTAGCGAAAAAGCCAAAGGTATTGTTCCTGGACGAGCCTACTGGCGCATTGGATGAGCAGACGGGCAGACAGGTGCTGGACTATATTTGCAAGTTAAAAAAGCAGTATGGCTTTACGATTGTAATGGTAACGCATAATTTGAATATTGCGGAAATGGCCAAAACTGTTGTTAAAATGAACAGCGGAAAAATATCGGAAATTTACCAAAACGAAGTTCAAAAGTCCGCTTATGAGATTGGGTGGTGATGAGATGCTTATAGGAATAAAAAACGCTGCAAAGCTCATCGGCATTTCCATCATCGCCTGCTGTGCCGTACTTGTATGTACTATGTTTTTGAACTTTTATTTTGATGTTCAGTCCATTGAAAGTGAAATAACATCAGAATTATCTTTAATTTATTATAACGCTCAGGTATCGACGGCAAAGGTGGTTTGTCTTGTAAGCGGCGGTTGTCTGTTGATCACTTCAGCGGTTATGCTTATGTTTTATATCAAGCATTATATTGATACCCACAAAAAGGAGCTTGGTATCTTAAAGGCTTTAGGGTATTCAAATCTAAAAATCGCAAAAAGCTTTTGGGTATTTGGAATAAGTGCGTTTATTGGAACTGTGATTGGTTTCGGCGGAGCATTTCTGCTGATGCCATGGCTTTATGCCTTACAAAATAAAGATAAAATTCTTCCGGAGATAGCAATAAACTTTCATCCAATTATTTTTCTTTATTTTGTTATATTGCCGACAGTCGGTTTCTCTCTGCTTGCCATTAGCTATGCCTGGTGCAAATTAAAGAGACCCGTATTATCACTATTAAAAGAGGATTTTAAATCCTTAGCCAAAGTTAAGAAGCATAAAAAGGATAAACACAGCGAGTATTCTTTTGTGGATGACCTGAAAAGAAATACCTTAAAAAGCAAGAAAGTACTTGTATTTTTCATAATATTTGCTTCTTTCTCCTTTTCCGCTATGACACAGATGTCCTTTAGTATGAAAGACCTGTCAAGCGAAATGATGGGGGCAATGATACTGATTATCGGTCTTGTTCTGGCATTTACAACGATGTTCCTCGCTATCACAACAGTTATCAATGGAAATACAAGAACAATAGCTATGATGCAGGTTTTTGGCTATTCACAAAAAGACTGCTGCAAGGCAATTCTCAGCGGATACAGACCAATGTCCTATATTGGCTTTGCCATTGGAACAGTGTATCAGTACGTCTTGCTTCGGATTATGGTGGATATTGTATTTAAAGATTTTGAGGGTATGCCTATTTATGAATTTGATTTTCCTGTTATGATTATTTCACTTGTTGCTTTTATACTGATTTATGAAATTTTGATGTATGTGTATTCTGAAAGAATAAAGAAGATTTCAATTAAAGAAATAATGATTGAATAACCATCATCACAGAGCTAGACGCTTTAGCCGCAGAACCGATGGACTTGTGAGCAAAACTTCCCTCTCTATTGCCCGAAGTGGTCGATTGGATAAGACGGTATACAGATCAGAGTCGGTATTTTATATCCGGCTCTGTTATTTGCTTATTTGTAAATTTTTAAAATATACCTTTACTATCATTTTTAGGTATGGTACGGTAATCTGCAACGATGCGCCAAATGATGATGCGATTGAGTCCTGCAAAGCACTTGCAAGACATGAAATTTATAACTCAGCTCAAAGATTTTAAACATTACTGCCGTATCTTGACAAAAGGAATTTTTCTGTGATATACTAAACACAAAGTTGGCGGCCGCTAACGCACGGTGGTCGCTTTTATTGTACTGCATGGTTAGCTGTTGCTAACCTAAATATGCTGAGGCAACTAAAAGCAATTGATTGGAGGAAATCATTATGATAAAAATCACATTAGATATCGAAGGTATGGCTTGCGGAATGTGCGAGGCGCACGTCAATGACGCAGTGCGGCAGAATTTTGCCGTGAAGAAGGTCACATCTTCTCACAGTAAAGGGAAAACGGAAATTATTGCACAGTCAACCCTTGACGAAGAAAAACTGAAAGAGGTTATCGGAAAATCAGGATATAACGTTACAGCAATACATACCGAGCCTTATGAGAAAAAAGGCTTTTCGTTGTTTCACAGATAAGAAAGGACAGAATTTATTATGTCAGATACAGAAAAGAATTTTTTGAAAATTGTAGATTTAAAGAAATCCTTTGGCAGCGGAGAAACCCGTCAGGAAGTGCTCAAGGGCTTAAGCTTTTCAGTAGAAAAAGGCGAGTTTTGTGTGCTTCTCGGTCCTTCGGGTTCGGGAAAATCCACTTTGCTAAATATCATTGGAGGTATCGACAACGCTGACTCCGGATATATCTCTATCGGCGGTGACAAATTGGAGGATTTGGGTGAAAAGCGTTTGACGCAATATCGCCGTAAGCACTTGGGCTATGTATTCCAGCTTTACAACCTTATCGGAAACCTGAATGTAAAAGAAAATATCGAGGTGGGGGCATATCTTTCGGACAATCCACTGGATATTGACGAACTGCTAAATACGCTCGGGCTTTATGAACACCGCCATAAGCTGCCCAATCAGCTGTCAGGCGGTCAACAGCAGCGTGTTTCTATCGGCAGAGCGATTGTCAAAAATCCCGATATTCTGCTCTGCGACGAGCCGACAGGTGCGCTGGATTATACCACCTCTAAGGAAATCCTTAAGCTAATCGGGGATATCAATGCCAAATATAAAAATACTGTCATTATGGTCACGCATAATGAGGCTATTAAGGGTATGGCAGATCATATCGTAAAGCTGCGCGACGGCAAGGTACGCCTGAACGAGCATAATGACCACAAAATTTCCGCTGCCGAGCTGGAATGGTAAGGAGTGGAACAAGTATGAAAAAGAAAATTCATAATCCGCTCGTAAAACGTATTCCAAAGGAACTGCTTGGTGATTGGCGCAAGTATCTTGTAGTCAGTTTGTTTCTGATTCTTGTCATAGGATTTGTATCAGGAATGTATGTGGCAAACGAAAGTATGATGGCGGCGGCAAACAACGGCATTTCGGAATACAAGCTGGAGGACGGCCACTTTGAGCTCAACGAAAAAGCAGATGCAGAATTGCTTTCTGCCATTTCAACCGGTGAAAAGGCTGATGTAAAAGCGTACTATACCGACGAAGCCAAGGCAGAGCTTGACGAAAAATTTGAAGACGAATTCAAAGCGGAATTTACCAAGGAATTTGATAAAAATTTTGCCACCGAATTTAACGAAGCATTTGCCGCACAAATCAAAAGCGGACTTGCGGCGCAGGGAATGAATGAAACTGAGATTGCCGCTATGCTTCCTGCGGCGATTGAGCAGGCAAAACAGAACGGTGATTATCAGACAGCATACGATAAAGCCTACGAAGAGAAGTATAACAAAGCCTACGATGAAGCATATCAAAGTGCCTATGATGAAGCGTGGGACGATATTTTGACGGAGATTGATGAAAAGTATGCCGATGCGGAGGAAAAATACGAATTAAATGATCCCGATTTTCAGCCTGTGCCTGTAAAGCTTTACGAAAATTTCTTCCGTAACGAGGATGAGGACAACAATAACGACGGTGAGATTGACGGAACGGTTCGAGTGTTTGCAAAAACCGAGAATATCAACCTTGCCTGCCTGATGGACGGCAGAGTTCCCGAAGCAGATGACGAAATCGCAATTGACCGTATGCACGCAGATAATGTGGGTGTAAAGGTCGGTGACAATATTACCATAGGCTCAAAAAGCTTCCGTATCGTCGGACTTATCGCTTATGTCAACTATTCCACACTGCATGAAAAAAACACGGATTTAATGTTTGATGCGCTAAAATTCAATGTGGCAATGGTGACCGACGAAGGCTTTGACCGTTTTAAAAGTGATGTTCATTACAACTACGCTTGGCAGTACATAAATAAACCTACTGATGAAAATGCAGAAAAGAAGCTATCTGACAATTTGCTCCCTGCACTTATGACTCAGACTGTGGTTTTTGAGAACGGGCTTGAGAATTATCTGCCCAAATACGCCAATCAGGCTATAAATTTTGCGACAGATGATATGGGCAGCGATGTAGCTATGGGCGGCGTTCTGCTGGATATTTTTATTATCATTATTGCTTTCATTTTTGCAGTGACCATAAGCAATACCATCACAAAGGAATCAAAAACTATCGGAACTTTACGTGCCTCAGGTTACACTAAAGGTGAGCTTGTCAGACACTACCTTGCTATGCCTGTGATTGTAACGTTGATTTCGGCGGCGGTCGGCAATGTTCTCGGCTACACTGTTTTCAAAAATGTTGTAGTGTCTATGTATTACAACAGTTACAGTCTGCCTGCATACGAAACCATATGGAACACGGACGCATTTATTAAAACAACGCTGATTCCGCTGGTGCTGATGTTTGTTGTCAATCTGTTAATAATCTTAAAGAAGATGCAGCATACACCTCTGCAATTTTTGCGTGGTGATTTGAAAAAGAACAGAAGAAAAAAAGCTATGCGTTTGCCTAAGTGGAAGTTCTTCCGCCGATTCCGTCTACGCATCATCTTCCAGAATATCCCCAATTACCTGATTTTGTTCTTCGGTGTATTTTTCATTATGATAATGATGGCAATGGCGGTAGGAATGCCCGAAACGCTTGATTATTACAAGGAAAATGCAGGGGATATGATGTTCTCAAACTATCAGTATGTGCTGAATTCCTATGAGGATAAGGACGGAAATGTTGTCACTACAGAAAACAACGATGCCGAGCCGTTTTGTATGAATTCCCTGCAAAGAAAGAGCGACGCTCTCAACGAAGAAATCTCCGTTTACGGCATTGCAGATAACAGCAAATATGTAAACATTAAAGATTTGCAGTCTTTGCAGGACGGCGAGGTTTACATCTCAAATTCATTTTCTGAAAAATACGGCGTTTCTCTTGGTGACACAGTTACGCTTGACGAAAAGTATGAGAACAAGCAGTATTCCTTTAAGGTTGCAGGCTTTTATGATAAGTCCCTGAACATTTCGGTTTTTATGCCGATTGATGAGTTTCGCACAGCTTTTGATTTGGAGAAAGACGAGTTCAGCGGATACCTGTCCAATACAGAAATTACCGATATAAGCGAGGATAACATTGCCACAGTAATTACCGAGCAGGATATCACAAAGATGTGCGATCAGCTTGACCACTCAATGGGCTCGTATATGCAGTATTTCCAAGTGCTGTGTGTTCTTCTGTCGGCAGTGATGATTTATCTGTTGAGCAAGATTATTATTGAGAAAAACGAGAACGCCATTTCTATGACAAAGATTCTCGGCTACGAAAACCGAGAAATTGCAAGTCTGTATCTGAAATCCACGACCATAATCCTGCTGATTGCAGATGCCATAAGCGTTTTGCTTGGCTCGCTTGTAATGAGCAAGGCGTGGGAGGCAATTATGTTGGAGTACAGCGGATGGTTCACATTTCAAATCAGCCCGGTCGGATATGCAAAGATGTTCCTGTTTGTGCTGATTGGTTATTTAATAGTTGCGCTCTTGGATTTTAGGAGAATTAAAAAAATACCTATGGATCAAGCACTGAAAAATACAGAATAATCGTTGAATGATTTAAAATTTAATCTCTTCGCTGAGCTGCACTTGACGGTTGTATGCTTTGATAGCATCTACCCGGCGGTGCAGCTCGGCGGCTGTATGAATATAGTCGTTATGCTTATGCAGTTCTATCTGCATAGAAACAGGCAGTGAAAGAAAGTATCTATCGAATAGGAAAATATGAGAACATAAATCATAGAGCGCATTTCGTCAATTTATTTATTAAAGAATATTCTAAAAAACAAGGCACCCACTATAATAGTGAGTGTCTTGTTCCTTAACTTAATGATATTGCCGATATGCGGGTGATTGTGATTTAAATCTCTTTTTTGTATTTTTTAGCATGTTGTTTCATAGCCTCAAAGGTTTCATCACTAATATAGTGTTCAATTTTGCAGGCGTCCGTTTCTGCGGTTTTTTCGCTTACACCAAGATACATTAAAAAATTGGTAAGCATTGTGTGTCTTTCGTAAATTTTATGTGCAACTTCAAGACCAACATCAGTCAGCAACAAAAAACCGTCTGAATTGGAAGTAACATAACCTCCGTTTTTAAGAATACCTATAGCACGGCTGACGCTGGGTTTTGAGAACCCCATATATTCACCGACGTCAATAGAACGTACAGCACCGTGCTTTTTAGATAAAATGTAGATGGTTTCCAGGTACATTTCACCGGATTCCTGTAGACGCATACAAATTCCTCCAAAATAATTGATTGAAATCAATTACAATTTAATTTAGAATAGCATAACACAAACATTAATTAAAATCAAGCAATTGATGCCCATGCATTGTGCAAGAGAGAGTATTTGATAACAAAATCTACCTAAAACTTGTATAGTAATACAGGTTAGCGAGAGCTAACTTATTGTTGAACTTGCTGAATTTTTCAAATTAAAGAAATAACAGGGAAAATAGTGTTGACAGTTTCACTTATTAAAGTTATACTATTATCTGGTTAGCGAAAGCTAACTGATTTTTTGGCTTTGTAGTTAGCGTATGCTAATCTACTGTAAATTGAAGAAGGTGTAAAAATGATGCCGCTAACACTGGCAGATATCGGGGAAGAAAATATAATCAAGAAAATCAGCGGAAAGAATGAGGTGAAAACACATCTTGAAAACCTTGGCTTTAACGTTGGTGGAGCCGTAACGGTGATTAACACAATCGGAGGTAATGTTATAGTAAAGGTTAAGGAATCCCGCATTGCAATCAGTAAAGAAATGGCGCAAAAAATTATGATATAGTTTTCTGCGACAATTTGGTTTAATTATTAACGAGGAGGAGAGCAAGATGAAAACTTTGAAACAGGCAAAAATAGGCGATACCGTCAAGGTTGTAAAGCTTCACGGAGAGGGGGCAGTAAAGCGCCGCATTATGGATATGGGAATCACAAAGGGTGTTGAAGTACATATTCGCAAGGTTGCGCCCTTGGGCGATCCGGTTGAAGTAACTGTTCGTGGATATGAGCTTTCAATCCGCAAGGCAGACGCAGAAATGGTAGAAGTCGAATAAATTTCACTTTTAACAATGATACTAAAAAGTAAAGTCAAAAGCACGTTGTATTGAGCAACGTAATCGTTGCTTATATTTAAGAGAATACAATTATTTGGTTGTTATTTATGGGGTTAAATCCCCATTAAATTATGAATTAAAGTTAGCAAAAACTAACTTGAAAGTGAGGAAATGCATATGGATTTGAGAATTGCCCTTGCAGGTAACCCAAACTGCGGTAAAACAACTCTTTTTAACGCTCTGACAGGTTCAAATCAGTTTGTCGGAAACTGGCCGGGTGTTACTGTGGAGAAAAAGGAAGGCAAGCTGAAAAAGCACAACGGTGTAGTTATTACTGATCTGCCCGGAATTTATTCTCTTTCACCCTACACTCTTGAGGAGGTTGTGGCACGAAATTACCTTATAGGAGAACGTCCGGACGCTATACTCAACATAGTTGACGGAACAAACCTTGAAAGAAACTTGTACCTGACAACACAGCTTACTGAGCTTGGTATTCCTGTGGTTGTTGCTATCAATATGATGGATATTGTCAGAAAAAACGGCGACAAAATTAACATTGCTGAGCTTTCACGTGAACTGGGCTGTAGAATTGTAGAGATTTCAGCCCTGAAAGGTAACGGCGTTATGGAAGCGGCCAATGCGGCAATTGATGCGGCGAAAAATTCAAAGACGGTTCCTATGCACACATTTTCAGGACCTGTTGAGCATGCGATTGCTCATATTGAAGAGGCGGCTGTTCACGATATGCCTTCTGAGCAGCAGCGTTGGTACGCAATCAAAATTTTTGAACGTGACGACAAAATTCTTGAACAACTCAAGCTTCCCGATACAACCCTAAGTCATATTGAGGACGATATCAAGGCAGCCGAAGAAGAACTTGACGATGATGCAGAAAGTATCATAACCAATGAACGTTACATATATATTGCACAGCTTATGAAAGGCTGTTACAAAAAGAAGAGCGCAGGTAAGCTTTCCACTTCAGATAAAATTGATAAGGTTGTCACTAACC
The DNA here is from genome assembly GCF_024433635.1 of Ruminococcus sp. zg-924. Classification (GTDB taxonomy): domain Bacteria; phylum Bacillota; class Clostridia; order Oscillospirales; family Acutalibacteraceae; genus UBA7067. The sequence continues at coordinate 86,983 of NZ_WNJZ01000008.1, read as the reverse complement.
GCTTTGCGGCACTTCCTATATTTGCAGTTATTATGTTTATTGTTTACTTTATATCGGTAACCACCGTCGGAACATTGGCAACAGACTGGGCAAATGACGGAGTATTTGGCGACGGATGGCATCTGCTTGGAATAGGCTCGTCAGCTTGTGAAGAGGCAGCAGAAGAGTTTGGTGATGCTTCAAACGTAGTTAACGCATTTATAGATTTGGACAAAGAGGGAAGCGAAGAGCTTTCAGAAGCTTTGAATACAGAGTCTGAAACCTTTGACTCATCAGTTGCTTTATCATCTTTAAAATCGTATTCCTCGCAGTTCTTACCGAACGACACAGCTGAATATACCATTGAAGATGAAGAAACCCTGGCAACTGAAGATGTGACGTTCACAGGCGTAGAGCTTACAGACGCTATTGAGGTTTATGAAAAATACGAGTGTGAAGAGCCTGACCCTGCAAATTACGGCGTGTGGGTTCCCGGTATTCCCGTATTGATTGAAAACGGACTTAACTCAGTAAATTGTGCAGACTGGCTGCAAGGTTTAATCCTTGATGGTATTGTCGCAGGTCTTGGTGCAGTACTCGGATTTGTACCACAGATGCTTGTGCTGTTTATCTTCCTTGCATTTCTTGAGGCTTGCGGTTATATGTCAAGAATTGCTTTTGTACTTGACCGTATCTTCCGTAAATTTGGTCTTTCCGGCAAATCCTTTATTCCTGTTCTTATCGGCACAGGATGCGGCGTTCCGGGAATAATGGCTTCAAGAACAATTGAAAATGAACGTGACCGCAGAATGACCATTATGACAACTACGTTTATCCCTTGTGGTGCAAAGCTGCCGTTCATTGCAATGATTGCAGGCGCAATCTTTGGCGGAGCTTGGTGGGTAGCTCCCTGTGCATACTTTATGGGTATGGCGGCTATCATCATATCCGGAATTATGCTTAAAAAGACAAAACCATTCTCAGGTGAGCCTGCTCCGTTTGTAATGGAATTACCTGCTTATCATATGCCGACTGTTGGGAATGTTCTTCGTTCAATGTGGGAACGTGGCTGGTCGTTTATCAAAAAAGCCGGTACAATTATCTTGATTTCAACAATACTTGTTTGGTTTACAACGTACTTTGGCTTTGTTGACGGTTCATTCCAAATGCTTACGGAAGAACAAATTGATTGTAGTATTCTTGCCGCAATAGGAAACGCAATTGCGTGGATATTCAATCCTATCGGTTGGGGCAACTGGCAGGCAGCTGTTGCGTCAATTACAGGTCTTGTTGCAAAAGAAAATATAGTCGGAACTCTGGGTATTCTCTACGGTGGCGGTGACGGAACTGTTTACCAGAATATCGCCGGTGCGTTTACTGCTGTCAGCGGTTTCTCGTTCCTCACGTTTAACCTGCTTTGCGCACCTTGCTTTGCTGCAATCGGAGCAATCAAGCGTGAAATGAACTCGGCAAAATGGACTGCTTTTGCAATACTTTATCAGTGTGGTTTTGCTTATGTAATATCGCTTATGATTTATCAGATTGGTTCTGTGTTTACAGGCAATCTCAATGTGATAGGTCTTATCGTTGCAGTTTTATTGCTTATCTGTATGCTATATATGTTGTTCAAACCCTACAAAGAATCTGCAAAACTCAATAAAAGGGTAAAGACGATATAGTAGAAAGTATAGAACAGGAGGTTTTAAGGTGCTTGCATGGATTTATCAAAACTTGGCGACTATTATTATTACCTTTATCATACTTGCAATAGTTGCGGCAATTATAGTTGCAATGGTGCGAAATAAAAAAAAGGGGAAATCCTCTTGCGGCTGTGGGTGTTCAAACTGCCCGATGAGTGGTTCCTGTCATTCTAAAGACTAATTTTCAGGGGAAGCAGAGTGTTCTTGCTTCCCCTGAATTTTGTACGGAGATTAGTCTGCATGGACTCATGCCGAGTTTGTTAAAATTCATCCGTTTGTTGATGGCAACGGGAGAACTTCACGGCTGATTATGAACTATCAGCTTATGAAAAACGGATTCCTGCCTGTTTCCGTTAATACGGAAGATAGATTTGAATATTTCAATCTACTTGAAGAGTATGCCGTTAATGGTAATATGGCATTGTTTGCTGATTATATTGCTGAACTTGAAGAACAGCAACTGGACGAATATTTGTCTGTATTTTGAGAACGCTGTGTCGTTAAGCAGAAATCGGATAAGCAAACGGAAACGTAAGCTCGGTTCAATACAACAATGCAATGTATCGCTATGTTAAGAAATTGCAGGGCGATATAACAGGAATAGTTGATGAGAACGGAAATATAGTAGCAATCTATTCTTATTACCGTCAGAGCAAACCCACGACTATGAGAAAGCATTTAGTTGTTGAATACTTAACCACACCATAACAAACGAAGAATTTGCAACTTCGGGTATGAGAGCATACCCGATGTTTGTTCTCGTACTCAATTTTAAAGAATTTATTGACTTTTTTGTATAAAAAAATCTTCTAATCAAACAATATTATTGCAAAAATCGTGATGGTTTTGCCAATAGAGAATGAGGATAAGGAGATTAATATATATGAAAGCAACAGGAATAGTCAGACGAATCGACGACCTCGGCAGAGTTGTCATACCAAAGGAAATACGCCGTACACTCAGAATAAAGGAAGGCGCACCGCTTGAAATATACACAGACGGCAACGGAGAGGTTATATTTAAAAAATATCTTCCCATGGGAGAGCTTGTAAATCTTGCTGTTTTATACACAGAGGTATTATACAAGGTTTCGGGAATGCCTATTATTATAAGTGACAGTGAGCATATAGTTGCGGTTTCAGGCGTGCCAAAGCGTGATTATCTTGAACGTCGGTTGTCACCTGTAATAGACGAATTTATGGAAACACGCCGAAGTTTTGTGGCTCGTGACGGTCAGCTCGGAGAAATTCACCCTGTTGAGGGCTTGGACGGAACAGCGGCTGTTATGTATCCTATAATATCCTCCGGTGACGTTATGGGAAGCGTTATAATGCTTTTCGGAGAAAATAAATCAATGCCGACAGAAACAGAAATAAAGCTCGTGCAGTCAGCCGCTGTATTCCTCGGTAAGCAGATGGAGGAATAATTCTTTTATAATTTACAAAAATGTTATAACTAAGATTGCTGTAAAACTTGAATTTACAGCAGTCTTTATGTTATAATATGTTCGATAATGTGAAAGAAGGTGTTAGAATGCCTGAATTATGCTACGGTTGTATGAAAGAAAGCTGCGGCAAAAAAATTTGTCCGAATTGCGGCTTTGATAAAAATACACAGCAGAAAGCTCCTTTTTTGCCCCTTGGCAAAAGGCTTCAGGATAGGTATACAGTCGGAAAAATCCTTGTGAACAGCACAGACAGCGCTACATATATTGGGTACGATGAAAAAGAGAATACGGTTGTTAACATCAGGGAGTTTCTTCCGGCAGGGCTTTGCACAAGAGATTCAGGTGATGATTCACTTACCCCAAATAATGGCAGCGAATCTGTTTATTCAAAATATCTTGAGGAGTTCAAAACAATTTACACTAAGGTTAAGAAATTCAGCGAGCTTAGTGCGGTTACAAATATCCTTGAGGTTTTTGAGGAGAACAATACTGTTTATGCCGTTGAAGAGGTAGATGATGTTATTCCGTTTGAGGAGTATATTGAGCGCAGCGGAGATAATATGGATTGGGACAATGCAAGACCGCTGTTTATGCCGCTGTTGTCTGCTCTTTCGCAGATGAACAGTGACGGTGTTTATCACCTCGGCGTTTCACCGGACAACCTTGTTGTTACATCAGCCGGCAAGATAAGGCTTATTAATTTTGCAATAAATGAGGTACGTCAAAAAGGGAATAAGGTTGCAGATGTTCTTTATTCCGGATGCAGTGCTCCTGAGCAGTATGAGGAGGACGGCGTTATTGACGAGCAGACCGAAATCTACGGTTTTACAGCAACCCTTTTCTATGCGCTTGCAGGAAAGCTTCCTGCTGACGCAGTAAAAAGAAAGGAAGACGGCAGACTTCTTATCAGCACAAATGTTGTTAAAAAGCTTCCGCCTCATGTTGTTTCTGCACTTGCAAACGGCTTGCAGGTTGACAAAGAGCAAAGAATAACAGATTTTGAATCAATGCGTGCACAATTAAGTGCAGCGCCGACGGTTAAGGCGATACAGGAAGAAATTGCAAGACCTGCTGTTGTTCCAATGGTTGAAGAGGATGTCGAAGAGAAGAAGGGCATTTCAAACTTTGCATGGGGTCTTATTGCTGCAATAATTGCGCTTATAATATTCTCAGCTCTTGGTTTCTGGTGGATTTCAACTAACCCGTTTGAGGGTATGTTCCAGACCGCTGAATCTCCCACAGATCCAACAGCAAGCACTGCTGTAACAGAACCGCAGGGTGAGGACTTCACATATCCGAAAGATAGTGAGTTTTTCCGTGTTCCGAGCTTTATCGGCTTAAAGCTTGAGGATGCTCAGAAAAAGGCGGAAGAGAGCGACGGAGAATATATTGTAATCAGAACAATTGATGATGCATTCAGTGATACTGTTGCCGAGGGCTTTATATGCGAGCAGTCGCCTGAGGGAAGAACAACCATTAACAGAGGTAAAGACGGTGTTACAATCGCAGTTACAATAAGTAAGGGTTCAAAGACAAGAACTCTTCCTGATATTGAAAAGCTTTCATATGAGCAGGCTCTTAAGGCTCTGACAAATGAGCATCTTCTTACAGATGTTGTTTTGGAGTTCAGCGATGATGTTCCGGAGAACGCTGTAATCTCCTATAAGGACAATAAGAAAGGCGATAAGGTTGAATACGGTTCTGCTGTAACAATCGTAGTCAGCTTAGGACCTGAGCCAACCTCAACAAGCTCATCTGATACAACAAGCACGTCAAGTGAATTTACGCACAGCGATGCAATTTCATTTGAGAGTGCAAGCAGTTCTTCAAGCAGCTCAAGCGCTCAGTAATTAAATTAATATATTAAAGAGACGGAGCTTTTCCGTCTCTTTATGTTTAGTAATAAAAAACAAAAAACGGCACATAGCTGTGCCGTTTCAGTTCTCAATTTTTATTTCTTATTAACCTTGTCCTCGCAAAGCTTGATTAAATTGAATAACGAGGAGAAATAAAGCGGATATTTCTTTGCTATTATTTCGGGCGACAGATTAGGTACCCTGTTAAGTGATACGCCGTCAAAGCCGTCGCAGCTGTTGCCTGACGCCAAAGAGCCGGAATAAGCCTCGGCAAGGCTTTGTAACGCTGTAAAAACGCCGCCGGCAATACTTTCATCAACAGAGAACACGCCCTTTGGGTTTTTGCCGCCGCAGCTATAAACTGTTCTGAACATTTTGTAAACAGAAATCATTAGATAATTTGAAGCCTCGGTTGTCAGACCCTTGCTGCCTATTTCCTCAAGAAGGTCAAAAATCAATTCAATTGAGTTGACAATTAGCCTTTTATTCAGAACAGATAATATATTGCTCTTTGCGCTGCTTGTTTTGCTTTCGGAAGCAGTAATTTCCGGCAAATCATTTATTGCGATTTTTGCACCGTTTCGCTGCACCGTTCTGCCGAGCAGATAGTCAGTTGAAACATCGTAATATCCGGCAACCTTGATTACAAAATCAAGTCCGCATTCCCTTATTCCTTTTTCATAGTGAGATAAAAGAGCCTGTGAAACGCCAAGGTCAGCCGCAACCTGCTTTTGGCTCAAGCCCTTTTCCTTGCGCAGCAAGGTTATTATTCTTGAAAAGTCCTTGTTCATACCTACACCTTCAAACGAAAATTAAAAAGATGTTAAATAGATTAAAAAAATACAACAAAAGAATTACAACATCGTAATTAGTATACGAATAGTATATAATAAAATCAACAATTTGTAAAGTGGGCGTTCTTCGTCATTATTACAGTATTTTAAAGGAGCTATTTATGAAAACTTACCAAATTCACCTTATTCGTCATGGTTTGACCGATGAAAACGAAAAAGGAAAGTACATAGGCTCAACTGATGTTCCGTTGTCAAAAAAGGGCGTTGACCTTCTGAAAAAATACAATGAGGAGTATGATTATCCTGGGACTCCAATTGTCTATTCAAGTCCTCTGCAGCGCTGTGTGCAAACGGCAGGCATACTATATCCTGCTATAACACCGAAGATTATTGGCGGCCTTTCTGAATGTAATTTCGGTGATTGGGAAGGCAAAACTGTTGCCGATTTAGCAAAGGAAGACAGCTTTGCTAAGTGGCTTGGAAATTCAGCCAATCAATTTACGCCGCCAAACGGCGAAAGCGGAGAAGCTTTTTTGCGCAGGATTTGCCGTGCGTTTGAAAGAATAGTGGGTGATCTTGTAGCTTCGGGTGAAACAAGCGCTGTTGTTATTACTCACGGCGGCGTTATAATGAATTTACTTTCTGTATACGGTCTGCCGCACGCACAGCCTTACGATTGGCGAATGGACAACGGCTTTGGCTATTCGCTGAGAATTAACACATTATTATGGCAGCGTGATAAGGTTTGTGAGGTTTATGCCTTGGCGCCGTATGAAAAAGCTGACGAATAATCGGCAGATTGTAGCATAGTTTACATTCTATTTTTTGTCACTGTGGCATACTTTAAATATCAAATTCAAATAGGAGATAATCACAATGAAAAATTATAAGCTTGTATTACTCAAGGGTGACGGTATAGGCCCTGAAATCGTTAATGAGGCAGTAAAGGTTCTTGATAAGACAGCAGAAAAATTCAACTTCACAGTTGAATATGAAGAGGCTCTTCTCGGCGGCTGTGCAATAGACGCAACGGGAGTTCCGCTTCCGGATGAAACAGTTGCAAAGTGTAAGGCTGCTGATTCTGTTATTCTGGGCGCAGTTGGCGGCCCTAAGTGGGATACACTTCCGGGTAACCTTCGCCCTGAGGCAGGACTTCTCGGCATCAGAGGGGCACTCGGACTTTTCGCAAATCTTCGTCCTGCAGTTATTTTTGAACCGCTTAAGAATGCTTCTCCGCTTAAAGATGAAATCATCGGCAAGGCTCTTGACGTTATGGTTGTAAGAGAGCTTACAGGCGGTATCTACTTCGGTGAAAGAGGCAGAAAGGAAGTTGACGGCAAAGATGCTGCATATGATACAGAGATGTACACCGTTCCTGAAATAGAAAGAATCGCAAGAGTAGCATTTGATATGGCTATGAACAGAAACAAGAAGCTCACAAGCGTTGACAAGGCAAATGTTCTTGAGTCTTCAAGACTTTGGAGAGAAACAATTATCAGAGTATCAAAGGATTATCCTGAGGTTGAGCTTAACCACCTTTATGTTGACAACTGTGCTATGCAGCTTGTACGCAATCCGGGTCAGTTCGATGTTATCGTTACATCAAATATATTTGGTGATATTCTCTCTGACGAGGCTTCAATGATAAGCGGCTCAATCGGTATGCTCGCATCTGCAAGCCTTAATGAGAAAAAAGCAGGACTTTATGAGCCTATTCACGGTTCAGCACCTGATATTGCAGGCCTTGGCATTGCAAACCCGTTGGCAACAATCCTTTCTGTTGCAATGATGCTCAAGCATTCTCTCGACCAGCCGCAGGCTGCCGACGCAATAGAAAATGCAGTTGCAAAGGCACTTGAAACATACAGAACACCTGATATCTACACAGAGGGTACAAAGAAAGTCAGCTGCAAGGAAATGGGCGACATTGTTTGCTCGCTCCTTTAATCAGCAAATTTAATTTCTAATTCAATACAGCACCGAATTGAAAAAGCAGAAATTCGGCGCTGTATTTTGTTTTGTATAATCTTATTTAGCTCTTGTTAAAGGCATAGCTTTATGATATAATTTTTTAAGATTAATCCCATATAAATTTCATATAGGAGGAATAAAAATGCTCACAGATATCGAAATAGCCCAGCAGACAAAGCTCAGACCAATTAAGGAGATTGCAGACTCAATAGGGATTAGAGAAGAGGAGCTTGAGCCATATGGAAGATATAAGGCAAAGCTTAACGAGAGCCTTTTTGAACGCGTGAAGGACAATAAGGACGGCAAGCTGATTCTTGTAACGGCTATCAACCCAACTCCGGCAGGCGAGGGTAAAACAACAACCTCAGCAGGACTCGGACAGGCTATGGCTAAGATTGGCAAAAACGCTATAATAGCTCTGCGTGAGCCGTCGCTCGGTCCGGTTTTCGGTATCAAGGGCGGTGCAGCAGGCGGGGGATATGCACAGGTTTTGCCGATGGAGGACATTAACCTTCATTTCACCGGCGATATGCACGCAATTACCTCTGCAAACAATTTGCTTTGTGCTATGCTTGACAATCACCTCCAGCAGGGCAATTCACTTAAAATTGACCAGCGCAGAATTTTAATTAAAAGATGCCTTGATATGAATGACCGTGCGCTTCGTAATATTGTAATAGGTCTTGGCGGAAAGATAAACGGCGTACCGAGAGAGGACGGCTTTATCATAACCGTTGCAAGTGAGGTTATGGCTATTCTCTGCCTTGCAAGCAATATTAAGGATTTAAAGGACAGGCTCGGAAGAATTCTTATAGCCTATAATCTTGACGGTGAGCCGGTTTTTGCTAAAGATTTAAATGCACAAGGCTCAATGGCGGCGCTTCTTAAGGACGCAATAATGCCAAACCTTGTTCAAACTATTGAGGGCACTCCCGCAATTATGCACGGCGGTCCGTTTGCAAATATCGCACACGGCTGTAATTCAGTAAGAGCTACTAAGCTTGCATTAAAGCTTGCTGACTACTGTATTACAGAGGCAGGCTTCGGCTCTGACCTTGGCGCAGAAAAATTCCTCGATATCAAGTGCCGCTATGCAGGACTTACCCCAAGCGCTATTGTAGTTGTTGCAACCTGCCGTGCGCTCAAATATAACGGTGGAGTGCCAAAGGCTAATGTTGGCGAAGAAAACTTAGAAGCGCTTAAAGCAGGTATCTGCAACTTAGGCGTTCACATTGAGAATATGAAGAGCTACGGTGTGCCGGTTGTTGTGGCAATCAATAAGTTCCCAACCGATACGAACGCTGAGCTTGAATATATTGAAAAGTACTGCCACGAAAACGGCGCTGACTTTGCACTGTCAGACGTCTTCTCAAATGGCGGAGAAGGCGGAAAGGAGCTTGCACAAAAGGTTGTTGAAGCCTGTGAAAAGCCAAATGACTTCCATTTCTGTTATGATAACAGCCTAACAATAAAAGAAAAGCTTAATGAAATTGCAACAAAAATTTATCACGCAGGCAACGTTACCTTTACTGCTCAGGCTGAAAAGGCTCTTAAGGAGATTGAAAAGCTTGGAGGCAACGCACTTCCGGTATGTGTAGCAAAAACTCAGTACAGCTTGTCAGATGACCCGACACTGCTCGGAGCGCCGAAAGACTTTACAATTACAGTCCGTGATTTAACCCTTTCAAACGGCGCAGGCTTTGTTGTAGCCTTAACAGGCAGCATAATGACAATGCCCGGACTTCCAAAGGTTCCTGCCGCTGAGAGAATTGACGTTGATGACAGCGGAGTAATTTCAGGATTATTCTAAGACAGAGATGATTGTTTAATGATAGAATTTTATTCTGATTCACCTGAAACAACTGAAAAAATCGGACAAAAAATAGCGAAAGCTTTGAAAGGCAATGAAGTAATTGCTATGTACGGTGGGCTTGGTATGGGCAAAACAGCACTCACCAGAGGCATTGCCGCAGGGCTTGGAACAGAGGACTGTGTTTCAAGTCCAACCTTTGCGCTTGTTAACGAGTACGAGGGCAGATGCAAGATATATCACTTCGATATGTACCGCATAAACGGCATTGACGATTTGTATGCGATAGGCTTTTTCGATTATCTTGATACAGGCGTGTTGATAATTGAATGGAGCGAAAATATCGCTGATGCTTTGCCTGATGACTGCATAACAATAAAGCTTCGAGCCGGCAATGACGAAAACAGCCGAGTTATCAATGTAGAGGGTGTTGACGTTTAAGCTTAAGATAAAGTGAATTTTTTAATATAGGTGTTGCGAAATGCACCCATAACTTACGCAAAGGGAAAATTTCTTATTTGCACTGCAAATATTTCGCCTGCCGTAAGGCAGATTACACTATGCACAGGCAAAATTTCACTGCAATGACGTTAACCTAATGACATTGCAAAGTAGGGGGGAGAGCTTAGATGAAAATTTTAGCCTTTGATTCCTCAGCAGTTTCAGCGTCAGTTGCATTAGTTGATGACGGCAAGCTGCTTGGGGAAACATACCTCAATGTTGGACTTACTCACAGCGCAACCTTAATGCCAATGGTTGAACAGCTATTGAAAGCGTCCGGTTATACACTTGATGAGATTGACGCTCTTGCGGTGTCAGCAGGTCCCGGTTCTTTTACCGGATTGAGGATTGCCGTTAGCTGTGTTAAGGGTATGGCAGCGGCGCTTGGTAAAAGGTGTGTTTCCGTTTCAACTCTTGAGGCTATGGCGTACAATCTGCCGCCGATTGGCGAATATACAATATGCGCCGTTATGGATGCACGCTGCAAGCAGTTTTACAATGCGCTTTTTAAGGTTGAAAACGGTGAAATAACAAGACTTTGTGATGATAGGGCGATTATGGCTGATAAGCTGGGCGATGAGCTTAAGGACATAAGCGGTGACATTGTGCTTGTAGGTGACGGTTCTGCTCTTGCATACAGCCTTATTGGTGAAGAAAACAACAATGTTAAATTACCGCCGCAGAACCTGCGCTTTCAAAAAGCGTCCTCGGTTGCAGCTGTGGCAATAAAGAAATATAGTAACGATGAAACAATCAGCGCAGCGGCATTAATGCCGTCATACTTGCGACTGTCACAGGCAGAGCGAGAGCTGATTGCAAAGAACAAGGGGGAGAAGAAATGATAGCAATTGGATGCGATCACGGCGGATTTGCCATTAAAGAGGCAATAAAAAAATATCTTGAGGAAAGCGAAATAGCATACAATGATTTTGGTTGTTACAGCGAAGAGTCTGTTGACTATCCTGTTTATGCAAAAAAGGTAGCTGATGCGGTTGCAAGCGGTGAATGTGAAAAGGGCATTTTGTGCTGCGGTACAGGTATTGGAATTTCCATAGCCGCAAACAAGGTAAAGGGTATAAGAGCTGCTGTTGTAACAAACGAGTTTTGCGCCGAGATGACACGCCGTCATAACGATGCAAATATTATTGCAATGGGAGGCAGAGTTATTACCGAGGAGCAGGCCGTAAAGTTTTCAAAAATTTTTCTTGAAACTCCTTTTGACGGTGACCGCCATGTTAGAAGAGTTCAGATGATTACAGACATAGAAAACGAAAATTAATTATTGCAAAATAAAGATATCGGTTTGAATATGAAGTGAACCGGTATCTTTTTGTTATATTATGATATTAATTTCTTTTCTTTATTAAAAACTTGCTTTTTCAATTAAATTGTTGTATAATAACATTCGTTATGAAAAACATCAATAATTATGCGGGTGTGGCGGAATTGGCAGACGCGCTAGATTTAGGTCACGCTACCTTGGTGTAGAAATTCAGAATTCAAAATGCAAAATGCAGAATTAATAGATTATATGAATGATAATATTATAGAAAATAAAAGCTTTGATTTTGCTGTGCGTATTGTAAATTTATATAAACATCTAACAACACAATACAAAGAGTATGTACTTTCAAAACAGCTTTTAAGATGTGGAACGAGCGTTGGCGCAAATGTTTCAGAAGCACAAAGAGCTCAAAGTAAACCGGATTTTATATCAAAAATGAGTATTGCTTTAAAAGAAGCAAATGAATCGTATTATTGGATTAAATTGCTTTATAAAACAAATTACATTGATAAAACGCAATTTGAAAGTTTACAATCGGATATAATTGAGATTATAAGTATTCTGATGAAAATTTGTAAAACCTCAAATTCAAATAAATAATTTTGCATTATGCACTTTGCATTTTGCATTTTTATAACTTCGCGGGTGTGGCGGAATTGGCAGACGCGCTAGATTTAGGTTCTAGTGGCAACACCGTGCAGGTTCAAGTCCTGTCACCCGCACCATCAAGAGGCTATAAAAAAGATATAGCCCAAGAAAACCCCGATTTTATCGGGGTTTTTCGCTGTCTATAGGGGCATTTTTCAAGATGCAGAATCATAGATGTAAAAAGGCGTTTTTCCCTTTGCGGAGAGTTTTGAACTCAAACCAAACTGAATATCTTCACTGCAGGCGCATGGAACAGAAAAAATCCATGCGTCTTTTTCTTTACCCAAAAATCGATCAGGAGGTACTCTATGACAATCTATCAACAGGAGCTTTTACGAAAACTTCCCCGGTTCGGATGTACCGGACAATACAGCGAAAGCGACGAATCGCTCGCCTTTTTCTATGACGGCTTCAAGATCGGATGGCAGGACAAAGCCGGATATATTTACGGAGCAATTGACAAAGAGCTGACCGATGAAATGCGCGACGCTTTTTACGCCGTACAGGATCAGGCAAAAGCGGTTCGTGAATATACCAATCTGTATGAGGCATCCCCGCGCATGGGCATTCGGGATATAGACGAATACCGCAGATTTGCCGAATACGGCGACACCGTCCTTGCCGGAATGTACAGCGAAAAGCATGGATTCATGTTCACTACATGGAAGCAAAGCGCAGACCGCAGAAGCGTTGCCCACGGGGATTATTCCCCCAATTTTGAATATGCGAAGGAGTCCTTTGCCACCCGTTCAGGGCTGATCGATGCACAGCGCCTCTTTACCGAGGATGAAGCCGCCAACCTTTATCGCTGCCTTGACTTTACCAAAGGCAACTGTGAAACGCTGACCTACAAACAGGAAAAACAGCTTGATGAACTCATGACCAAGCTGCGATACGGATATCCGCAGTTAGAAGATGCGCCGCCTTCCTTCGAGCAGGACGACGCCCCACAAATCAATATGTAAAAAGCCTTCCTCAAGCCCTCGATTTTTGGATTTCCTCTGAAAACAAAAATCGGGGGCTTTTTGTATTTCCAGAAAGGAAACTACCATGTACTTTATGCAAAACGACCGCCTGCGTGAGATGGAGAAGCTCATGCAGCGCGTCCCCAATTTCCGTCCGAGAGGATGCGGAGTGATCACCATAAGGATCACAGAAATCCCTCCGTCCACTTTTGCCGGGGTGATGATGAAAACGGCGTCCGCTATACGGTACCGCCCGTTCCGGCTTCGCCTCCAACAATATCTGAAAGAAAGCGAGAAAACACCTATGATCTACAAAAACGATAAGCACAGGGCGGCATTTGAAGCCGCCATCAAAAAAGAAAGCAAAAAGAATTATGCGCTGCTGTCTGCTCTCTACCTGCTTACGGCAGACGGCAGACTGTGGAGAGCCACAAAAAGATTTGTGGTTTCCGGCTGCATCTGCTTTGAGCAGGTACATTTGCCGAACTGCACAGAAACCGCATACGCGCTATTCTGCGCCGCAAAAGACCTCTATCTCGGCACAAAGCATCTGACTGTCAGTGATCTTGCCGATCATAGCCTTATACCGCCGAAGGTATTCGGACTGATCTGCAACGCAATGGCAATCCGCCGATTTGGACTCGGTGCAATCGCATCTATGAACCGAGGTGATGAAGCATGGCGATGATTAATGCAGTCATTACAAATAAGGAAAATACGCTTGTTACGGAGTTTCCGAAAAATTATCTCGACATTTATGAGGAACTCTGCTCCATAGGAATCCGCAAGGCACTCGAAAGGATTCCGTTAACCGATGACGAGGAAGATGATATCCGGGTTAAACTTTACGCCGACAGAGACATTGGAAACCATCTGCTCCGTTTATTTTTTGAACAGGACACCCTTGCGGATGTGAACACGGCCTGTTTTGTGATTAAAAAGGCAGATGAAGCGATCAAGGAAGAATTGGAGCAAAATCTGCTGAACGACCAATATACCGGCATTGCTGAGCTGTTCCGTGACATGAAGGATATGACTTATCAGGCCGGACGGGTGAATATGTCCTTCTTTTGTCCGCTGGATGGAAATATCGAGGATTCTGAGTACGGCGGCACAACGCCTGTCGGCAACCTCTATCTCAAAAGCTATGAATGGGCTATCCGTGAACTGCTGGAAATGGAGCAGTCATCGCCGGAAGACGAAATGGCGCAATTTTTTAATGATGACGATGGAATCAAGGAAAAGCTCGTCTCTGCCGTATGGACTGTGGACGAATACAAGGGCAGGCTGTACGGAAGAATTGATTGCCGATTCAAGGAAGAACTGACAGAGGATGAAACGGAAATTTTCAAAGGCTGGCTGGTTGGACAGTGTGCGGACGGCTTTGGAGAGCATGTAGAACAGCAGCCTATTGACACCGAGGACGGCGATCTGTTCGTCTCCTTTTGGCATCCCGGTGACAGTTATTTTCTCTGCACAGAAGATGAACTCGACAATTGCATTGAGGAATCGCATGGAATGCAGTTTGGAGGGATGTGAAACATGATTGTAACAGAATATTTTCAAGTTAAAATACAGCAGAAACGGAGGAAAAGAATATGAACCCTTTTGAAGCAGAACGGCGCTTTGCACAGCGTATGAAAGACAACTATCCGCCCGGCACACGAATCATGCTTTTGAGCATGGGAGACGATCCGCGCCCCGTCGAGGACAACACAAGAGGAACTGTCAGAGTCGTCGATGATATCGGAACTTTGCACTGTTCCTTTGATAACGGCAGATCGCTTGGAATTGTCCCCGGCGAGGACTCTTTCCGCAAGTTAACCGAAGAAGAACTTGCAGAGGAACAAGAAAACGATATAGATGTGAATAACTCTCCCATCATGGGAATGTGAGGTGAAACGGAAAAAGAATAACGAAAGACGGTCGGATTTGCTATGGCAATCCGATTTTTTGATATGTTCGCAGGCATCGGCGGGTTCCGGTCGGGACTGGAAGCGGTAGGCGGTTTTGAATGCATCGGTCACTGCGAAATCGATAAATATGTCAACAGAGCCTATAACGCACTCTATGAACCGAAAGGAGAAATCTACTATGAAGACGCAACCAAAATTGATCCAACCGGACTCCCCGACATCGACCTCATCTGTGCGGGCTTTCCTTGTCAGAGCTTCTCGGTTGCGGGAAAGCGGCTCGGATTTGCAGATACAAGAGGAACTCTCTTCTTTGAGGTTGCCCGAATTGCTCGTGAGAAACGGCCTGCATTTCTTTTACTGGAAAATGTGCCGGGGCTGCTATCGCATGACGACGGCCGGACATTTGAAGCCATCCTCTCCACGCTTGTTGAAATGGGGTATCATCCTGAATGGTGTGTGCTTAACAGCAAATATTTCGGAGTCCCCCAGCAGCGAAGGCGCCTGTACATTGTCGGACATCGTGATGAGCGAGGCGCCGGAGAAGTATTTCCTCTCACCGGCGGCCATGCGGAAGATCTTAAACAGCTTATCCCCGGACCGCAGGGAGCGAGAGTCTACAGCACCGATGGCGTAGCCTGTACGCAGTGTGCGGGATCTGGCGGCTGGGGCGGCAAAACAGGGCTGTATTTCATTGATCTGAATCCTGAACCTGCCATTACCGAAGAAGCAAGATGCCTGATTGCCCGGTACGATTCCGGAGTTGGAAATCACAAAGGAAGAAATTCCGGCGTACTCGTAGAGGATGCGCCGAGAGCCATCCTGACGCCTGACCGTGAAACTGTCCGTCAGAACGGAAGAAGGTTGAAAGAGCCGGACGAGCCGATGTTCACCATCACCGCACAGGACAGGCATGGTATTGTGCATCACGGCAGAATTCGAAAGCTGATGCCCATTGAGTGCTGGCGGCTGCAGGGCTTTACCGACGAGCAGTTCTATAAGGCGCAGGCCACCGGGCTTTCAGACGGGCATCTGTACAAGATGGCGGGAAACGCAGTCAGCGTTCCCGTCATTTCTGCTATTGGCAGAAAAATCAGAGAAATCAATGAGAAATATCACATTACAGAAAGGTTGTGAAAGCAGTGAATATCAGGCAAAGAATTGATAAATTCAATCAGGAGAGCCCTCCCTTCTATATCGTTGATCATGAAGACGGCAGCTACAGCTTGTGCTTGCCTTTGGATATGCTCGGTGATGAATACTACCCATACTGTCAGGACGCATTCGACGCTTATGCGGCGGAGATCGGTGAACCTGCATACAGCAAAAACGGACTGAAAACCCACGGCAGCGGCTACGAGTGGGAGGCGGCGTTCCGTGAAGCATTCAAAGACGATCCCAATATCTCCAAAATACTCTTTGATTGTGAAATGGGCGGCTTCTTCTGCTATGCAAATGACTTGACGCTGCTCGAAGACTTTGGCAGCAGGTTTAAGGATATCTGCGAGGATACGGAGGGCTTTATTCCGATTGTTTCGGCAGGCATCAAAAATGCGGAAGCATGGGAAGCGGAACAGGAAGCGCTGATGCGGACAGTAAAAGGACAACTAATGCAGAAGCCTTCGGCAATCTTTGATATTATGACGCCGGACGGCAATGTCCGCCTCACGCCGGAGGACAGCAAAGAATTGCTTGACGGCAGCAGGCAGTTCATAACCATTAACGGCGTTATACATGCCTCTTATGAACTGCTCAATCAGGAGATCACGGATATGCAGACGGATCTGTTTGACCAAAATCTCGTCCGGCTGAAAACGGAAGAACCCGAAGAAACCATGACCATGTCCATGTAGGAGGATCAGATGAGTTATACAAGAAAAATTATGAGGCTTGACCTCTCAGCAGAAAAACCAGCCTCAAACGGATATTATTACACGGAGCTTCAGCTCCCCGCTGAGGATTATGAGATTCGGGACGCCATGCAGCAGCTCCGCGCCATAGGCAGAGAAGACAGTGTGTGGATCAGCATTTTGGAATGTGAAGATTTACCCGAACTTGAAAATGTCCGATTGGATTCACCGACACTGGATGAGCTGAATTTCTTTGCGAAGCGGCTGGCTTCTTTAACCGATGAAGAACAGCTCGTGCTGCAGGCAGTTTCCGGGCGTGTAATTCCCGCCGATCCCGCAGGTGAGCTGATCAGCATGAAGGATTTAATCAATATGACCTATGGACTCGATACCGTCATGATCGCATCCAATGTGGGAAACGATGAGCAGCTCGGTCAGTTTGTCATCGAAGAAGAAATAAATGAAGATGTGGCAAGCATTCCCGAAAATGCGCTGTATCTGCTGAATCGAAAGCAGATCGGAAAGCTGCAAAGAGAAATTGAAGGCGGCGTATATGTGAACGGTTTCTATGTGGTTGCCGGGGATTATGAAATGCCAAAGGTGTACGATGGAATAACGCTCCCACACGAAGAGCCGTCAGAGTGGTTTGCATTCCGCTTAAAAGTGGCTAAGGCACCGATAAGCGAGGCTGACGAAACCGCAGGCAGTGCAGAATGGATCAGTCTTCCCATTGATAAGGCAGAAGCAAATGCGATTGCCAAAGCTCATAATGAGGGCTGTATCGAGGATTGTGTTTATTTCGGCTTTGAATCCTCCGTTCCGCAGATTACCTCTGAAATATTCGGTGATATGGCGGATTTTGATACGCTGAATGCGCTGGCAAAATGCATGGCGGAAATGTCCCCGTCGGATCAGGTAAAGTTCAAGGCGGTGCTTACGGCAAATCCTCCGAAAGATGTTCAGTCTGCATTGAATGCGGCGGAACAGCTTGACCGTTATGAGTTGTCTTATGATACCGAAGATGAGGGAGAATTTTTTAAGGCTTATCTGAGCCGGCATATGGATATCCGGCTTGACAGAAAATGGCTGGACACACTACTCACCCGAAACGAGGGAGAACGGCTGCTTCAAAGGCTTGGCGCATCCATGACCGAATACGGCGTGATTTCCGCCTGCGGATGTTCTCTGTATGAGCCGGTACCGTATGACGAGCCGGAGGTGAAGGAACTGAAAACGCAGGCATTCACCGATGAAAAGTTGGAGGTTGTGGAGGTGCTTGGGCAGACCGCCCTGTTCACGAACGGCAGAGTTACTGAACAGGAGCTGCCGGAAGGGTTATATAAATACGACCTGCGGGAGGGCGAAAACATCGGCTTTGCCTCCATCGAAGAATCTGTCTCTGTGAACCACGGCGGTACAATCCTTGTAAAATCGCCATTTGATTTCGGCGGTGATGAGTATTTTGTGTTCGATGATGATTCCTCTCCCAACTTTCTCGGCTACGAACTGACGCCGGAGGAATTCATGAATACTGATTTTTTACAGGAGAATCAGGAGGAAGAATCCGAACAGCAGACAGGAGGGATGCAGCTATGAGCATCAAAGGGATACCTGCAGATGATCTTAGACAGATGAAGGACAGCGAAGCGCTCATCCTACAGGGCTGCGGCGGAAACCTTGACGAATGGGTAGACGGTATCAATGATCTGTTCACGGAATCCGGTATTTTGCTCGAAGGAACAAAATTCAAAGCTGAAAACTGCTCCGCCTTTGAACATGACGGACTGACCTGCCTCATGTTCCCCTTTTCTGAAGATGTCAAACTGGATGTTGGCAGGCTCGCCATGTGGCGGCTGCAGACACATCAGGACTTTGGCGGAACATGGCTTTCAGACTATGTTCCCTATAAGCTTGGAGGCTTTATTGACAGCGTGCAGGAGGCGCAGAAGCCCGACTGTCCTCTCATCGGGCAGGACGGGAATATCTTCAATCTCATGGGGATTGCATCGAGGACACTGCAGCAAAACGGGATGTCCGAACAGGCAACTGAGATGTGCAGCCGCATTACAGAAACGGCGGGCAGCTACTCCGAAGCACTCAGCATTATAGGAGAATATGTGAATATCACCTCTGTGGATGACGGTCAAAGCTATGATGAAGATATGGAGATGGGATTATGACGCTGAATGATTTTCAGGCAAAGCTCAAAGCAATCACAAGGGATTCCGAAGATATCTACACCTCGCCGGATTTCCAGTGCGATCAGACAGGCGGTTTTCCCACCTCTCTCTGCGTATGCTGGGAAAAAGGAAAGGCCTGGTTACAGCTCAATGAAAGCATGATTATGGATGGTCAGGATGTCTCGAAGTATGAACAGTACTGCGCCGATTTTGGATTCCGGAGCTGTTATGACACCGATGACTTTAACAAGCTGCTGAGGGAGCTTGGCGAGGATGCCTTTCAGACGGCATACCTGCCAAGTGAAGATGAGGATGAAGGGATGGTGATGTAGAATGAGCGAGCTTGCATGGCTGTTTACGGGAATCCTGATTGGCGGCTGCATCGGCATCAGTATACTCTGCTGTATGCAGATCAACCGCATCAGCTATTATGAGCAGGAAATCCGAAGGCTCAAGGAAAAACTGAATCAGAAATAACAGGCACGGCGGTATCAATCGTTTCAGAGCAAATGATTGATACCGCTTTTTTTATTGCTTTGAAACGGTTGTCCGCCCTATGAAAGAGGGTGATGATCATAAAAACGCCTGTGTCGAGGGTGGGCAACAAATCGTCCATCCTTCCGATTCTCTACGCACTGTTTCCGCTGAAATACGGTCGGTTTATCGATGTGTTCGGCGGTTCCGGCAGTGTACTGCTGGGAAATCCCTGTCCCTGTACCTTTGAGGTGTACAACGACTTTGACCGCAATCTCGCCAACCTGTTCCAATGCATGAAGGCACGGACAATGGCGGTGATCCGTGAGCTTGGTTTTTGTAATCTCAATTCCCGTGAGGATTTCATCGCCATACGCAAATTCTTTGAAAACGAGCAGTTTGACGACAGATATCTCTCAGAGGAACTAAGGCTGACAGAAATCCTGTTTCCCCCTCCCGAAGCAAAGGAACTCAAGGAGCTGCGGCTGCGGATTACCGAGGATTACGATGTCCGCCGGGCCGCTATGTTTTTGAAGCTGCTGCGAAACAGCTATTCCAGCAGTGGGAAATCCTACGCATCCCAGCCCTTTGATATCCGCAAGCTGTTCGGACTGATCGGACAGCTGCAGAACAGGCTGGCAAATGTAGTGATTGAAAATCAGGATTTCGAAACGCTGATCCGGCACTATGACCGTCCCGACGCCTTCTTCTATGCCGATCCGCCGTATTTTTCCACCGAGGATATGTATGAGGTAGGCTTCGGATGGGAGGATCATGTGCGGCTGCGGGATACGCTGAAAACCATAAACGGCAGGTTCCTGCTTTCCTATAACGACTGCGCCGAAATACGGGAGCTTTATGAAGGCTTTTCTATCTTCGATTTCTCTCGCACTCATTCAATGGCACAGCGGTATGAAGCCGGAAAGGAATTCAAGGAGCTGCTCATCGGGAATTACGATCTGTACGAACGGGAACGCGCAAAGCCAAAGCAGCTTACACTGTTTGACGGTTACGGCTTTGGTGAAAGTCAGGATTACGAAAAAATCTTAAAGGAGTGTATTATATCATGCAAAATAAAGAGATAAGCGACTTTGTGCTGCTGCCTGTCCCGCTGGACGATCTGATTGCCTCCGGCATTGACCTTGACGGAGTCATTCAGACAAGCGCCGGAGATGGCAGGATTATCATTGAGAATGTAGCGGATATGGCAGATTTTATCTGTGACGGTGACTGCGAGAGCTGCCCCATGAGCGAAATCGACTGTGACGGAGACTGTGGGAACTGCCCTTGCTTTGCTGACTGTGATGAAGCGGAGGTGTTCGGCTGTGAATAAGATGTTCAGAATTCTCGGAAAACGAGGAAGGATTACGATTCCCTATGAAATCCGGCAGCGTGTGGGATTTTCGTATAACGATGTGCTGTCCTTTGCCGAATCGGGTGATGGCAGAACCGTGGTTGTCAAGCGTGAGAAAATCTGCGATAACTGCAAAGGAGCGCAGCCCGCCGCGCAGAACGACGAGGTAACGCTCTTTGATTTTTTGAACGGACTCTCAGAGGAACAGCAGAGAGCCGCACTCGTCCATCTGTCGATCAAGTGGGCAGAGAAGCAAGGAGGTACGCAGAGTGTCTGAGCATAAACCGCTGTATATGTGGTCGCTGGATTACGCTGTCCGCAGCAATGAGCGTGATCTCTGGCAGGAAAGCTACAGGGAAAACTGCGACTGCGCAAGAGCGATTGAACGCGCCATTAACGAAAACTATCATGACAACAGATTGGATGACTGCACCAAACTGATTATCGACCGATACGGCTTTGACCGTGTAAATTGGGTGCTTGCCAATACCATTCAGGAGAAAAGAGATGACGGCCGGTTCAGTCAGGAAAACAAGGCTTGGGCAAAGGGCTTTTATATCCCCAAAGACGATGTCCGCTGGCACTTTTGCGTGGAGGCGCATCCGGGACTGACGGACATTTTTACAAATCAAGTCCGCAGAGCATGGCGGGCGCTTGGTTTGTTTGACGCTTCCCACTGTGAATCGGAAAAGGACGGGCAGCTCGATTATGAAGGCAAGGTGCTGGTGCTGCGAGGCGATGTACTCAAAGACCGATACAAAACGCCGGAGGATCAGTTGTTCCTTGCAGACGGCGGATTCGGCTGCAGACCGAACAGCCGAGGCCGCAAGGTGTTCGGCAAGTTTCTGAAGGACGGTGAGGATACCCACTTTTACCGTGAGGACTTCGCCGGAATCCTGAAGGATGAATATCTGCCCGATTGGGCGAGAGAAAAGCTGAACGAGCTTCAGCCGCCGGAGGAATCTGAAGACCCCGGCATGATGATGTAAAAACGGAGGTAATATAAAATGGCAGCAAAGAAACAGGCAGCTCCGGGTAAGGGGCAAAAGCAAAAGAATCCGTCCATTCAGGTGCGGATCGACAGGCTGAATGATTACGAGGGCAGCAATATCAAGGCGTTTGCCAGCGCCAATATCGGCGGCGCCTTTGCCATTCACGGCATCCGTGTGGTGGATTCGCAGAAAGGGATGTTTGTCGCTATGCCGCAAAGCAGTCATAAGGACGGAAGCGGCAATACGAAATACAGCGATATTTTTCATGCCGTGACTGCCGAGGCAAGGAATGAGCTGAACGAAAAGGTCATGAACGCCTATGAACAGGCGCTTGCCGAACAGCAGGACGAGGCGGCAGGAGAATCTGAGAGCGAGGAACAAGGAGCAGTACCGACTATGTGACTTTTCTTTGAAAAGTTCAGAAAAACGCTGGACTTTTGAAATTCTTTTGGTATGCTTGTGGTGAAGGAAGGTGATCTCCCATGAAAAAACAACTGATAGCCGCAATTTTATGCGGACTCCTTATATCGGGACTTGCCGGATGTGGAAACCAGCCAAAGCCACCGGCAGAATCCGTTTCCGACAGTACGGTCACGGCAGATGATATATCGGGCACTGATACGAGCGATGTCATCTCTGCCGAACCAACTGCACCGAAAGAATCGGAACCACCCGCAGAATCCTCTGTATCCGAACCACAGCAGCCGGCAGAAAAAGAAAAATCGGAGTCAGAACCTGCTCCGGAGCAGACCAAGCCACCCGTACAGACGGAACCGCAAAAGCCTGCTGAACCCACCGAGGCGCAACAGCCGCAGGAACCGCCTGCTGCACAAACGCAGCCGCCGGCACCGCCCGAACCGGAGCCAGCTCCTGCTGAACCGAGTAAGCCAACGGAATCTGCGCCGCAGAAACCGGAGCCTGTCCCCACCGAGCCGGAGCCGATTCCTACGGAACCGGAACCCACCCAGCCTGTCCAGCCGGAGTTCGATGTAAGCTATTGGGTGTCCTACGCAAAAAGCTATGCACAGAGCATCGGGCTGGAGCTGGACAGCGAGGCAGTCTCCTGCTGGGACAATCCCATCATCGCCAGTGCAAACAGCAAGTATCTGGAACGGGATCTGTGCGGGATGCTGGATAAGTACAGCCGCGATGAGGATATCACGGCTGTGTGGATATGGGCGGAGCCGAGAACAGACACCTCGTGGGACATCTATATCGGCTACGCATAAATCAAAACCAAATACGCAGACAAGGCACATCGTGAAAAACGGTGTGCTTTTTGTTTGTCTGAAAGGAGCCTTTACAATATGAAAACAAAAATCAAACGAAGTCTCTCCATGCTCATAGCGGTGCTTCTGTGCTTTTCCACCTTTATGGGGATCGGCACAACCACTGCTTTCGCAGCATCGGAAACGGATGAGGCTGTCCTCATCTCCTATCCCCGTGACGGGGACGCCAATCTCGATTACAGCGGCACATGGGGACATGGGAATCTCCAATATATGAACGGCTGGTCTTCCGGCAGTACTATCTATACCACCATCCATGCGATTGGATCGTATGAGGCTAAAATCTGCTATTGCATCGAACCCGGCGTACCCCTGGACAACGGCGATGTGCTGACAAAATGGGGCGAGGATTTTTGGGAGAACTATCCCTCCGACTATAACAAAACCATCGCGCCCTATGAAATCAAAGCCTTCGTCGGCAGAATCATGCAGTACGGATATACCGGCAGCATCTCCACTTCGTGGAGAAGTCAGAATGAGGGCGGCGACAAGCTGGCCTATGCGGTGGCAACCCAGCTGCTTGTTTGGGAAACCGTTGTGGGAGAGCGCGATTCGGATTTTAATCATGTAGATACCGGCAGCTACGACGCCGTGGCAGATCAGATCAGCGATGCTCATCCGCTGCGCGCTAAGATTTTCAGCTACTACAACAGCATTGAAAGCAGCGTTCAAAAGCATTCCAAGCTGCCCAGCTTCATGAGCAAGACCGCTGGCAGGGCGCAGAATATCGAGCTTGCGTGGAACGGCAGCGAGTATACGGCAACGCTGACGGATACCAACAATGTTCTTGGCAATTACAGCTTCAGCGGCAGCGGCTTGAGCTTTTCGGTCAGCGGCAACAAGCTCACAATCACAGCCAAAACTGCGCCTGCCTCTGCTGTGAGCATTACAGCAGAAAAGAAAAACTCCCAGCGGCGCGGGATCATCACCTGGACAGACGGTCACTATCTGCCCGGTCATTCTACCTTGCAGGATTTGATCACTTATGCCGAGTCCGTCAGCGATCCCGTGAAGGGATTCCTGAATGTGAAGGTATCCTACGGCTCCGCCAAAATCGTAAAAACCTCCGAGGACGGCAAGGTGGACGGGATCAATTTCCATGTGCAGGGCAATGGCATCGATAAGACCGTTCAGACGAAAAACGGCGGTCAGATTCAGATCGATAACCTCATGCCCGGTATTTATACCGTAACAGAGCTTACTGAGGACAGATATGAGCCGCAGGAAACCCGCCGCGTCACTGTGGTCAGCGGACAGACGGCTACCGTCACCTTTAACAATGTTTTGAAGCGCGGCGATCTCACCGTAACCAAAACCTCTGAGGACGGTCTGAACGATGGCGTGAGATTCCACCTTTCCGGCACCTCTTACAGCGGGCTTGCGGTAGACGAATACGCCGTGACCGACAGTACAGGCAAGGCGTATTTCCGGGATGTCCTCATCGGTTCCGCTTATGTGCTGGAAGAAATGGATACCGCCATTCGCTATGTGGTGCCGGACAAGCAGACGGCAGCCATCGAATGGAATAAGGTAACGGAGAAATCCTTTGATAACATTCTCAAGAAATGGCAGCTCACCGTCACCAAGAGCGATTCCGAAGCAGGAACCACACAGGGCGATGCAAGCCTCGCCGGTGCGGAATACGGTATTTTTAAGGGCAATCAGCTCATCGACTCCTATACAACCGACGAGAATGGGCAGTTTACCACCAAGTATTATATCTGCGATTCGGATTGGAGCCTGCGGGAACTGAATCCGTCCGAGGGCTATCTGCTAAACGGCGATACCCAGCATATCGGCGTGGAGCCAAAGCTATACGAGGTGGAATACAACAGCGCTGCCCTTGACGCACTGGAAACCGTCATGACCGGCAAAATCGCTGTCATTAAGCATTGCGACGATGGCGAAACGCAGATTGAAACACCCGAAGCAGGCGCGGAATTTGAGGTGTTCCTCAAAGCCTCCGGTAGCTATGAAAACGCAAAGGAATCTGAGCGCGACTATCTCGTGTGCGATGAAAACGGCTTTGCGGAAACCAAGCTCCTGCCCTACGGCATTTATACCGTCAGACAGACAAAAGGCTGGGACGGCAAGGAATTGATGGACGCCTTTGATGTGTTCGTAAGCAAGGATGGCGAAACCTATCGCTTCCTCATCAACAACGCCCCTTTCAAGGCGTATGTTAAGGTGATTAAAACAGATGCGGAAACCGGAAAGAACATTCCTTATGCGGGCGCCGGTTTTCAGATTTATGATCCCAGCGGCAATAAGGTGGAGATGACCTTCACTTACCCGGAAATCACTACCATCGATACCTTCTATACCACAGCGGATGGTACGCTCATCACGCCGGAAGTGCTGGATTATGGCACGGGCTATTCGCTGGTGGAAGTGTCCGCACCTTACGGTTATGTGCTGAACAGCGATCCTGTGTATTTCGATATCACAGAAGATGCGTCTACTGAGGAAAACGCTGTAACAATCGTTAAGGTTGAACGCCCGAATATGCCGCAAAAAGGCACAATCACGGTATCCAAATCCGGCGAAGTATTCTCTTCCGTTACAGAAGCGGACGGTCTGTACCAGCCGGTTTATGCTTCGGCAGGGCTTGCCGGGGCTGTCTATGAAATCACCGCCGCAGAGGATATCATCACGCCGGACGGTACGCTGCGATACAGCAAGGGTGAAGTCACAGCCACAATAGAAACGGACAGTACAGGGGCAGCTACCACAGAGCCGCTGTATCTTGGAAGCTATGAAATCAAAGAAATCAAAGCGCCGTATGGGATGGTGCTGAATCCTGAGACAAAATCGGTGCAGCTCACCTACGCCGGACAGGAAATCGAGATCACCGAAACCGCTGCCTCCTTCTACAACGAGCGCCAGCGTGTGCAGATCGATCTCTCCAAGATCATGGAGAAAGACGAAACCTTCGGCATCGGAACTAATAACGAAATCCTCTCGGTGCAGTTCGGCCTGTTCGCAGCCGAGAATCTCACCGCCGCAGACGGCAGCGTAATCCCGGCAGACGGGCTCATGGAAATCGTATCCTGCGATGAAAACGGCAAGGTTACCTTTGCATCGGATATTCCTGTGGGCACAAAGCTGTATGCCAAGGAAATCGCTGTGGACAGCCACTATATTCTCTCGGATGAAAAATATCCTGTGGAGTTTGCGTATGCCGGACAGGATGTGGGAACTGTCAATCTCTCTGCAAATGATGGCGATCCGATTGAAAACGACATCATCTACGGCACGGTTAAGGGCTTGAAGATCGACCGTGAAACGGAGAATTCCATCGTGGGCGCTCTGTTCGGTTTGTTCCGTCCCGATGAAACTGAATACACGGAGGAAAACGCAATCCTGACCGCCGAGTCCGGTGAGGACGGTATCTTCACCTTTGAAAATGTACCCTATGGGAATTGGCTGGTTAAGGAACTGAAGCCTGCCGAGGGCTTCCTCCCCAATGAGGAACTCTATCCTATTACGGTTACGGCAGAGGAAGAAATCATTGAAATCACCGTAGTCAACGACCGTATCCCGGAAATCGGGACAACGGCAACTGTGGACGGAGAAAAGGAAATCTGCGCCACCGAGGTATTCACCCTTACCGATACCGTCTCCTACAAGCACCTTATCCCCGGCAAAGAATATGTGCTGAAGGGTGTTCTCATGGATAAATCCACCGGCAAGCCTCTTGTGATTGACGGTGAGGAAATCCATGTAGAAACTGTGTTTACACCCGAAGCTCCCGCAGGAGAAACGACCGTCGAATTCATTTTCGATTCCAAGTTTATCAAGGCGGATACCGATATCGTGGTGTTTGAGAGCCTGTACAAGGACGGGAAAGAGCTTGCCGTCCATGCGGATATTGAGGATGAAGGACAGACGGTAAAGGTCAAGGCACCGGAGATCGGAACCAAAGCCTCTGTGGATGGCAAAAAGGAAGTTACCGCCAAAGGCACGATTACCATTGATGATATTGTTTCCTATAAGAATCTCACCCCCGGCAAGGAGTACACGATCAGCGGCATTCTGATGGATAAGGCTACGGGAAAGCCGTTTACAGTGAATGGTGAGCAAATCCGCAGCACCTATACCTTTAAGCCTGAAACGGCAGACGGAGAGGTAAAGATGACCTTTACCTTCGACGCCGGCGGCATCACCAAGCAGGCGGAAGTTGTTGTGTTTGAATCCGTTTCCCGTGACAGCGTGGAGATCGCTGTCCATGCGGATATTGAGGATGACAGTCAGACCGTGAAGCTTATTCCGCCGACTCCCGATGTTCCGCAGACCGGAGATAACAGCAATCTCGGTTTCTGGATCGGCTTGGGAGCCGTTGCCCTGGGCGGGCTTGTCTCTGTCGGGATTATGGCAATCAAGCGCAAAAAGGATGACGATGACGAATGATGAAAAAGGTGTATATCTGCGCTCCTCTCGGCGGCAATATCCATGAGAATCTTGAACGGGTAAAGAGATACGCCAAATATGCGCTACTGTGCGGCACGGCTCCGGTCGTGCCGCATTTCTATGCGCTGTGCCTCGATGACAGCAAGCCGAAGGAGCGTGAAATCGGGATGGCGGCAGGACTTTCCCTGCTGTGGTTCTGCGATGAGCTGTGGCAGTTTGGCGATGAGGTAACCGAGGGCATGGCCGCCGAGCTTCAATTCTGTAAGAACCTCAATGTGAAAACCCGAAAGATTCGGGAAAGTGAAATTCAAAAAATGATTGGAGGAAATTGCTTATGAAAAAGAAAACAATGAGAATCCTGCTCTGCGTTATGATGATGGCGGTTATGATTTCGGCTTCCGCCGTACCTGCCTTTGCCGCAGGCGATGTGGCGGGCGCCATTGAAAACACATGGAATACAGCGCAGGCACAGATTAAGACGGTAGTCAATAATGTGGTGTTTCCCGTCATTGACATGATCCTTGCTATCCTCTTTTTCGTAAAGCTGGGGACAGCGTATTTTGACTACCGAAAGCATGGGCAGTTTGAATTCACGGCTCCGGCAATTCTGTTTGCCTGCCTGATCTTCACCTTGACGGCTCCGCTGTATATATGGTCGATCCTGTAAAAAATGTGATTTTCTGAAAAATCGCTGGACTTGTGCAGCCTTTCGCAGTATAGTGTTGCGCTTGACAAGGAGGTGATGAAATGCGCAGTTTACTGGAAGCACTATACTTTGGGCATTTTGATCTGAAAGTGGACGGAGAAGACTGCCAGCAGGAGAAAAAGCAAATTGAAAGCAGGCTTGACGAATTGGAGCCGAAAGTAGAAGCTATGCTTGGTGACGAGGGCAAAGCCCTGTTCAAAGAATACGCAGACGCTTATAACGAATTGACATCCTGTGAGAACGCAGACGGATTCATCATGGGATTCCGATTGGGCGGACGGATGGTTATGGAGATCATTTTCGGCGCAGAAAAACTGGATATTCAGCATTGAACAACGATACGCAGAACGGGCGGCGAAAGCCGCCTGCTTTGCGTTTGAATACAACGGGAGGTGATGACTTATCTTTGATTGGTTAGGAGATATTTTTTCGGGAATTGGCGACGCCATCGGCGGTGTCTTCGATACACTTGGGCAGCAGATTTCCAATGCCATCTGGAACACGATGCTCCAGTGGTTTTATGAAACCATATACGGTGCTGTTGCGGATTTTTTCACCATGATGGGCAACATGGGCGCAGATATCTTCGGACTTGATTGGGTGCAGGCCACCATTAAGCTGTTCACCCTGTTCGGCTGGGCGCTCTTTGTGGCAGGCACGGTAGTCGCTGTATTTGATACGGCTATTGAGTACCAAAACGGCAGGGCAACGATCAAGACCACGGCGATCAATGTCCTGAAGGGCTTCTTCGCCTGTTCCCTCATCGGCATCGTGCCGGTAGAGCTATATAAATTCTGTATCAGCCTGCAAAATACCTTTTCCCATGACCTGTCCGCAATCTTTGCGGGCGGCAGAACCATTGATCTTGCCGGTGAAAGCACATCCGTACTGCAGGGCAGCTTCTCCGTAGCAAATAACATCAGTATTAACCTGTTCAACATTCTTGCCATGATTGCCTTTGCCTACTGCGTTATCAAGATATTTTTTGCGAATATCAAGCGCGGCGGCATTCTGTTAATTCAAATGTCGGTGGGCGCACTGTATATGTTCTCGGTGCCGAGAGGCTATCAGGACGGATTTAATCAATGGATGAAGCAGGTGGCGGCCATCTGCCTAACAGCGTTTATGCAGACAACCCTGCTGTTCTTGGGGCTTTTAACCTTCCCCGGTAATATGCTGTTGGGGCTTGGCATCATGCTTGCAGCCAATGAGGTGCCGAGGATTGCCCAGCAGTTCGGTCTCGACAGCTCCGTCCGAGTCAACATGATGAGCGTAGTCCACGCCACCACCACAGCGGTCAACCTGACGCGCAGTGTGGCACGGGCGGCAAAATAAGCGGAGGTATTGTATGAAAGAAAACAACGAATTGGAACGCTCGGATATCGCTATCGACCGGGATATGGAGGTAGACTGCGATATCGGGCAGGAAATTACGGTGTATATCGAGACTTGGTTCGATGTGGATAAAAAATTCGGTATCCATATCAATGATGAAGACGGCACATGGCTGAATCTCTATGGCAAATATAATCCCTTTGTGGATACGCTCCGGTTGGAATGCGAGATCAGCAGAGATAACGGAAGCGAATTTTTCGACTATGAGCCGACTGCAGGCGAGGCGCAGCTCATTAAGGATATGATTGCAGCGCAAATGATGAAGGAATACCATCAGACACCGAAAGAATTCTGTGAAAATTTCTATGATACGGATGATCTTCATAATGAGCTTTTAGACAGTGACATGACGATGGGAGGAATTCAATGACAACCTATCTCTATCCGCAGAACCTGAAGGCCACAGCCAATCTGTGGCTGTGGGGACTGCGGGATTTTACGATTTTATGTATCGCCGCACTGTTATCGGTGGTGGCGCTGGTGCAGCTTGGATTTTTCATTCCGGCTGCGGTAACCCTATGCTTCGGATTTCTGACGATCCGCATGGACGATACCACCGTCCTCGATTTCATCCGATACGCCGTGCGGTACTTTATATCAACCCAGCAATACTTTGAATGGAGGTGAGCCTGTGGCAAAAGCAAAAGAAACCCGGCAGAGAAAGAAAAAAGGACGCTCCACACAGGAGCTAATCGGGATCAAAACATTTACCAAATACGGTCTGGAAACGGCAAAGGGTGAACTGCTCTTTTACCTTGTTTCCCCGACCAACATCTCGGTGCTGTCCCATACCAATATTGAAATCAAAATCCGTCACCTGATGATGGTGCTGTCTGCTATCCCCAATGTGGAAATTACCTGTACCGACTCCTGTGAGTGCTTTGACGATAACAAAAGCTATCTGCAGATGCGGCTCTCGGAGGAACAGAATCCGAAGGTGCGGAAGGTCTTGAAAAAGGATGTGGAAATGCTCGATCATGTGCAGGCGGAAATGGCAACCGCAAGGCAGTTTTTATTCATCATGCGCTGCAAGGGCATGAAGCAGGAGCAGATTTTTCAGACTGCCAACCGCACCGAAAAGGTCATCTCCGAACAGGGCTTCGAAGTACAGCGGATGAAGAAAGCGGAGATCAAGCGCTTCCTTGCCATCTGTTTCGAGGCGAGCATGAACGGGGATCAGATGCCCGATGCGGATGGCGAACAGTTCTACGAGGTAGACGATGACGAGGAAACGGAAGATTAGCATAGCGATTATCTCTGTTCTGCTGTCGGCGCTTCTTCTCACCTCCGGGGTGATGATTTACCGGGAACTGTCCTCACAGCAGAAAGAAAAAGAGGACTTCGATGCCCTTGCGGAGTTGGTAGAAATGCCGGTGACAAATCCGCCCATCACATCGGAGCCGCCGCCTGCGGAAACCGCGGAGCCGAGCGAAGCCACAGAACCGGAGAAACCCCTGCGGGATCTGTCGCCGCTGTTTGAGCAGAACAGCGAGTGCATCGGCTGGCTGTGTATCCCTGATACGGCGGTGAACTATCCCGTGATGCATACGCCGAGAAATCCGCAGAAATACCTGCGCATGAATTTCTACGGCGAATACAGTCAAAGCGGCGTCCCGTTTTTGGACTACCGGTGCAGCCCTGACAGCGGGAATCTGCTCATCTACGGCCATAACATGAAAAACGGGACAATGTTCGGAGAACTGAAAAGCTATACCGATCCGGCGTTCTGTGCCGATCATCCGATTATCGAATTTCAGACTGCAGACGGGCTGCTTTGCTATACGGTATCCGAAGTAAAAATCACCGATACCTCAGATAAGTGGTATGAGAATATCAGCGGTGAACTGTTTGAGGGAAAGCGGTGCCTTGTCCTCTCCACCTGTTACGGCGGCGGAAACGGCAGGCTGCTCATTATCGCCACAGAAATTCAATAAGCAATATTCAATAGATCAGTCGTTTTGCAGACAGCAGGACGGCTGATTTTTTGCACCCTTCTGTCTGCGAAGCGACAGTCAGGAGGTAATTCAATGTTCAAACGAAAACCAAAGGTACTCACTCCCGCGGAAATGGAAGTCATCCGTACAAAGGATTTCTTTGACTGCATTCTCCCCGGCACCGTCAAATTTATGTCCGACCATTATATTCTCGGTGACAGCTACCGCTGCGTGTGGGTAATTCGGGAATATCCCCCCTCTACAGAGGAACAGGCGATTCTCTCCCAGCTTGCAGACCGCAGCGGCGTGACCTTGCGCATTTATCACAGGCTGGTGGAAAGCATGGAGCAGCGGAAAATTATTCAGAACGCTACCCGCAAGAACAAGCTCATGTCCGGCGGCAACGATGTGAACGAAACCATTGAAGCGGAGGGCAATCTGCAGGATGTGATCGAACTGCTTGCCAATCTCAGAAAGAATAAAGAGCCGCTTCTGCATTGTTCGGTGTTTATCGAATTAAAAGCCCGCAATATGGATGCGTTAAAGGAGCTGCAAAGCGAGATCGCAATGGAGCTTACCCGATCCAAGATTTCGGTGGACAGGCTGACGCTCCGGCAGAAAGAAGGATTTTTATCTGTTCTGCCCGTAGGCGCCAATCAGTTCGGGGCGCAATATGAGCGAGTCCTGCCCGCCAGCTCGGTGGCAAATCTGTATCCCTTCAATTTCAGCGGCAAGACCGATCCGCAAGGCTTATATATCGGCAGAGATAAGTACGGCACAAATATCCTTGTAGACTTTGACCGCCGCGCGGAGGACAAGACCACCAGCAATATCCTCATCCTCGGAAACTCCGGTCAGGGCAAGAGTTATCTTCTAAAGCTCGTCCTGACCAATCTCAGGGAATCCGGCAAATCGGTGATTGTGCTGGATGCGGAGGCGGAATATGAGGATTTGACCGAAGCCCTCGGCGGCTGTTATATCGATTTTATGTCCGGCGAGTATATCGTCAATCCGTTAGAACCAAAAGCATGGAGTGATGGAGGTGACAGCGACAGCGATCCGAACACCCCTGCTGCATTTCGCAAGGTGACTCGTCTCAGCCAGCACATCGCCTATCTCAAGGACTTTTTCAGAGCCTATAAGGATTTTACCGATGTGCAGATTGATACAATTGAAATTCTGCTCGCCAAACTGTACGCCCGATTCGGTATCACTGACTCTACCGATTACAGCAAGCTGAGGCCCACCGACTATCCCATCATGGAGGATCTGTACAAGCTCTGCGAGGAAGAATTCATGACCTACGACAGAGGAAGAAAGTACCTCTACACTGAGGAAACACTACAGGAGGTATGCCTCGGCATCCACTCCATGTGCGTGGGATCGGAAAGTAAATACTTTAACGGCCACAGCAACATCACCGATGACGCCTTCCTGTGCTTCGGCGTGAAGGGACTCATGGATACCAACCGCAGGCTCAAGGACGCCATGCTGTTCAATCTCCTTTCCCACATGAGCAACCAGCTCCTCGGCAAAGGAAACACGGCGGCCGCCATCGATGAGCTGTATCTGTACCTCACCAACAAGACGGCCATTGAGTATATCCGAAATGCCATGAAGCGTGTGCGCAAAAAGGACTCGGCTATCCTGATCGCCAGTCAGAACATCAACGATTTCCTCATGCCGGAGGTCTGCGAGCTGACAAAGCCTCTGTTTGCCATCCCTACCCATCAGTTCCTGTTCAACCCCGGCTCCATCGATGCCAAAGCCTTTATCGATACCCTGCAGCTCGAACCAAGCGAATATGAGCTGATAAAATATCCCGAAAGAGGTACCTGCCTGTATCGATGCGGAAACGAACGGTATCTGCTTCAGGTTATCGCTCCCGACTATAAATCCGCCATCTTCGGGAAGGCTGGCGGGCGATGAGCGCCACAGTTGCCGCCGCCCTAAAGAAAATTGCCGTAGCCATCCTTACAAATCCCAAAGTGCTGAAAACCATCGGCGGGATTGTGCTGGGGATTATTATCATCATTATCATGCCCATTGTGGCTGTAGTCAGCATTTTCAATGGAGATATCAATATCGACACCGACCGTCTGCAGACGATGGTAGTGGAAAATCTATCCGCAGAGGAAAAGGCAAAGCTCCAGTTCGTAGAGGATACCATGTACGCCATTGAGGATGAAATGGCCGCCGCAGGCTTTGACGATCAGCGGGTAAAGGAAGCGCAGGTGCTGTATGTGCTTGCGCTTTCCGATTATGCCGCGGAGGATGGATTTGTGTCAAAGCTGGTGGGTTGCTTTGCAGAAGATCAGACAGATGAGCAACTCATCGCCGCCGTCAATGCCGCTTTCGGAACAACACTTACTGCCGAGGATTTCGGAAAGGTTATGAATTCCATTCGTGCTGTGTATATCGACACCTCCGGCTACACCGATCCTACTACGAAAAACAACCTTGATCTTGTGCAGTGGGCAATTGAGGCGGAGAAAGCCGGATGGGGCTATGTATGGGGAACCTACGGCGAGGTTTTCGACCAATCCCTGTTCGACTACAAGCTGGAACAGTACCCGGACGAGGTGGGCGGCTATGCGGATTTCATTAGAGCGAACTGGCTGGGCAGTAGAACAGCAGACTGCGTTGGGCTGATCAAAGGCTACGGCTGGTTGAATCCCGACACCCATCAGGTGGAATACGGAACAAACGGAATGCCCGATATCGGCGCAGACACCATGTATGAATATGCCTCGGAGAAAGGAACGATTGATACTATCCCCGAAATCCCTGGGCTTGCCGTTTGGCATGAAGGTCACATTGGCATTTATATCGGAGGTGGTGAAGTCATCGAGACAATGGGAACACAATACGGCGTTGTGAAAACACAGCTATCCGGCAACCGTTGGACGCATTGGCTCAAGGTACCGTATATCACCTATATTGAAGAAACGGAGGAAACAACAGGATGAGACATCGCGGATTTGAAATCACCTCCTGCCCCGACAGCGGCGTGGAACGGTATAACAGCGCTGAAAGCCGGGATGAGATTTGCGAGGGATTTTTTTGCGAGATTTACTCGGCAGGCGATGATCAGTATGCCAACCGGCTCGACAACTTCTGCCTTGCGGAAGGATATGAAATCCCCGACACATCGGATGCGGCGCTCACCGCTGGGATTATAAAATATGTGGATGAAAACTACTATGAACTGTTGGAATCCAAAAATGAAGTAAAGCAGAAACGGACGGAAGAATTGGTGGGCAGGCTGGTGTGCTGGCTGGGTGAAAGTGAAAACGGTGCGGAGCTGTACAATACGCTTTCCGAAACCATCGGCATGACCGATGAGGAAATCCGGAAGGTCGGTTTTCAATCCCTTGCACCATTCTTTGACCGGGAGCAGTATGCACAGACCATTGCCGACTGGCTGATTGAAGGCGGAACGGAAAGCACCATCTCCGGCAGTTGGATCGTCTCCTATGGAAATATCGGAAAGCGCTTTGGAGTGGATCTGCAAACCGATGCTGATCTGCGGAATATGGTCAGCCGCTATCTTTATGACAGCTCGGATATCGTTGCGGATTTCTGTATGGGGCAGGACAAGGTGACGCTCGATTTCTTTTATAACTATTGTCCGTATGTCCATGAAGATGAAACAGAAAATGAGGGCATGGAACAAACCATGACTTAGGAGTGAAAAAGAATGCATATTACAACAGGAAACAAAAAGGAATACCTTATCACAGAGGTTTTAATATTGGGCGGCGAGGCATATGAGGCTTACCGAGATAAGCTGAAAAGTATGACTCTCGATCCGAGCGGAAAACGCAGCCTCGCAGAAAATCACCTGTTCCTGTTAACGGTGAGTGAGGATCATGAAGACGGCGTAATAGTGGATCTATCGGAGAGAGCCTATGAAGGCATCCCCGCCTTTGTTCCCGACGCAAAGGAGCAGCTTGAAAACCATATCCGCCGCCTTGCAGATTACTGTATTCGAGAAGGAACGGATCATACCGAGAACGGCAAATGGTCGATCAGTTATGACGAGCTGTATTATCATTTCGACAGTACCACCATAACGAGCCGCAACGGAATGGGCAGATTGCTTCGGGAGGAATTACAGCAGAGAGAAGAAATAGGTGAGCTGATCATGACTGAGGACTGCATTGAAATGACCTACCACATGGAATACTGCGAGAACTGTCAGGAGGGCGGCATCAAGGGAGTGATGAGCCTCTTTTCTCTCATGGGCTGCAACCTATATGATGTTCACCTTTGCGACAGTGATGAGGATCATGAGCTGGCAACCGTGGTGGAACTGAATCAAGATACGCTGACGGAGGACGGCAGGCGCGAATGGTCGGATGTGCTTTCTGCAAGGGTGACCTCTATCTATGCAGGCTCCTACGGTGTTCAGATCGGACTGACCGGATGCCCCGCAGAACGGCTTCGGGACTTCTCTTTCATGCTGGCGGGGCATTGCTCTGAAAACGACTATGACCGATGGGTAAATTCTGATTCACCAAAGCAGGCGCATGATGAAGAACCCATGCAAATCATGTGATCAGAAGAAAGGAGCGAAACCGATATGAAGAAAACAACTGTAAGCATTACCTTTGACGATGAGAAGCTGTCGGCGCTGAAGATGTACCTTGCACAGAAAAATATGCAGGTGGAAACTGAGCTGGAAAAATCTCTCGACACCCTGTATACCAAAACCGTGCCTGCCGGTGTTCGTGATTTTATTGAGATGCGCTCCGGCAGTACACAGACCGCACCGGCTGCGCGACCGAAAAAGCCGAAGCCTTCTCCTTCCTCTGCTGTGGGCGCTGGCGGTCAGGAGGTGCAGAACGGATGAATCACGTTGAGGTAACTCTGTATTTTAACGAACTGCACCTCCGAGCCGTAGAGGAAGAACTCGCTGATGACGGTCTGACCTTGGAGGATAAGCTGAACGAACACTTCGCATTCCTCTATGACCAGCTCGTGCCTCCCGAAAAGCAACTCGCTATCGAAGCGGAGCTGGAACAGATTGAAGCGGCTGAGAATGCCGAGCGAGAAGCCCGACGTCGCTTCGGCGTCTTCCACGTTCGTGAGAACGGCAGCGATAGATATTTTACAAGCGAGCTGTTCGACTCTCTGCTGTCCACGGCGTACCGCTACCGCCTGTACGACCGAGGTGAACTGAGTTCCAATCCTAAAGCCTTCGCCGATGCCTTCGGTGAGGTGGAGCATATCAGCGCAGACGAGTATGAAGAACTGTGCGACCGAATGCCGAACGACCACCGCATCAAGGTGGCAGCGGATTACGATCTTGATGCGGGAACGGTCACCACCTGCCAAAGCAGCGACAACGCATGGTGGTCTTACCGCCTGCGGGATCTGTCGGTGGCAGCGTTCAAGGCACACCGTTCGAACTACCGAGGAACTGACAGCAGAGAAAAAATATTCGAAGAAGCCCTCGCCGGAAAAGAGATCGATCCGCCGGAGGAAACCGAGGACGAAGCCTTCGACGAGGATGAGGACGAAGCCCCGGTGATGCAGATGTAGCGGAGCGCGGATGTCGCCCCTGTGAGCCACTGTGTCACCCTGTGTGGCGAGTTTCCCACCGAGGTTGGGAAAACGCCCACAGACCGCCGTTCAAGCCCCGTTTCGGACGTGTTTCACACAAGGAAAAACCGAGCGGTTTTGCGGGCGCTTCTCTCGATTTTCGAGGGTCGAAAATCAAGCAGGTGAAAGAGAGGTGGGTTGCTAATGCACCCACCTCTCTTTCACAGCGGACGGCAATGCCGACCGCAAGAGCATTTGTGGGGTTTTACACTCGCATTTTACAGGGTGGGTTGCTGACAGCGATACCACGAAAAAGGATGGGTTGCACTACGGATAAACGCCGAATGTACGGAGGTTTTAAGCAGGGTTGCAGAATATGAAGGAGGTGATGCTATGCCTGCTCCAAAAGGAAAGAAAAAGTTTTTATTATGGGCATATCCAAGCACATTGGAGCTTGTAAAGAACAACTATCGGAAGGACAAAAGCAAAAGTCAATCGGAATTCATCGACCGAGCCATCCGGTATTATGTTGGTCATGTCACAGCGGAGGAAGACACATCCTACCTGCCCAATGCGTTCCTCTCCAACATGAAAAGCATTGCAGCCGAGAGCGATAACAAACAGAGCCGACTGCTGTTCAAACTGGCGGTGGAGATCGCTATCCTGCAAAATCTATTTGCCGCAGTCAATGACATCGATCCGTTATCACTGGAACGGCTGCGCGGAGAGTGCGTAAAAGAGGTCAAACGCCTCAACGGTTCCTTCTCGTTTGAAGATGCGCTCGACTGGCAGAAGGGCGAATAATGGCTCGGCTCGTTACCAAATTCAAATATCTGAAACCGAGCGATAAGCTGTCGCCCGGCGGCTATGCAAAATATATTGCTACCCGTGAAGGCGTAGATAAGATCGATGAGTCCTTCAAACTGAAGCCTGCCACGGTAAATCAGAAGCACCTCATCTCAAAAATACTCCGTGATTTTCCCGACAGCAAAAACAGTTTGGAGTATGAGGACTATCTGCAAAGCAAAACAGTCGGCACTGCTTCGGAATTCATTACACGAACGATGGAAGAAAACGCCTCACAGATGATGAACTCCAAAACCTATGCCGACTACATTGCTACCCGCCCAAGAGCGGAACGATTTGGATCGCATGGCTTGTTTACCGATGACGGAATAAGTGTCAATCTCTCGAAGGTATCCGAGGAACTGAATCTGCATGAAGGTAATGTGTGGACGGCGATCATCTCCCTTCGGCGTGAAGATGCGGAACGATTGGGCTTCAATACAGGAGAGCGATGGCGGGATATGCTTCGCTCACAGACCGAAGCGCTGTCCGCGAACCTCAATATCCCCATGCAGAACTTGAAATGGTTTGCTGCGTTTCATAACGAAAGCCATCATCCCCATGTGCATCTGATCGCTTACTCCACAGCGGAAGGACAGGGATATCTGTCCCCCAAAGGAGTGAATGCGCTCCGTTCCTCCTTCGCCAAGGATATCTTTGCACAGGACTTAATCAGCATTTATGAAAAACAGACCGAGCATCGTAATACACTTCGGACGAACAGCCATGAGGTAATTGCAGAGATCGTATCCAAAATTAACAGTGGAGTCTATGACAATCCGAAGCTGGAAGAACTGCTTCTAAATCTTGCCGACCGTCTTTCCAAGACATCAGGCAAGAAGGTGTACGGCTATCTGAAAGCGGATGTTAAAGCAATCATCAATTCCATTATAGATGAACTTTCCGCCGATGAACGGATCGCCGCACTCTATGATCTGTGGTACGAGAAGCGTGAAGAAATCATCCGCACTTATACAGACGAACTGCCGGAGCGTGTGCCTCTCTCGCAGAATACGGAGTTCAAGTCGATCAAAAACACTGTCATTCAGGAAGCGATGAATATTATAGCCGACCGCACTCCTATAGAAGAGACTGAGGAACAGCCTGCTCCCGATCCCGAACCGAGCGATATCGAGGCGGAGCCTATACTCACAGCAAAAGAAAAAGCAGCTCTCATGTGGAACTACTACAGTAGGGCGAAAGAGTATCTCGACAAAGACAGCAGGACTTACAATCCGAATATGGCGGTTGAATATCTGATCGAATCAGCAAAGCTCGGTTGCGGTGTTGCAAAATACCGTCTCGGTAAAATGTTTCTGCACGGCGATGAGGCACCCAAAAATGTGGACTACGCCCTGCACTGGCTGGAGGAATCGGTGGACGAACACAACCAGTATGCGGAATATCTGCTCGGCAAGACATACCTCAAGGGTGAAGATGTGGAACAGGATTTGTCCCGTGCGGAATATCTGCTCCGGCGTTCATCCGCGCAAGGAAACAGATATGCTAAATATACACTCGGCAAGAATCTGTTTGACGGCGAGCTGTTTCTGCAAAACATTCCCGAAGCGATCAAGCTGCTCGCCGAATCGGCAGACAAAGGCTTCGCTCCTGCACAATATCTGCTTGGAAAGATGTTCTACAAGGGTGAAGTGCTTCCGCGGGATTTGGAGAGAGCCATCAACTATCTCGAAAGAGCAACCGAACAGAAAAATTCCTACGCCGCATACCTTGCCGGAAAGTTACGACTCACCGAGGATGCAGCCAAGGACATCAGGAAAGCGATCCGCAATTTTGAGATTGCCGCCGAGAACGGAAATGACTATGCAGAATACCAGCTCGGCAAGGTTTATCTCTACGGCAAGGATATCGAGTGTGACTATGAGAAAGCGATGGCGTATCTCGTATCGGCTGCCGAACACGGCAATCAATATGCTGCACAGCTTCTCCACAGCATTCGGAGCAACCGAAATTGGTCGGCGGCAATGGGAACCTTCCGGCTTCTGCATCACATCAGCCGGATCATACAAAAACGCTTGGAGGATGAGCGCAGAGGAAAAGGCAGCGCGCTCATTGACAAGAAACTGCTGCGAAAAATTCGGGACAAGAAAGAGGCGCTGGGCATGAAACAAGGATAGGAGGAAGAAAATTGTCTACAGGATATATTCATTTTACTGATGAACAAAAAGAGATTGCAAGGCAGACCGACATTGCCGATCTGCTCCGAAGGCAGGGCGAAACGCTCAAGCGCTCCGGCTCGGAGCTGGAATGGCGTGATGGCTCGCAGAAGGTAACCGTCCGGGGAAACCTGTGGTTTCACCAATACGATCAGAAAGGCGGCGACGCCATTGACTTCGTCCGCAGGTTCTATAACAAATCCTATCCGGAGGCAATGGAATACCTGCTGGGTGGCTGCGGCGGTACGCTGACCGTCTCGCCGCCCGTTCAGAGAAAACCGGCAAAACCTTTTGCGCTGCCGGAAAAGAATGAAAATATGCGGCGGGTTTTTGCCTACCTTCTGAACCGCAGAGGCATTGATCGGGATGTTCTCTATGCTTTCACACACAAGGGCATGATTTATGAGTCAGCAGACTATCATAACGCCATATTCGTTGGATTCGATCAGGATGGGATTCCAAGGCACGCTCACAAACGGGGCAGCGGATCGGAAAGCGCATATAAAGGAAATCAGGACGGCAGCCTGCCGGAGTACAGCTTTCACTGGCACGGCACAAGCGACAGGCTCTATCTTTTTGAAGCGCCTATCGATATGCTGAGTTTTATCTCTATCCACAAGAACGGATGGAAGGCTCACAGCTATGCCGCCGCCTGCGGTGTATCCGATCAGGTGCTGTGGCAGATGATGAAAGATAACCCAAAGATTCAAAAGGTGTATCTGTGCCTTGACAGCGATGAGCCGGGACAGGCGGCGGCAAAACGAATCAGCGATAAGCTCTTCACAAAGGGCATTCAACATGAAATCCTCGTACCGATCCATAAGGACTGGAACGAGGATTTGCTATATCCGGCAGAAGAAATGGAGGAAGAAACAGAATGTATGCAGCCGATGTTATGAGCAAGAGAAAAAACTAAAAGGAATGGAGTGATAAAATAACCCTCAAAAGTGTGATGCCTTATGACGGGCAATATCACTTTGCTGATTGTAGTGGGTGCGATCATGTTCGCCGTCCTCGGCGGCGTGACCTTGCTTGCCCACATCTACAGTCTGAACAATATCAAAAGCCGGACGGTGGGCGACGGTCAGCATGGCACAGCTCGCTGGGCAACCAAGCGGGAAATCCGCAAGACCTACCGGCACATCCCGTTTACGCCGGAGCAATGGCGTGAGCAGGCAAAGAACGGTAAGGCGCCGACTACCGCTGAGGGAGAACCGCTTCCGCAGGGCATTGTTGTGGGATGCACCGGAAATACGACGGCAATGGTGGATACCGGAGATGTCCATGCGCTGATGATCGGTGCGGCAGGTGTCGGTAAAACCGCCTACTGGCTGTATCCCTGCATTGAGTATGCCTGCGCCTCCGGCATGAGCTGGCTCTCCACCGATACCAAAGGCGATATCATGCGAAACTACGGGCAGATCGCCAAGGACTACGGCTACCATGTATCGGTGATCGATTTGCGAAACCCCACAAGGAGCAACGGCAATAACCTCCTGCACCTCGTAAACAAGTATATGGATCTGTATCAGGCGAATCCTGACAAGCTGGTCTACAAGGCACGGTGCGAGAAATACGCCAAAATCATCTCCAAAACCATTATCCTGTCGGGAATGGATGCCGCATCCTTCGGGCAGAACGCCTATTTCTACGATGCGGCCGAAGGCTTACTCACAGCAACCATCCTACTGGTAGCGGAATTCTGCAGACCGGAACAGCGGCACATCGTATCGGTGTTCAAAATCATTCAGGAATTGCTCGCCCCCTCCGGTAAGAAAGGCAAAAATCAGTTTCAGCAGCTCATGGAGATGCTTCCCAACGATCATAAGGCGAAATGGTTTGCGGGTGCGGCACTGAATACAGCCGAACAGAGTATGGCATCCGTCATGTCCACGGCGCTGTCCCGCCTGAACGCTTTCCTTGATTCAGAGCTGGAACAAATTCTCTGCTTTGATACGGAGATTGACGCTGAAAAGTTTTGCAAGGAGAAATCTGCGCTGTTTATTATTATGCCGGAGGAAAATCCGGCAACCTTTTTCATGATCAGCCTGATCATCCAGCAGCTCTATCGGGAAATCCTTGCGGTTGCGGATGAGAACGGCGGCAAGCTGAAAAACCGCTGTGTGTTCTTCTGCGATGAGTACGGCACGCTACCGAAAATCGAGTCTGCCGAGATGATGTTCTCCGCCTCCCGTTCAAGACGCTTGCAGATCGTACCCATTATTCAGTCCTTTTCCCAGCTCGAAAAGAACTACGGCAAGGAAGGGGCGGAGATCATCGTAGACAACACCCAGCTCACCATCTTCGGCGGCTTTGCGCCCCAGTCAAGCTCAGCGGAAACCCTCTCCAAAGCGCTGGGTAGCCGAACCGTTATGTCCGGCTCCGTCAGCCGGAGCAAGAACGATCCGTCAGAATCCCTACAGATGATAGAAAGACCGTTAATGACGCCGGACGAGCTGAAATCCATGCCCAAAGGCCAATTTGTGGTGATGAAAACCGGCTTCTATCCCATGAAGGTCAAACTGAAGTTGTTCTTCAAGTGGGGCATTCAGTTTGATGAAAAGCACCCATACGAGATACCGGATCAGGGCAACCGCAAGGTGGAGTATGCCGCAAAGAAGGATATCTTGGACGGCATTGTGAAAAAGTACCACCCGGAACTGTTAGAGCCTCTGGCTCCGCCTGAAGAAAGCGGCGTATCCGGCGGTCAGGATCAGCAGATAGCAGAAAAGAACGATCCAAAGTCAGCAAGGCCACAGGATAAGGAGAAACGGCGAAGCGGCGGTGTGCCTGTGCAGACGGCGCCGAGAAGCCGCAGAAGTCATCAGCCGGTCACTACACAGGAACAGGAGGTAAAGTCCGATGGGCAGGCTTGATTTTTTATACCGCATGGAGCTGCCCCATCGGGCAATCTCCGTGTATATTTATCTTATGGACAGGGCGAATAAGGACGGCGAGTGCTGGCCTGCAATTCCTACTATTGCAAAAGAACTCAAGCTGTCGCAGTCTACTGTCCGCAGAGCGCTGCGGGATTTGAGAAAAGCAGGACTCCTTGAAACGGAGCAGCGATACCGCACCAAAGGCGGAAAGAGCAGCCTGCTTTATAAAATCCGCAATCATTGACGGAATGAAAAATACACCTGCCGCCAAGAGGGTGCTGTGCCCTTTTGGTGACAGGTGGTACCTGTCATCATGGCAGGAGAAGGTGAACCTCCCATCTGAAAGCATATTACAGCAGAAAGAAAGAATAACAGATATCCCAGCAAACAAGTTGATAATATGTTTTCGCAAGATGTTGCGATATTTTACGAAAGATTATTGAAATCATATGGTAAATTGGCGCAATTCATGCTAAAATAGGCTGTACAATGACAAGGGGGACGAAAAAGGTATGGCAATCACAATTAGCTATAACAAACTGTGGAAGCTTTTAATAGATCGGAAAATGAGCAGAGCTGACCTTCGTAGGGCTGCCGATATATCCCCCAACACGCTGACAAGACTTAACCGTGACGAAGAAGTCTCTCTGTCGATACTCAAAAAGATTTGTTTCTGTCTGCAGGTAAATATCGGAGATATCTGCGAGTTTATACCGGAATCGGGCGATAAGAAACAATTTTGATTTTGCTTTTACATAAACGATATGGGAAGGAGAAAAGAATGACTGCTGTTACAACTTTTAGGACTCGGCAAGACAACGGAAAGAAAGTTCTTCTCGGTAAGCGGATAACATCACCTATAGAATCGACACATTCTTCTGCATTTTCCGCCTATCCGAGAAGCTGCAAAACTGATAGAATGAAACAAAAAGGAGTGATACGGCTATGCTGCGAATGGAAATTGCGCTGTTTGGGGTGTTGGCTTTCGTAGCCTATCTGTACTTTTCGGCCGAGAAGGAGCGCTCGGCACTGCACAAAACCTTTTCTGTGCTGCTCCTTGTTATGCTGGTTCATCTGATATTGGACGGGACGACGGTATACACCGTCAACCATCTGGACACGGTACCGACGCTTTTGAACGAGATCATCCACCGGCTCTTTACCGGGAGTATGGTGGTGGTGATCTTTTTGTTCTACCAGTACATCGCCATTTTGGTGCAGGAGGAGACGGGCAAGCCCCGAAAGCTGGACATTCCCGCGCGGATCTTTCTTGCCGTTGGGGTGGCGGGCAGCTTATTCCTGCCTATGACCTATACTGTCTCGCCGATCAGCAACTACTCCTCTGGCCCTTATGCGGTTGTGTGCTATGCCGCCGTGGCTGTCTATCTGGTCATGTGCGCAGTATTACTGATTCAGAACCGGAAAAGAATCGGCACCAAGCGGAAGACCGCCATCGGCATCGCCCTCATCATTGAGCTCACCGTCTGCGTTTTGCAGGGGTTTCATCCCGACTGGCTAATCAGCGGCATGGGACTGACCCTTATGACACTGTCCTTCTACCTGACGCTGGAAAACCCGGAGGCACTCCGGGCGGAGCTTACCGAGCAGAAAATGTCCATGCTGTACCTGAAAAGTCAGGTCAATCCCCATTTTCTCTACAATACCTTGGATACCATCCGTATCCAGGCGCAGCTAAACGACGACAAGAAGGTTGCTGACCTGCTCATGCGGCTGGTGGACTTCTTCCGGCTCAGCGTGAAGGTAGATCGGCCCATGGTGACACTGGACGATGAAATAGAGCTTTTGGAGGCGTATATGGAGCTGATGTGCTATCGTTACCCGGAGCTAAAGTGCCAGTACGATATCGACCCGGATCTCGGCGGGGCGCAGGTACCCAATTTCATTTTGCAGCCCATCGTGGAGAACAGCCTGCTCCACGGTCTGAAAAACAAGGGCTACCGGGGAAGCGT
Source organism: Ruminococcus sp. zg-924 (assembly GCF_024433635.1). Classification (GTDB taxonomy): domain Bacteria; phylum Bacillota; class Clostridia; order Oscillospirales; family Acutalibacteraceae; genus UBA7067. The sequence goes on along the minus strand of NZ_WNJZ01000008.1, from coordinate 42,111 downwards.
AACAATTTCTGCGCAAAAAACAGCGGATGGCGCGATGGAAATCTGCGTCCGGGACACGGGGAGCGGATTCTCTACGGACAAGAAGGCGGAAATCGACGCGCTTTTGGAGGGTTACGCCAAGCGGCCTCCCAAGCTCACCGGCAACAGTATAGGGCTTCTCAATGTACAGAAGCGGATCAAGCTTCTTTGTGGGCAGGCGTATGGACTTTCCTACACGGAAAATGAAACGGGCGGTGTGACAGCCCATCTTCTGCTCCCACTGGAGGTGTTAAAATGAAAAAGCTGAGGGTTCTTTTAGTGGACGACGAGATCATGATCCGGGAGGGTTTCAAGCGGCTGTTCGATTGGGAGGCCCACGACTGCCAGGTGGTAGGCGAGGCGGCCGACGGCATGGAGGCCCTGGGGAAAATCGACAGCCTCATTCCGGATATTGTCATCATGGATATCAATATCCCTATTATGAACGGCTTGAAGGTGATTCAGACCGCCCGACTCAAACACCCGGACATGGCGTTTGTGATTGTTTCCGGCTACGATGATTTTGCCTACTGCCGGGAAGCGCTGCGGCTGAAAATTACCGACTATATTCTGAAACCTGTAAACTATGAGGAATTCGGCGCGTGTATTGATAATCTGAAGATCACCCTTTATCAAAGGCAGCTTGCGCAGCCGGAGAGCCAGGAGGAGGAGCGCACCATTCATGCGCTGACACGCTACCTTCGGGAACGTCTGGCGGACGATATCAACCTTTCCGTGCTGGGAGAGGAATTTCACCTGAACCCCCAGTATATCAGCCAGCTCTTCAAGAGCGAGATCGGGGTAAACTTCCTTGCCTACCTCACCAATATCCGTATGGAAAAGGCGAAGGAGCTGCTGCTGACCACGGACCGCCCGATTGGGGAAGTCTCCGAAAAATGCGGCTATGGGGATTACCGGGTGTTCACCAAGGTGTTCAAGAAAAACGAAGGCGTCACGCCGTCGCAGTATCGGCGGGATTTTATGGAGGAAGCAAGGGAGAACAAGGCATGATGAAAAGGCTTGTATGCGAATTATTGCTTTGCGCTGCGCTCTTTCTGGGCGGTTGCTCGGCAGATACCGTTGTATGGAATGGCGACACTGAGTATTATACGCATATTACCATGGAGGTGGACGTGACCGACAACTCCCGGAAGCGGGCCAACGGCGCCGAGTGCATTTTGTGCATGGAGTGCGTGAAAGCCTACCCAAAAAAGGCACTGTAGGAGGATATTCAAATGCGAAAATTGATTATACAGGCAGTCGCGAAATTTTTATGCGGTCTGCTGCTCATTGGCGTTTTGCTTTTTTTGCCGGCGGGAACCGTCCGATACGCCGGTGCGTGGCGGCTGATCGGGCTATTATTCGTTCCCATGCTTCTCGTGGGGGTGCTCTTGCTGATAAAGGCGCCTGGTTTACTTCAGAAGCGCCTGAATGACAGGGAATCAGAGGGCGAGCAGAAAACGGTGATCGCGCTGTCCGCTTTGGAGTTCATCGTCTGCTTCGTTCTGGCGGGGCTTGACTTTCGCTTTGGCTGGACGCGCTTTCCCGGCTGGGTGACGGTAGTTTCCTGCACATTATTTCTGATCGCCTACGCGCTCTACGCGGAGGTCATGCGTGAGAACGCCTATCTCTCCCGAACGGTTGAAATTCAGGAGAATCAGCAGGTCATCTCTACGGGACTCTATGGAATCGTAAGGCATCCCATGTACTTTGCGGTCATCCTGCTGTTTTGGGCAATGCCTCTCGTGCTCGGTTCCCTGCCCGCCTTTCTCGTGATGCTGCCATTCCCGCTGCTTCTGGTCAAGCGTATCCGAAACGAGGAAAAGGTTCTGGAGGAAGGGCTTGCGGGGTATCGGGAGTACGAGAAGAAGGTGCGGTTCAGGATTCTCCCGTTTATCTGGTAGGTCAGCATGCCAGGACGGATGGAGCGAAAGACCCGCTGCTCAGCCGAAGCAGAATTGTTCAGAGGTTCCGAATCAGCCGCACATTGAACCGCCCACTAGCCGAAAACTTCGCCTCGACAGGTTTTGTACGTCGCGGCGGAGCTTTTTGCTATAAAATTGACACATTCCCCTAAAAAATCTGCCTATCGGGTCAGCGGGATATTTTGTAGAATGGAAATACAAGCAAGAAAGAGGAGGTATCCCTATGGAATACATCAGAGTGACCAGCGAGAATATCGACAAAGAGCATATCTGCTGTGCTATATCAAGCAACAACGACGTTCAGGTCTCGTCAAAAAAAGCGTGGCTGTCAGAACGGTTCGGGGATGGATTGGTCTTCCTGAAAAGCACAGATCGTGGAAAATGCTTTATCGAGTATATCCCCGCCGAAAATGCGTGGAACCCCATTGATGCGCAGGGATATATGTACATCGACTGCCTGTGGGTGGCCGGTTCTTTTAAGGGGCATGGTTATTCTACTGACCTTTTGAACGCCTGTATTGAAGACAGTAAAAGCAAGGGCAAAAAGGGACTGTGTATCTTGTCCTCCCAAAAGAAAAAGCCCTTTCTTGCCGATCCTAAATTTTTGAAATACAAGGGCTTTACCGTTTGCGACGAAGCGGACAACGGGATCCAGCTGTGGGTTTTGCCCTTTGAGGAATCCGCCTCTTTGCCAAAATTCAAGGCATGCGCAAAACACCCGCATATTAAAGAAATGGGATATGTTTTGTACTATACCAATCAATGCCCGTTCAATGCGAAATATGTCCCCATTGTGGAGGAAACGGCGAGGGAGCAGGGCGTGAATTTTAAGGCAATCCATTTGCAAAGCAAGAAAGAAGCACAGAATGCACCCACGCCTATCACCACCTACGCGCTGTTTTTTGACGGAGAATATGTCACGAATGAGCAGATGAACGATAAGAGATTTTTGAAGCTGTTGGCAAAATAACTCTTTCTCAAAGGCAATGGGGAAAGATAACGATGGGCATGATGCGTTGAGGCGTCATGCCCCTAAAAAATTGACACATTCTCCTGCAAAAAGAAACTATCGGGAAAATGGGAGCTTTTGTAGAATATAAGGCAGAATAGGAAATGTTCAGGAGGAAAATACCATGCTAATAGAGAAGCGAAAGAAACAGCTGGATACGGATCTATGGATCATCGCCGGAGTGTCCTTTGCGGTTCTTGCAATCTACACCATTTTTGGCAAAGGCATCGACGCAGTTGTATCTGACACTTCCATTTCCATTGTATGGCGGGTTTTGCTTGTGGGCGGCGTTTTTCAGTTTGGCATTGCCGGACTGGGAATCACCATTGTATCCATTGCCAGAAAAGAGAAATTTTCGGGTTACGGGCTGACCTGCAAGAACCTGTTCGCCGCCGTAGCACTGAGTGCGCTGTGCTGCGTACCGGATTTCCTGTATAACTTTTTTGCGGGAAATGTGCATACATGGCTTCCCTTTTCCGATGTGCAAACGACGGCGGAGGCTCTTGCAAGCGGTTTTCCAGAGAACATTCTCGCCATGCTGCTCACCGCGCTTTTCTGGGGCTTTTTCGAGGGCTTCAACTATGTGGTCATCTGCGATAAAATCAGCGAACGCTATCCGTCTGGCAAGAAGCTATGGGATTGGGGTGCTTTCATCTGCGCGGTTATGTGTATTCTGATACACGGAGTCGTGGGCGTGACGCCAAACGCGGTGGCTGAGATGCTGTGTACCGTCTTTTTGATCTACGGAATGCTGATCGTTAGGAAAGTCACCGGGAACGCATGGGGATGTGTGTTGATTTTCGTGCTTTATTGGAATGCGCTATAGGAGGGAAACCAAAATGGTTGAAGGACATCTGTATCGAAGCCAGGATATCAGGCTGAAGTATTATGAGCTGATAAACGATCGGCAGCCTCTTGTGCTGCTCCACGCCCAGGGGGTGGACGCAAAGAGCTTCTCGAATGTATGGAAGCGCCTGTCGAAGCGGTATCATGTTTTTTCCGTGGACTGCTACGGGCACGGAGGAAGTCTGCACGACGCCGAAAAATACAATGTAGCGGATATAGGAAACGCCGTCATCCGTTTTATACAGGATATAGTGGGGGAGAAGGTTTATCTTCTGGGTCACTCCTCCGGCGGTCTGATTGCGGCGTATGTGGCATCCCATGCAGACCTGTGCGAATATCTGATTCTGGAGGATCCGCCCTTTTTCGCCTCTCAGGGTGAAAGACGCTTGAAAACCTTCAACTATGTGGATCTTTCCACGATCTGCCACAGCTATCTTTCCCAGACCGATCCCGGAGACTTTGTGTTGAATTATTTCCGCAATCAGTATGCCTGGAACTTCTTCTCGGAAAAGTCCAGAGAAAAGGTCCGCGGAAAGTTGGTCGCTCTGGCGGCAAAGAACCGGGAAAAGCACCCGGAGGGCAATCTGAAAGTCCCCTTCTGGCCAAAATCTGCCCTCAGCGGCTTTCAGGGCATGAGCAGGTATGATCCCCGGTTTGGGGAGGCGTTCTACACAGACAGCTTCCATGCCGGAATCTCCCATGAAGATCTCCTGAAAACCATTTCCTGCAAAACGGTTTTCATGAAAGCAAAAACCGAAATCGGGCAGGACGGGATCCTGATGGCGGCACTCAGCGAGGAGGATCTGAAGCGGGTGACAGAGCTGATTCCAGATTGTCAGACCATGCGCTTTGACTGCGGACACGGCATTCATATAGAAAAGCCGAAAGAATTTGTAGCCTGCCTGCTGGAATTGGCACAGGAAACCGGGCATCGATCCGGCGGAGAAACCCGAAGATAGATTTGAAGAGGAGAAATGTCATGATGGAATCACGAATTATTCAGTTTCCCTCCGCGGCGCTTGCCTGCGAGATTTACGGTGAGGGAAAGGTCGGTCTTGTGATCGAGATGGGTCTTGGGGCTGTCATGGCGGAGTGGCGGCGGCTCGCCCAGCGGCTTTCGAAGCGACATACTGTTTTGCTATATCAGAGGGCCGGATACGGCGGCAGCGGCATTTCTGCTCTGGAACGCACACCGGGGAATATCGCATTGGAGCTTCATCAGCTTTTGGGGCACATTCCTCACGAGGAGAAGGTGACCCTGCTTGGCCACTCGCAGGGTGGCCTGTACGTATGGAACTTCGCCCAGGTTTACCCGGAACTTGTTCGGGCTTTGATTCTTCTGGATCCACTTTCCCCGGAGGACGACCGCTTCCGCACGGAGTTGACCGATGCGGAGTTCAGAAAAAGCGGCGTGGATAAGACTGCGGGGCTGCGGATGAACCTAAAGCTAACCCGCTGGCATTTGGGCTGGCTGGTGAGGCGGATGATGGCCTCCGCACCGCCCTTTTATTACGACAGCGGCTTCTCAAAGGAGGAGCGCCAGGAGATTCTGGAGTCCCTTGGAAAGCCTCAGACCTATGAAACGGCGCTGGCCGAGTACGCCGCCGCCCACGACAAGAACGAGCTGACAGAACTGTTGGATCGGGAGAATAAGCTCGCCTGTCCCGTGACCATGGTGACCCACGACTCCGCCCTCTCCTGTCGGGAGATAGAGCAGTTCGGCGGGGCGTCCCCGGAGGAAGCGATGAAGACCGAGGCATTATGGCAGGAGATCATGGGTGTTTATCTTTCCTGCGCCCAGCGGGGGGAGCTTGTCCGGGCCGGACACAGCAGTCACTATATCCACCTGACTGACCCAGAGCTGGTCTGCCGGGTGGTCGAGGGGCTGGATCAACTATAAAATGAACACATTCCCCTGCAAAATCTGCCTATCGGGGCGGCGGGATATTATGTAGAATAGAACTACAAGCTAAGAAGGAGACAAAACCATGAAATCATTACAAACAATCCAGAAAACCTGCCGGGTCTTTCAGATCCTCACCAAAGTCGCTATGATCCTCTCCTTTGTCTGGGCAGGACTGATGGCTCTGGTGGTGGTGTGCGCCATGGTATGGAAAGGCGGCATAACCATATTCGGCATGGATCGGGAGCTGCTGTACACTCTGACCGAGACCGGCGGACTGAACGAACTGGCGGCAAAGCTCCTGCCGAGCATCGTCTTTGCTCTGACGGACGGAACGCTTTTGGCCTTTGCCTACCGCTATCTGAAAGCGGAACAGGCGGACGGCACCCCCTTTACCCGAACCGGCGCGGTGAAGATACGCCAGCTGGGGATATCCACCATCGTCATGCCAATTGTGGCGACCATCGTCTCGGCTGTCATCTATGGCTGTTTTCAAGCGGTGGATACGGCAAACAGTGCGATCTATGCAGCGGTAGATTACGGAGATGATCTGCCCACCTTTCTTGTCGGCATCGTGTTGATCTTAGTGTCCCTCATTTTCAACTACGGCGCGGAGCTGGAGGAAAATCGCCATGCATCTTGATTGGATAGTGTCTGACCTTCTGTCAGGCCTCGGACTTACCGCTGGGGCGCTCATCGTTTTTGCAGCCGGTCTGACTCTATTCTATTTTGTCGTCAAGTGGGCGGTCCGTAACGGCGTCCGTGAGGCGTTAAATTTGGGAAAAAAAGAACATGGAGAGAGCAAGGACGCTGAGGATAAGGAGTGTGTGGCACATGAAAAACGGAAGTCTGCTGGTGGTCAACACTCTGCCTAAGAACGACCCCGCCGTACAGGCGGCCATAGGCGCGCTGACCGCCAAGGCGGAGACCGGCGAGGTTATGCACACGGAGGACATGAAAATACAGCCCTGCGTAGGCTGCAATTTCTGTTGGCTGAAAACCCCCGGCGTCTGCGCAATACGGGACGATTATGAGGCGCTTCTGCGGGCGCTTCTGCGGTATGACACCGCCGTTTTGATAGCCGGGACCGCCCTGGGCTTTCTCGATCACAGGGCAAAACACATTGTGGACCGCACACTGCCCCTGGCTACCATGTATACCCATGTGGTGGACGGGCAGATGCGCCATATCCCCCGGTATGACAAACGGTTCCGCTTCGGACTTTTATACGCCGGCGCGGGGGAGCGGGAGTATCTGACCTACTGGATGAAGCGGTTCGCGCTGAATTTAGGTGGGAACAGCCTGGGGGCGTTCCCCATAGAAGAAGCCGGGGAGGTGTCTCTATGCGTCTGACCATTATCAGCGGGGCGGTCCGGCACCAAAGCAAAAGCAACACAGCGAAGATCATCGGCGCGTTCCGCCAGGGCTTTGAGGCGGGCGGGAACACCACAAAGGTCTGGTTTCTCTCCGATAGAAGACAGTGGGACAGTGCGAGAGCCGCACTCCAAACCGAGGAAAACGTCCTCTTCGCCCTGCCTCTCTATGTGGAGAACGTACCCGGCATCCTGTTAGAGTTTCTGGAGGGTGCGGCGGCGGACGCTCCGCCGCAAGCGTGCGGCAGGCTGTCCTTTCTTTTGCAGGGCGGCTTTCCAGAGGCGTCCCAGAGCCGTTGCTGTGAGAAGTTTCTGAAAACCCTGCCGGGAAAGCTGGGGCGGGAGTACGGCGGCACCTTCATCCACGGCGAGATGTTTGGCCTGAGTCTGCTGGGGGAAAAGCGGGCGAAAGCCATGCTGAAGCCCTTCGCGGAGGCGGGGCGGCGCTTTGCCCAGGCGGGCAGATTCCAGGGCGCTGACTTTGCCAACCTCTCCAGCCCGGAGTATCTGTCCGAAAAGCAGATCCGCCAGTCCCGGCATTTCCGCCCCGCCCAAAAATGCCTGCTGACCGTGATCGCCAGACGGCTGGGGTGCAAGACCCGCCTGGACGCCAGACCGCTGATAGAGGACACAGGGAAAATCAAATCAAGTGAAAGATGAGGAAAAAAGCGATGGAAAACAAGGCATTAGTCATTATTGATATTCAAAATGACATCACAAAGAATTACAGGGAAATTGTCGAAAACATAAACAACGCCATTGATTGGGCGGTAGACAGCGGGATCCATGTTGTCTATATTGTGAATCATTACCTTGCTACCAACGCAAGGACATTCAGGCCCGGCACCCATGGCGCGGAATTGGTTCCGGAAATGAAGATCGTATCGGAAAACGTTTTTGTGAAGACCAGAGCCAACGCGCTGACCAGCGAGGATTTTGCCGCGTTTATTGAGAGGAACCACATCACCAAGTTTTTTGTCGCCGGAGCAGATGCCACTGCCTGTGTGAAGTCCACTTGCTTCAACATGACAAAAGCGGGTTACACGGTCCATGTTCTGTCCGACTGCGTCACCAGCTACGACAAAAAGAAAATCAGCGAAATGCTTTGCTACTATGAAAGTAAGGGATGCGTGGTCGAAAAGCTCCGGGAAGCGGCTGCACACTGAACCACCCACGAATCGGAAGTTCCGCCTTGACAGGCTTTGCCCGTCGCGGCGGAGCTTTTTGCTATAAAATTGACACATTCCCCTGCAAAATCCACCTATCGGGACAGCACGAAATATTATAAAATAGAAACGCAAACAGGAAATGTATGCTGTGTTTTTCAGGAGGTATTATCATGCGTACACTAAAGTGGATGATTATGATTGTTGTGTCGGTGGGGGTCGGAACATTTATTGATGTGAACTTACTGGAGAAAGTAGCGTTAAATGTTTGGCTGTCCAGAGGATTTGGCTGCCTGATCGCTGTCGTTGTCGCTCTCCTGATGCACCGCTTTTTGCTCAAAGAGAAGGCTGCTAAGTAACAAAGAGGTATCGCCATGAAAACGCTTATCATCTGCGAATCTACCCATCACGGCAATACCAAGAAACTGTGCGACGCCATCACCGCCGATGAGAAGGACGTCACCCTGTGGGAGAACGGTCGAGGCGAGATCCCCTGGGAGGACTACGACCTCATCGGCTTTGCCTCCGGTATCGCGTTCAACAAGTTCTATCCCGCCATCATCAAGGCGGCGGAGAGCATCCCAGCGGGCAAGCTGGTCTTTTTCCTCTATACCTGCGGGAAAAACAGCCAGGATTTTTCCGAGCAGCTTGCCGGAATCGTCGAGGCGCGGGGCTGCACGGTGCTTGGCAGCTATGGCTGCAAGGGATTTGACACCTACGGACCCTTCAAGCTCATCGGCGGCATCAACAAAGGCCATCCCGACCGGGCGGAGTGCGACGGGGCGGTGAAATTCTACCGCAAACTGAAAAAAGATTGAAACAGAAAAGAAGGATTCCTATGACAACACCAAACTCCATTCAAAAGACTTACAAAAGACTGCGAACCCTTGGAATATTGGGCATCGTCAGCTTGTTGTCCTACACGGCGATGGTGGTTTTTTCTCCCCTTGCGTATCCGGGTTATGACTGGCTGAGCATGGCCGTAAGCGATTTGAGCGCGGAGGGCGCGCCGTCTCAGGCTCTCGCCGGTCAGCTAAATGCGCTTTATGGGCCATGCGGATTGGTTTGTGTTATGGCGGTCTGCGTGGGAGCGGCCGGGTGCCGGTCGAAGGCTTTGAAGGCGGGCATTTCCTGCTTTGCCGCTATGGAGTGGGTGTGCAGCGTGGGGTATACGATGTTCCCGTGGGTGAGAGGCGCATCATCGTCGCACCCCCAGAATGTAATGCACCTGATCGTGACGGTTTTGGTCGTGGTACTGTCATTGGCTGCTTTGGTGTTGGTAGTGGTCGGAGCCGGAAAAGAACAGATGAAATCTCTCCGTCTATGGGCAGTCATTTGCCTGCTGGCGATGTTGATTGGCCCAATCGGTACGGCCTTGTTGCCCAAAGCGGTATTCGGCCTGTTTGAACGGTTCAGCACCTTCTCGGCGGTGGTATTCAATGCTGTACTGGGTGTCTGCCTTATGAAGGGACAGTTTGAAACATCGGAACTTGGCAAATAGAAAAAACGTAAAGGAGAAGCAGATATGGAAGTGAAAGAGTTCCTTTCTGCCGCTCTTCCGCTGGTGCTGGCGGGGATTGCACTGGCAGTTTTGGCGGCAAGTTGCAGCACGAAAGAGCACCGCAGCAAGGTAAGCGGCACGAATATCGCCATGGGAGCGAGCTTGGGCTTGCTGCTGGGTGTGACGCTGAATAGCTGCGGCTTATGGGAAAACCACGCCATCGGACTTGCCCTCGGTCCCTTGTGGGGAATGGCGTTAGGATCGCTTTTCAGACGGGACGAGCGTAATGATACATGAGAAGGGGGGAATGAAGGCAGTGGAATGCGGAATCAATTTTCGAAGTCCTGAAAGTCAGGCAGAATATTTTGAGGCGTATGAGAAGACCATGGGGCTATTTTCCATAGAGGCACAGGAAGAATATGTGCATACCGAATTTGGAAAAAGTCATGTCATCAAGGCTGGGAACAGAAACAATCCGCCGCTGGTACTGCTTCATGCAGCCAGTTGCGGTTCGCCGATTTGGTATAAGAATTTTGAGGAACTGAGCAAATCATACAGCCTTTACGCGATTGATTTGATTGGCGAAACTTCCAAAAGTCTCATGACAAAGAAAATGAAAAATCCTGATGATAACGCAAAATGGCTCGGTCAAACCATAGAAGGATTGGGATTGGATCATGTTCATTTGTGTGGACTTTCCATCGGCGGTTGGAATGCTGCAAACTATGCAGCAAGGTATCCCAAAAGAGTCAAGAAACTTGTACTCATTAGTCCTGTTCAGACCTTTGCAAAGATGTATCCCTCTTATTTCTTTAAAATAATGAAAATGGGATTTCATCCAACCAGAGAGAATGTGGAAAGCTATATCGGTTGGGGAAGTGAAAAGGAAGGCAAGCTTCCGGATAGTATCATTACACAATTCACATTGTCTGTCATGAATATGAACGCAAATGCAAGCTTCCCAAAGTGGCTTCATGAGAGGCAACTCTATTCCATTGATATGCCTGTGCTGGTTCTATTTGGTGAAAACGAATTCGCTTTTGATATTAGGAAGGCAGAAAGGCGTGCAAGAAAATGCATTCAGCATTTGGAACTGGAAATCGTAAAGGATTCGTCACATCTAATTCCGGTAAGTAAGCCTGAATACATAAACAAAAGGATCATGGGATTCTTGGAGGACTAAAACACAAGTGACAGAAGGAGATCTTAATCTTGAAGATTCTGGTTCTGAACGGCTCCCCAAAGCGGGAAAAAAGCGACACATTACACCTGACAAATGCATTTCTTACAGGCATGAAGGACTTTGCGGAGCAGGAGGTACATATCCTCCACGTCATCGACCGGCACATCGAGCCCTGCATGGGCTGCTTTTCCTGCAAGCGGGGCGGCGGCAAGTGCATCCATGGCGACGATATGCGGAAGATTTTAGAGGAAATTCTTTCTTCCGACCTGCTGATCTTCAGCTTTCCCCTCTACTGCTACGGGATGCCCGCGCCCCTGAAAAACCTGTTGGACCGCACCATGCCCCTGTCCACCCTGGCGATGGAGCGAGTGGACGGGCGCTATGAGCATACAGCCCAGGCGGACTTCTCCCATTTGCGGTATGTGATGATCTCCGGCTGCGGCTTCCCGGATGGGGAGAACAACTTCCGGGCCATGTGTCTGCAATTTCAGATGATGTTTCCAAACAATACCACCATGCTGACTGTGCCGGAAGCCCCCATGTTCAATGCGCCGGAAGCTGAGCCTGTGACAAAGCCCTTTTTGGAGCTGGTGCGGCAGGCAGGCCGGGAGTATGCCGAGACCAGGGAAATCTCAAAGGAAACCATGCAAAAGCTCTCTGTCCCCATGATCCCGGAGGAACAGTATGCGGCCATCTGCAACCAGACCCAGTGAGGAGGGGGAATTTCCGTTGAAGAAGAAAATACTTGCTGTGATTCTTTCAGCGGCTTTGATTGGAGCGGTAATATTTGGTATTCTCTATTTGAAGCAGGTTTCCGACTACAAAGACAACATCGCTTCTATTACTTTTGCGGCGATTGATTTGACCGCGGTGTCCGATGGAACCTACATCGGGAAATATGATGCGGGGATGATCAGCGCAAAGGTGCAGGTCACCGTGGAGGATCACGCGATCCGAGAAATCAAGCTGCTGGAGCACAAGAATGACAGGGGAGCACCCGCCGAATCTATCCTGGATCATATGGTCCAGGAACAGAAAACAGATGTGGACGCCGTAACGGGGGCCACAAACTCCAGCAAGGTGCTCCGGAAGGCTGTTGAAAATGCGCTCGCTATGGGGATGGAGGATGCAAGTGGAAGTTGAACAAAGAGGAAAATCGGAATTTGAAAGGGAGATGAAATTATGAATCATGAAGTTAAAAATGCTATAATGCTATTGAGAAATTTAAAGAAGTAAAAAATCTATTAAAAAATTTTACTGACAGAAATGAAGTCATAGAATATCTTGTTCATGAAACAAAACTATCAAAAGAAGAATGTTCTGCTGCATACGATATTATTATGAAAATTGAAGATTAAATTCCAGTTTATCGAGCCCATACAGGGAAGGGACAAGGTGTTATAAATGGAACAGAAAGACAGAATCATGCATAAAACAGTTGCGGCAATGTTTGTGCTGTTGTTGTTCTTTTGCGCACAAGGGGCAATTGTTGCTATCACAGGGATAGAGGGCGTTCCATCCGCCATGATAGGAGGAGCCATGGTCTGGAGCCTTGTGGCTGTCACCTTGATATATTACATAATCAGATACAAAGGAATCTCCAAACTCGGATTTCACGGTATAAAAAAAGGGGCGGTTGTATAGCGTTGATAAGATGAGCAAAGAAAACCACCGGTATGGGCAGTGGTTATTTTGGAGGAAAGAATTATGTGGAAAGAAAAAAATAGAAATGCACCTATTGTAGAATTTTTGGGTTGGGTATTGTTCCTCAGCCTTTTAGTAGAAGGAATATTGCTTCTTTTAGAACCATATTCAATTTCGTATATGAAAAACGGTGAGCTGACCGTTGGATATATGATATATGCAATCCTCGGTATGCTTGTTTCAACGCCATCTCCTGCGATTGCCTTGTTTATTACCTTGCGAAGAGCAGAAAAGATTACAGTAAAAGAGTATTTCAAACAGATCATACATACGCCGAAACCGTTAACAGCAGTTTTAGTTACGGGCTTATTCTGCGGAATTACTTTGATATTTGCATTGTGCTGCGGCACGCCCAACGGCTCACCGTGGTATATGATGCCGCTTGGCTTTCTTGTTATGATACCCTTTGTGGGCATGGCAGAAGAACCCGGCTGGCGTGGATTTTTACAACCCGAACTTGAAAAGAAATTCCCGTTTCCTATAGCAACCTCAATCACCGCTGTCATTTGGTACATATGGCATTTGCCGATATGGGTTATGCCGACCTCTAATCACTATGGCGATAGCTTGATAGGATTTGCTATTACAATTTTCGTTTGGGCATTTGTGGGAGCGGCGATTTATAAGGCAACAAAAAGCACTCTCGCTTGTGCCGTATATCACGCATTTATCGATTCTATTGGCGCGATATACGATTGGAACGCTTTATTTGACACATACCCAAAGACAAACGGAATGCTAATTTACTTTGGAATTGTTTTTGTGGCTGCAATCATTATCTGGGCAGTATTTGATATGAAAGAGAAAAATAAGGCGAAAAATACTTATTAAATATAAATTGTTAAATTCTGCTGTGCGGCGACAAAGCGGAATTTATATGGAGGTAATTCTATGACAAAGGAACAAGTTTTTGAATTTATCAAAGAGCAAAAAACAGCTATGATTTCATCTGTTGACGATAAAGGTTTTCCTAACACAAAGGCTATGCTTTCACCACGAAAAATTGATGGGAATGACTTCTATTTTACAACAAACACTTCTTCTATGAGAGTTGCACAGTATAACGCAAATGAAAAAGCGTGTATTTATTTTTATAAGCGTGGACGGTTCAGCTATATGGGCGTTATGCTTGTTGGTACAATGCAGGTGTTGACGGAACAAAGCATTAAGGACGAAATTTGGTGCACAGGTGATACAATGTTCTATAAGGAAGGCAAAACCGATCCTGACTATTGTGTTTTAAAGTTTGCGGCGCTAAAATGTAGAGTTTATAAAGACCTAAAAACAGTTTGGATTGATTTATAAATTCAATATTTATCCGGTAGTTGAACGAAGCGGAAAATCGGAAGTTGGAGAATTAGAACATGAATAAAAAGCAAATGACTGTCATGGTAATCTTAACATTGGTTTTAGCTTTTATGGACATATCCGGTCTGCCTGTGGTATTGTTTGTACATTGTAGCTTATCCGATGTGACGCCATATATCATTAGTCTGCTGTTAAATTTTCTGATCATAGGATTTTTCGCATGGCTTGTCCTGAGATCATTTGGAAAAGATTGGCCGCTCGGACTTCACGCTTCAAGGCTGGCAGAGGGATTAAAAAAGTACGCTTTTGCGGGCGTTGCAGCGGGTATTTTATCTTGCGTTACATTTATCATTGGGCTTGCACCTTTTGATTATCAGCCGAGTGTATGGAAAGTCCTGATTGAAGGCGTTTTATATTATTTCGGTGTAGCGATGATTGAGGAGCTATATGTCAGAGGCTTGTTCCTTAACATTGTTGACAAAATTGCTCACAAAAGGGAGAATCATGCGGTCATTGCCATATGGGTATCATCCGTCATTTTCGGATTGGGACATATTCCCGGTATGATTGGCATGGAGCCGCTTGTAATAATATTTAAAGTCATTTCGACGATCGGGATGGGCTTGTATTTTGGGGCGATATATAAAAGGACGAATAATCTGTGGGTGCCGATTATCCTGCATGCCTTTATTGATATATGCGCTCTGCCGTACTGTTTTACCACATTCAGCGGATATAAATCAATAAGCCTGATCGGGCTTGTTATCATATATACGCTATTAGGCATCTATAGCATCGTTCTGATGAAAACAGAGAAACGATAAATCGTTAAGGAAGGAATCGAAGATGGTGCAAACGAAAAAGCAGCCTTGAACTCTTTGATAAGGAGGCATCGAAATGAATCGCAAATTGATGAGCTCAATCGTGATGTTCGCTGTCGGGCTTGGATTGGGTATTGTTTCACGGTTATTGGATATCTACGCCCAGAACCTTGGGGAAGTCTTCTCGCAGATGGCAATATGGATATTGTTTGGTACACTAATTTCAATTTACAGTAAAACAGCGAAAAAAGCAGCATTGAATGTTTTTCCCTTCTGTGTGGGGATGTTAATAACCTATTATGCCGTTGCTGTGATGACGCAGGGAGTATATGGCACTAATTTCATTATCGGCTGGACACTGTTTGCTCTTTGTTCTCCTGTATTGGCAGTGCTGGCTTGGAATTCGAAAGAAAAGGGCATATTTCCAGGCGTGATCCGTATTGGAATTGTGGCAGTATCTGTTCTGTCATCCATTCTTCTGTTCGACCGGCTTAGAATATATGATCTCGTCATAGACGGAATGCTGGTTTATTTTCTGTTTTTCAAAAAAGTACAGAGACATTGAAAATAAAGATGAATGCCCTATGATAAACCGGTAAAAGCCAGACGCAGAGCCTACTATCCGAAAGGAGAGGGCTATGATGAGACGAAAGGTAAAGAGAGTTTTGATCCCGCTGTACCGGGGCGCTGCCCTTGGTGGCGCGGTAAATTCTTGCTTGAAGGCGGTGAAACAAAATACAATGTACTTTTTGAATAGGTTACATAAGAATTATAATCCTGCTGTTCTTTTGTATTTGACGATTATTTATGTATTTTCTTTCGGATTAGCTATATTAGAAAAGATATTTCAGACAGGACAGTTTTATACTATTTTGCAAACAGGTTTCACCGCTTTACCTGTTTTGGCTGCAATAATTGTCCAAAAAATAGTGGGAGAGCAAGGCAAAATCAAATTATCATTAAAGGTTTGGAAAAAGCCTAAAGCATGGATTTTTTCCGCATTTGCGCCTGCAATCACAATAGTTTTGGGAGCTGTATTATATTTTGTTGTGTTTAGTGGTGAATACAGCGGAGTGTTTGAACTTGGTAAGTTAATCGGCAATGATGCCCATATAGAAATAACTAATCCCATATTTTTTGCTATTGTGTGCATTATCATATCTGTTGTATTTGTTCCCATCCAACTCTTAGAGCTTGGTGAAGAAGTGGGTTGGCGTGGATATTTGCTGTGGTTTCAGGTTGAAAAATATGGTGAAAAGAAAGCTGTACTCATTAACGGAATAGAATGGGGTTTAGCACATCTACCATTAATATATCTCGGATTTAATTATAGCAATGATAATCCGGGTGCTCCGTGGACTAATATGATAATGATGATGTTACTGTGTGTTGTTATGGGAATTATATTCTCATATATCACATTAAAAACAGAAAACTGTATGTATGCGGCAATAATGCACGGTGTATTTAACATAATAGGAGAAATTCCGGTATTTTGTTCTTTATCATTGAAAAGTGGGTTACTGGGACCTAATCCGACAGGCTTGTTGTCTATGACATTTTTGATTTTATTGTCTGTAATTTTATTTATAAGATTAGGGAAAGACAAGAATAAAACCTTTTAAATTTGGCTGATATTTATAAAATAGTTTTGTAAGGACGCTTACGGAATGCTGAACCTGTCCGCCAAAAAGATCCCGGTGGTGCGGCTGATGGGACTGCCCAAAGGCCGGAAACGGTATCGCAATCCCTACATCACCGCGAAAGGCCTGACGCTGGAGAAGAAAGAAATCACGAATTGACGCGGTGGACGGTCAAGTTGGCGAAAGAACGAAAAATCGGAATCTGGAGTATTGATAGTATGGATATTGAACATTTTTACATTGAGAAGGGGCAGGGAAAACCCATATTTTTGCTTCACGGCAATGGCGAGAACAGCACCTATTTTCGGGGGCAGATAGACGCATTGGCTAAACATTATAAGGTATTTGCGATTGATACACGCGGACATGGAAAAACCCCAAGGGGCACAATGCCATTTACGATACGCCAATTTGCTGATGACTTGCTTGGTTTTATGGACAAACATCAGATTGAGAAGGCTCACATACTCGGCTTTTCAGATGGTGCAAACATAGCCATGATCTTTGCAATGCGGTATCCTGATCGTTTGGATCGATTGATTCTGAATGGAGCAAACCTAAACACAAGCGGCGTGAAGCGAACAACTCAAATTCCCATCGAAATCGGGTATAAAATCGCACGGAAATTCGCTGACAAAAATGATTCCGCGAAACAAAATGCTGAGATGCTTGGCCTGATGGTCAATGACCCGAATGTAATGCCGGAAGAGCTTACCAGCATATCAGCCAAAACCCTGGTAATCGCAGGAACAAAAGATATGATGAAGGCAGAACATACAAGGCTGATTGCAGCAAGTATTCCAAATTCAGAACTGGTTTTCATCAGTGGAAATCATTTTATTGCAAACAAAAAGCCCGAAGAATTCAACCGAGTCGTTCTTCAATTTTTACAGAGCTAACCGCCACTTTGTCGCGCTACCACAGCCCCGACATTTCCGCCTTCTGAATAGCGTCTATAAGGCAAAAGAGCGCTTCCATTGGGAAAACTGATGAAGGCGCTCTTTTATATCCCTTTAACGATTCTGAACACGGGGGTTCAAAAGGAGTTCATAATGTGATTGTATCAAATCTGCGGTCGGGATAGATGTAGTCAATGACATTTAGATTTGAGAGATGAGGATTAGTATGTCAAGAAGGAAAAAGATAATTGCAAGTAATATAGCTGGGGACAAAAGGTAGTTCGCTTTTTTGACCTTAATGGAAATCTTATGAGGTTGGTACACCAACATAGTATGTGTAGGAAGTGAGGATATGAAGCAGATTTTAATTGTCGAGGACGACAGTTTTTTGAATAAGATGTTAGCCTATAACCTGACTGCAGACGGTTACGTCGTGACCTCTGCCCTAAACGTCAGAACCGCCGTCGACGCTCTGCGCCAGCGGGAATTTGATTTGGTACTGCTGGACATCAACCTGCCGGACGGCAACGGCTTTGAACTGTGCAAGCTGATAAAGCCCCAGCACCCGGACACCATTGTGATTTTCCTGACCGCCAACGATCAGGAGAGCGACCAGATACGGGGCTATGAGGTGGGCGCGGTGGACTACATCACAAAGCCCTTTGTGATCAGTGCCTTGCAGCGGAAAATCAAAGCCATGTTCACCATGCTGGAACACCACAAACCGGCCAAGGACATTTACGACGACGGGCGGCTGTTTCTGGACTTCTCGGAGCAGACCGCTTCCCTGAACGGCAAGCCCCTGACTTTATCCCCGATGGAGTACAAAATGCTGAACCTGTTCCGTAAAAATCCCCGGCAAGTGCTGACCCGTGGGCAGCTTTTGGAAAAACTGTGGGATATAGACGAGAGGTTCGTGGACGAACACACCCTGACAACCTCCATCAGCCGGATTCGCAGCAAGATTGAATCCGATGGCGGCGCACCCTACATCAAGACCGTTTACGGCATGGGCTATCAATGGACGGGAGGCGAGGCAAAATGAAGTTCAATCACCTCTCGATAAAGCGGTTGTTTGGCCGTGTGGCAATGGGGCTTGTCCTCTCCATGTCCGGGATTACCATAGCCCTGTTTCTTGTGACAAAACAGATGGCGGTGCTGCTGACTGGCGGGGTGCTGCTGCTGTGCGCCCTTGTGGGGATTTTTGTACTGACGCAGGCGTTTGGAAAGCGGCTGTCCCTGTTTACCGCTGACCTGTGCCAGACTTTGGACCATATGATCGCCGGGAATGAAGCGCCCCAGCGCCCAGAGGACAGCGAAACCCAGCTTGCCAGAATCGGACACCGACTGGCGAGGCTCTATCAGATCATGCAGGAGAACCGCCGCAGGGTGGACGAGGAGCGGCAGGAGTTACAGGCCCTTGTATCAGATATTTCCCATCAGGTGAAAACGCCGGTAAGCAATCTGAAAATGGCAACGGACACCCTGCTGGAAAAGCCCATGACCGAGGCGGAGCGCACCGACTTTATCCGGGGAATCCGCACACAGACGGATAAGCTGGACTTTCTCTTTCAGGCCCTTGTGAAAACCTCCCGGTTGGAAACGGGCGTGATCCAGTTGGATAAGAAACCGGGCCGCCTCTTTGATACCGTGGCGCAGGCCATGAGTGGGATCGTGTATGCGGCGGAGAAAAAGGAAATCGCCGTGTCCGTAGACTGCCCAGAGGATTTGACCGTGTCCCATGACAGCAAGTGGACATCCGAAGCCCTCTTTAATCTGCTGGACAATGCGGTGAAGTACACCCCGGCGGGCGGGAAAATCACGGTGTCGGTGGTGCCGTGGGAAATGTATGCACAGATCAAAGTAGCCGACACCGGCAAGGGTATTTCAGAAAGCAATCAGGCCGCCATTTTCCGGCGCTTCTATCGTGAGGAAGAAGTACACGATGAGCCAGGCGTGGGCATTGGTCTGTATTTGGCCCGCGAGATCGTAACGCGGCAGGGCGGCTATATCAAAGTGGTTTCGGAGCTGGGGAAAGGTTCGGAATTTTCCATCATGCTTCCTGCAAAATAGAACGCGGAGGACGGCCATTCCCGGCTGCCCGCCGTAAATTTTTTTGAAATGTCCGAGTATTGTAACATTTCACCCTGATTTTCGATGAATTTTTTCGGCCGCTGTAACATTTCAAGGACATTTGGGTTTTACAATACCCTTATCAACAGGCAGGAAGCCTTGAAAGGAGTTTTTGAATATGAGTGTTTTACAGACTATCGACTTGAAAAAGTATTATGGCACAAAGTCGAACATTACCCGCGCCCTTGACGGCGTGAATTTCGACCTGGAGGACGGCGAATTTGTGGCTGTTGTCGGGACCTCCGGCAGCGGAAAGTCCACCCTGCTTCACATGATGGGCGGGCTGGACACCCCTACCAGCGGAACCGTGATCGTCCGGGGTGAAGAACTGGCAAAAAAGAACGATGAACAGCTTACCATCTTCCGCCGCCGCAACATCGGCTTTATCTTCCAGAACTATAACCTTGTTCCCATTTTGAATGTGTATGAGAACATCGTCCTGCCGGTGGAACTGGACGGGGACACGGTGGATCGGAAGTTTTTAGACGAGATCGTTCACCTGCTGGGTCTGGAAAACAGACTAAAAAATATGCCGAACAATCTTTCCGGTGGACAACAGCAGCGTGTGGCGATTGCCCGTGCCCTGATTACCAAACCAGCTATCGTGCTGGCCGACGAGCCGACAGGCAACCTTGACAGCAAGACCAGCGCCGAGGTGCTGGGGCTTATCAAGCGCACCAGCGCGGAATTCCGCCAGACCGTTGTAATGATTACCCACAACAATGATATTGCCCGACTTGCAGATAGGATTATTCGCATTGAGGACGGCAAAATTGTGGAGTAAGGAGGTGGCAGACTATGACATGGCCTTTTGAGAATGATACCAACGCCATTATAAAGAAACTGGCGAAAGCTGACCTAAAGGAACATAAGCTCAAGACTTTAATCACTGCAATTATTATTGTAATTGCGACTTGCCTAATGGCAACCGTCTTTTCTATTTTAGTAAATGACGCACTGAAACAATCCACACAAGCACCTTATCATGCTATGTTTCGTGCTGTGAGCGAAGATACGAAAAACAAGTTGCAGACCGATCATGATTTTGAAGCAGTTGGTGTTTATAAAACCTTTGGTAATATTGTGAACAGTGACGGGCGCACTGATCTGGCATACATGGATGATCCGGCAATGTCCTTTTTGGGCTTTGAACTGATGGATGGAAACCTACCACAAAGCAACACGGAGGTACTTGTATCTGAAACTTATCTGTCTATTCACAAATTGGCATTAGGTGATACATTTTCCTTTGAATATGCAGACACTTTGACAAACGAATTGAAAGAAAACTCATTTACTGTTTGCGGTATTATCCGAAACGAAACACAGGAAAAAGGGAAACAGTTTTATATTCTGACATCTGATTGTTTCCGTACAGAATACGCCGGGCAGTACAACGATCTTTCTTTAACTTACAGCACGCAAACCGCATCGACTGTTGATCTATTAGTTTCACTTAATTCGGAAAAAGCCGATATGAGTCCTGACACTCAAAAAGATTTCTTGAAAAGTAAAGGTGAAGCTGAAGGCATTAAAGATTTTGACATCATACTAAATGACAAATATATTGATGGAATCTATATTGATGGTGCTGTGGCGGTCGGTATTATCTTTTTTACGATATTCATTATGTTCGCCAGCAGCTTTGTAATTTACAGTATTTTTTATATTTCTATTGTCAATTCGATGCCTATGTATGCCCAGTTTATTTCGTTAGGAACGACGAAAAAACAGTTGCGTTACTTTTTGAAAATGCAGGGGAATTTACTGGCATTACGATTTATCCCTTTGGGAGCATTGATTTCTATTTTGATTGTCGTTATTCTCTCTGGGGTACGATGGATTTTATATGATATGGCGATTGTTTTATTGTCTGGTTTCTTGATTTTTGCTGTTATCAAGTTCGCTTTAAGAAAGCCAGCGAAACTTCTTGCCAAAACTTCTCCTATTGAAGCGATGAAATTTCAAGGGGAAAAGGCCGGACAAGAACACAAAACATTGAAGCGGATTACACCAAACACTTTGGCGCAAAGCAATCTGAAAATGAATCAGAAGAAAAACCGTATGTCAATTATTTCATTAAGCATTAGTGGAACCTTGATGATTGCGTTAGCTATCCTCATTTCTTCCATCAATCTTCCAGCTATGTTACGGCAAAGCTATCCATTAGACGAGAATTTCCAGATCGGCATACAGATGGATAACTTTTATGAGCGTTTTCCGACTATCATTCAAGACAATCCTCTATCAGAGGATTTGCAGGCACAAATATATAAAATCCCCGGCGTAGAAAAGATTGTATTGGATGGATGTGTCGTGGGCCGCTTAGTAGAATCCAAAGTTGTCTACGATTTGCCAGAGGACAATTTAGAAATTGTAAACAGTCTATCACCAGAACTTGTTGCTAATGCAAGTGAACTTGTGGACGGTACGATCAATTATGATGAAGTCGGTCTGGACGGCATCGTTGTCAATAAATACCGTACAGATCGAAGTGATACAAACTATGGCGATTTGAAAATTGGGGATACACTGTTATTCCATTTTGATGTTGCCGGACAAACCACCCAAAAAACTTTTACCGTTGCCGGGATTGCTTACTTCCCATCAACAGGGCTGTTCTATTGTACCAGCGAAGCAATAGCAGAAATTTCCCCTTATAATAATACATCACATTTATCCGTTTTTTGTGACCCAAATTATAAGGAATCTGTTCAAGATGGGATCATGGCGCTTATAAGCGGAAATCCAAATTTGAGGCTCAGAATTTACGATGAAGAATTTTCTACAATCAGAGGATTTATAAAGGCAACCACAAGCAGTCTGTACGGTATCTCTGCATTTGTAATTCTTTTCGGGTTATTAAATATGGTGAATATGCTAATCAGCAGCGCTATTGTCCGTAAACGGGAATTTGCTCTTTTGCAGGCAGTCGGAATGACAAATCAGCAGCTAAGAAAAATGCTTTACCGAGAGGGAATGAGTATTAGTGTAAAGTCTGCAGTATTGGCAACCTTTTTGGGCGTTACAGTAGGTGCCCTGCTATGTTATTTGGCAAATAAGGTATTGGCCATGAAATTTATCCTTTTTGAGTTTAATATATTCCCGATTCTTTTATTCTCTATTTTGCTTGTCGGATTACAGGTTTGCATTAGCTATGGAGTTAGCCGATCCATTGAGAAAGATACTTTGGTGGAACGGTTGAGAACGGAATAGTAACTGTATGGAATCAGCGGGGCGGCGTGTGCTACCCCGCTTTTTTCGCCATTTCTCAAAGAAATTTTTGAAATATCCGAGCTTTGTAACAATTCAGCCTGCTTTTTTGTTGAAATCAAAGTCACCTCGGACATTTGTGTAACATTTTTAGTTTATGCTTGTGGTAAATCAATTGGAGGTGAGGAAACATGAAAAAGATACCGCTGATCGTCGACAGCGACACTTATAACTATTTATGAAGGTAGGTGGTAAATTGAAGCAAACAGATTGGATACGGTGTCCTGTTTGTGGGGACAAAACCCGTGATAGAATACGGGAAGATACGGTTTTAAAGAATTATCCTCTTTACTGCCCAAAATGCAAGCAGGAAAGTTTAATTGACGCAAAGGACTTAAAAGTTACCGTTATCAAAGAGCCGGATGCAGGTACAGAGCTGATGAACTTGTGAGAAATCACAGTTTGTCGGCTCTGTTCATTTGATGAGAAAAAACAGTGGATAGAGCAAACAAAGATGGCAAATGGTGACCGGCAATCCCAACCATTGCAAAAGAATTGAAGCCGTCGCAGTCTACTGTGTGCAGAGCGCTGCGGAATTTGAGGAAAGCAGGACTCCTTGAAACTGAGCAGAGATACCGCACCAAAGGCGGTAAAAGCAGCCTGCTTTATAAAATCCGTATTCATTGGCGAAACGAAAAATACACCTGCCGCCAAGAGGGTTCTATGCCCTTTTGGTGACAGGTGGTACCTGTCATCATGGCAGGAGAAAGTGAACCTCCACCTGAAAACAGATTTCAGCAGAAAAGAAAGAGAACAGCCTAATTCTACAAAAATATTTCTTTTAGCATATAAACTGTTGAAAATCGGCAGAAATTATGCTATAATATTATATCAACATTTATTTTCGGATTTTATTGCAACGAGGTGCTGAAATGAAAATCAGTTATAAGAAGCTGTGGAAGCTCCTAATCGATAAAGACATGAAAAAGAAAGAGCTAATGGAAAAAGCTTCAATTAGCACAACTTCAATACGCAGACTTAACAATAGTGAAAGCGTAACAATCGAAATCCTCGGACGCATCTGTAAGGTGTTGAATTGTACGCTGGACGATATTTGCGAATTTATCGATACAGACGAAGAATAGGCAAATCATTTGAAAGGAAACAAACAGATGTACCCGACACCCTTCCACGCATATTATGCAGCAAGGCTTTTGGAAAATCTGCCGCAAGAGGATAAGCTCGTTCCTGTTTATGCCTCATCTGATATTCAGGTCTATCCTTTTCAGGTTGCGGCGGCCAGCTTTGCCATGCGCTCCCCTTACCAAAAGGGAGTCATCCTGTGCGATGAAGCGGGAATGGGAAAAACACATGAGGCCATGCTTGTCGTGGTGCAAAAGTGGCTGGAAGGAATAAATCGAATTTTTATTGCCGTTCCCAACGCCGATTTGCTTATGCAGTGGATCGATACGCTTGACCGCTGCTATACCGTCCCTTATATTGTGCTGACCGACCGTGAAGATTGGGAGCAAAATGTGTCGGATGAAAATTCAAATGCCTTTGAACAGAATGCGGTTATCTTAACCACCTTTGATTTTTTAGCGGATCAGCAAGCGGCCGCAAAAGAAATCAAATGGGATCTGACAGTCTTTGAGGAAGCCAATGCCCTATCCTCTGTCAGTAATGAGGATAACCGGCAGGCGAAAATTCTCAAGGATGTTGCAGAGGATTCATTCAAAATTCTGCTGACCGGAACGCCTATTGAGAAGAATATCATGGACTTGTACGGTCTCATGTATTTTATTGATGAAACCGTCCTGCCGGACGCCGAAACCTATATGAAGCGGTATCTGAGAAGGCCGGAGAACTACCCTGAGCTTGCCGAAAGAGTGAGCAAATACTGCTTCCGAACCCTGCGCTCACAGGCAAAGCAGTATGCCAAGATACCCGAACGAATCCTTGTTACACTGGAATATACACCCTCTGCCAAAGAGCAAAAGCTGTACGATTTACTGTACGCTTATGTGAACAAAGATAAAAAGCTCGCCTTCCCCGAAATGAGCAGCTATGATCTTGCCCTGCGTTTGCTCGGCCTGCAAAGCTCCTCGACGGCTGCCATTTTGCAGACGATCAAGGGCGTTATCAAGCGGCTGGAACATCTGCCGAACGCTGAGGATGAACTGAGCGAATTCAGAGAGATGGAATTGCTTGCCGAAAGCATCGAAACGGATGAGAAAGCAAAGCTTCTCCTTAAATTTTTAAATAAAATTATGCCCCTCCTTCGCAAATTGGGCGCCGGTAAAAAAGCGGTGATTTTCACCGAAAGCGTAGAAACACAAAAGGTTTTATACGCTCTGCTGAAGGAGAAATATGAGACGCAGGTCTACAACGGCTCTGCCGATTACTCCGCCATCCGGGCGTTTAAGGAACACGGCGAAATCCTGCTCTCCACCGACAATGGCGCGAGAGGCTTTGACCTTCAGGAATCCGCCCTTGTGATGAACTACGATCTGCTGTATAACACGCTGAAAATGGAACAGCGGATCGACCGCTGTCACCGGCTGGATCAGCAGAACGATGTGCTGGCGGTCGCCTTTATCAATAAGAACAATTTTGCCGATGTGCGCAAGCTGGAGCTTGTCAATAAACGCTTTCTTGTATCAGACGGGGTGTTCGGCGTGTCCGATGCGGTAATCGGCGGCTTTACCGATGATTTGAACGCTGCTGTCAGCGAATTTGCTGAGAAGGCCCGCACGAAGGAGCAGATACAAAGCGATTATCTCGCCACTCTCGATGAGCATCATCAGGAGAACAGGCAGTTGGTATCCGACGCCGAGGACATCCTGTTTACCACCTTTACAAGAGAGCTTGCGGGTAAAGTGAAGATCACGCCGCAGTACGCGGCAGAAAAAGCCAAAGACATCAGCAACAAGCTGTGGGAGCTTGTCAAGTATTTTTTTGAGCAGTACAACGCAGAGCATACGGACTGCTATTATGAAATCAATGAGGAAGAACAGACGGTAACAGCCGCCAACTATGACGAGCTTCCTACGCTGTTTTACTACTGGTCTAACGGCGGCAGCCGGAAATATAAGAGTCAAAAGAAATACGGCATGTCTCCCGATTTCAAGCCCCGGTATGGGCGGATCACCCTTTCGAGCATTTTAGGGCAAGGAATTTTGCACCATCTTGAATGCGCCGATGACGGAGCGATTGTGGTAGATTCAGACATAGAAACCTGCCATATCGCGCTTTATACGGTTGAAATCAAGCCGCATGGCAAGGAATACAGCGTACCTGTCGGCATAACCGAATCCGGCAGAACGCTGTCGGAGGATGAATGCCGGAAAATCCTCTCGCTTCCTGTTGTGCGCTGTACAGAGGGCGAACATAAATCTCCGCATTGGCTTAAATCGACCGGCAGGTTCAATTATCATAAGCTTGACTACTGCGTGAATACGGACGAGCTTTTGGAAAAGGAAACCGAACAGCTAACCCCGCTGCAGGCGGAGAAAATTGACCAAATGAAGCTGCAAACGGCAAAAAGCAAAGCTGCTCTGAGCCGCGCCGTGGATGAATTGGAAAAGCAGGTCAGGACAATGGAAAACGAGCTTGGCGCAACCGATGACAGGCTGACCAAGCTAAAGCTGCAAAAGCAGATAAACCTGATCCAAAAGGAATTCATGCAGAAGCAGGAAACGCAGTTTTTTGAGGAAATGCAGCTTGATTTGAAGCTGGAAAAAGACATTGAAGAATTTATGGGAAAAGAGAAACCAACGGCAAAAACGACAAGGGACTTTATCATAAAAGTGGAGGGCAAAAACAATGGATAAGCTGGATGGAATGAGCATGGATATTGAGCAGACAGAAAAGGAAAAATTAAAGGCTGTTTTTCCGCAGTGCTTTGCGGAGGGCAAGCTGGATATTGACAAGCTGCTTTCCCTGTGCGGTGAATACATCGACAATGATTTTGAAAAATACAAATTCGAGTGGCATGGAAAGACTGAAAGTCTGCGATTGGCGCAAAAGCGTTCCACTGGCACGCTCCGCCCATGCCCGGAGGAAAGCGTTCATTTTGACGATACCCAAAATCTCTACATAGAGGGCGACAACCTGGAAGTCCTCAAGCTGCTGCAAACCTCCTACTACCGCAAGGTGAAGATGATCTATATCGATCCGCCCTACAACACCGGTAACGACTTTGTCTATGCCGATGACTTTGCCGATCCGATGGCGCGGTATAAGGAAGTCACACAGCAGACCACGAAATCCAATCCCGAAACCATGGGCAGATACCATACGAACTGGCTGAACATGATGTATCCCCGCCTGCGTTTGGCCGCGAATTTGCTTCGGGATGACGGTGTGATCTTTATCAGCATAGATGATAATGAGGTCACCAATCTGCGTAAGGTTTGTGATGAAGTATTTGGCGAGGAAAACTATGTCGCCACACTTGTATACGATAAGAATCGGAAAAATGACGCTAAATATTTTTCCGTTGGTCATGAATATATGCTCGTATACTTTAAAAGCGCAGCTACAATTAATGAACTTGGTCTTATCTTCCGCGCCAATAAAGAAGGTATCGATGAAGTCAAAAAGGAGTTTGATCGCCTTAGAAAGCTATACAATGATGATTGGGATAAGGTTAATGAAGGCTTGAAGGCTTTGTATGCTTCATGGGATAAGGATGATGAACGCAAGCCGTTGGCACGCTTTACAAAGGTAGATGAACATGGCCCGTATAGAGATGACGGAAATATCAGTTGGCCCGGCGGCGGTGGCCCTAAATATCCAGTAATACATCCAGTAACAGGAAAGCCTTGTAAGGTACCCGATGCAGGATGGAGATTCCCTAATCCCGAAAGAATGCAAGAAGAAATCAACAATGGCAGAGTTGTATTTGGAGCAGATGAAACTACTCTGCCGCGAATCAGACGCAATTTATTTGAATCTGATAAACAAGTTATGCGTAGCGTAACCTTCAGCTATGCGCAAACTGCGACATTAGAGTTTATAAAAATATTTGATAATGCACGAGTATTTGAAAATCCCAAAAGTGTTGATGATCTAAAGAAGTTGGTTGAATATGTGACTTCTAAGGATGACAACGACGTCATCCTCGATTTCTTCTCCGGCTCCGCCACCACCGCCCATGCGGTGATGCAGCTCAATGCCGAGGACGGCGGCTGCCGCCGCTTCATCTGTGTGCAGCTTCCCGAACTGTGCGACGAAAAGAGCGAAGCCTATAAAGCAGGCTACAAGAACATCTGCGAAATCGGAAAGGAACGCATCCGCCGGGCAGGCGCCAAAATCCTTGCAGAAGCAGAAGAAGCAAACCGTCAGGTCAAACTGGGCGAGGAAGAAAAGCCCCTGCCGGATGTGGGATTCAAGGTGTTTAAGCTGGATACCTCCAATATCAAGCTGTGGGACGGAACGCCCGTGAGCGAAGAAGATTATCAGATTGTGCTTAACCGCATGAACGACATGATCGACAGCATCAAGAATGACCGGACAGATATGGATGTGGTCTATGAAATCATGCTCAAAATGGGCGTGCCGCTGACCTATCCCGTTCTGCCGATTGAAATTGACGGCGTGAAAGCCTACTCCGTAGGCGAGGACGGTCTGCTGATGATCTGCCTTGATGCAGGGATCACCACCGAAACCATCGAGCAGTTGGCGGATTATGCTCCGGCGAAAATCATCATTGCAGAAAGCTGCTTTGCCGATGTATCTGCCATGCGCAATGCGCACTATGTTCTGCGGGATCGCAAGATTGAGCTGAAACTGATATAAAGGCGGTGCGGTAAATGAAATTAAAATTCAAAAAACAAGGCTATCAATCCGACGCTACCGCCGCCGTTGTGGATCTGTTTTCCGGGCAGGAAAGGACAACATCCACCTTTACAGTCATGCAGGAACAGCAGATCAGCCTGCTTCAGAATGATTTCGGCGTCGGCAACGCGCAGCTTATAGACGATCAGGCCATGCTGGAAAACCTGCACGGGATTCAAAAGCGGTTTAATCTGCCCCTGACAGACGAGATCGACGATAAGCGGTTTTGCGTGGAGATGGAAACCGGTACGGGCAAAACCTATGTTTATACCCAAACCATATTGGAACTCAACCGCAAATACGGGTTTACAAAGTTTATCATCGTCGTCCCCTCTGTGGCGATCCGTGAAGGTGTGTATAAATCCTTTGAGATTACCAAAGACCATTTTGCGGCACTGTACGATAATGTGCCGTACCGGTACTTTATCTACAACTCCGCCAAGCTGTCCGATGTGCGGCAGTTTGCCACCGGCGCCAATATTGAGATTATGATTATCAACATCGACGCCTTCAAAAAGGCGGAGAATATCATCAATCAGGCGCAGGACAAGCTGAACGGCGAAACCGCTATGCGGTACATTCAGGATACCAATCCGATTGTCATCGTGGACGAGCCGCAGAGCGTGGATAACACACCGAAGGCAAAGGAAGCCATCGCCTCTCTGAATCCTCTGTGCGTTCTGCGCTATTCGGCAACCCACAGAGAAAAAATCAACACGGTATTCCGCCTGACGCCTGTGGACGCCTATCAGATGGGCTTAGTCAAGCAGATCTGCGTATCCAGCGTATCCGCTGAAAACGACTTTAATAAGCCGTATATCCGGTTGCTTGAGGTATCGCAGAAGGACGGCTTCAAGGCGAAGGTGCAGATCGATATCAAGGCAAAGGACGGCAAGGTTGCGCGCAAAACGGTAACAATAAAGCCGAATTCCGATTTATATGTCCTCTCCGGCGAGCGGGAATTTTACGACGGCTATACCGTCAGCGGTATAGACTGCACCCCCGGCAGAGAGTGCATCGAGTTTGCAAACACAGAAATCCTGAAGCTGGGACAGGCTATCGGGGATATTGACGATGCCCTGATTAAGCGGGAGCAAATCCGCAAGACCATCGAAATCCATCTGGACAAAGAGCTGATGCTGAGCCGGCGCGGGATCAAAGTGCTGTCCCTGTTTTTCATCGACAAGGTAGAAAAGTACCGTACCGAGGACGGCGGCATGGGAATCTATGCCCAAATGTTCGAGGAATGCTATAACGAGCTGATCAACCGCCCGAAGTATGCGGAACTGAAAGAAAAATACAGCGATGCGCACGCCGCACATAACGGATATTTCTCGCAGGATAAAAAGGGCGCGTATAAAGACACCAAAGGCGATACGATAGCCGACTATGATACCTACAACACCATCATGAAGGACAAGGAATGGCTGTTGTCCTTTGACTGCCCTCTGCGCTTTATTTGGTCGCACTCCGCGCTGAAAGAAGGCTGGGACAATCCGAATGTTTTTCAGGTATGCACACTGATCGATCAGAAATCCACCTTCACCTGCCGTCAGAAAATCGGCAGAGGTCTGCGCCTTTGCGTGGATCAGACCGGCGAGAGGATCGAGAACAAGGATGTCAATCTGCTTCATGTCATAGCCAATGAGAGCTTCGCTGAATTTGCAGAAACCCTGCAGAAAGAAATCGAGGATGAAACCGGACTCAAGTTCGGCATGATCCAAATCAGCATGTTCTCCGGAATGATTTACGAAGAACAGGTGGAGCATGAACATACCATAGACAAAGAGGAAGCCCATGAACTTGTAAAGTATTGGACGGAAAGCGGTATGCTGGACAAGTGGATGGCTGATCCTGAAATGATAGCAGCCGAGGAAAAAATTACTGTTCAGCTTGAAAGCGGTAAAATAGAAGCTCCTCCGAGTCCTGTTGCGGAAGTTATGCGCCAAATCAAAATGGGCGCGACACCTGAACAGGCTGCCACCGCAATTGTGGGAATTACCGCTAATATTACAGAAACCGTTGAGCGGGAGGTTACCTACGATGACGCAAAGGAAATCGTTGAACACTTTGAGAAAAAGGGATATATCAGCAAATCCGGCAAGATGAAGGATACCATGAAAAACGCCTTGCTGACCGGTACGCTTGATCTGCCGAAAAAATATGAGGCGGCAAGAGAACGCTTTGAGAGCATTATCAAGAAAGCCGACAGCAAGCCGCCGATCCGTGATGCCAGCCGCGATGTGGTGGTAAAGCTGAAAAAGCAGGTCATTGTCTCGCCGGAATTTCTGGAGCTGTGGAACAGCATCAAGCACAAGACCACCTATCGGGTGAAAATCGATACCGACGAGCTGATTGAAAGATGCGTAAAGGATTTTCAGGATTTGCCTGCCATTCCGAAAATGCGTCTTGTATCCCAAACCGCCGATATTGATATCGCAAATTATGGCGTAACGCATACCGCGCGGGAGTACCGCAGTCAGGACATTCAAAACGATAACATTGCAATCCCGAATATCGTGACGGTGATCAGCGAGCAGACGCTCGTCAACCGGCGCGTTGTGCTTGAGATCATCGAAAAAAGCGGCAGAGGAAAAGAAATGCTCCGAAATCCGCAAATGTTTATTGAGCAGCTCTCGGAGGTCATTCAAAACAACTGCTATCAGCTTGATATTGACGGGATTAGTTATCAGCGGCTTGCCGGAGAGGATTACTATGTTCAGGAGATATTCGAAACGGAAGAACTCATGGCGAACCTTGACCGAAATGCGGTTGAGGTAAACAAAAGCGTGTACGATTATGTGGTGTACGACAGTTCGACCATCGAGAAGCCGTTTGCCGTCGCTCTTGACAGTGATCCCGATGTGAAGCTGTTTTTCAAGATTCCTGAAAGGTTTAAGATACAAACGCCGATTGGCACATACAATCCGGACTGGGCGGTATATCTGACGAAAAACGGCGAGGAAAAGCTGTATTTCGTATTGGAAACCAAAGGCAGCACCAGCCTGTTCGATCTGCGTACCCGTGAGCAGCTAAAAATCCACTGCGGTAAAAAGCATTTTAAGGCGCTGAACAGCGATGTTGAGATGCAGGTCGCCGCAAAGTGGGATGATTTCAAATCCACAATCTGAATACGGGGGTATCGAAGGAGATGATTAATAAGAACAGAGCCATCTATGTTTTCAAATACCTGTGGGATCACACCGATGAAGAACATCCCGCAACCACAAAGGATATCATTGCACACCTTGCCACGCTTGGTATCTCCACAACGAGAAAGACCGTGGCGGATGATGTAGCGGAACTGCAAAGCGGCGGTTTTGATATTGTTGTCAACCGGAGCCGGCAGAACGAATACTTTATCGGCTCCCGCAATTTAGAGCTGCCCGAACTAAAGCTGATCATCGACGCGGTACAGGCGGCAAAGTTTATTTCACCGAAAAAGAGCGTGGAGCTGATCGGCAAAATTTCTGCGCTGGCAAGCCCGCATCAAGGAAACGAGCTGAAACGGAATCTCTTGGTGGACGGAAAAGTAAAGACCAGCAACGAGAAGGTCTATTATGCAGTGGACACGCTCTTTACAGCGATTCAGGCAGAGAAAACCGTTACCTTCAAGTACATCGAGTATACCGCGGAAAAGAAAAAGGTGTACAAGCACAAAGGGCAGGTATATATCCTCTCTCCATATGACATGGTTTGGTGCAGCGACGCCTACTATGTGCTTGGTTTTTCTGAAAGTCATGGCAAGGTGGTCAAGTTCCGTGTGGATCGGATGCACAGACCTGCTCTGTCGGATAAACCATACCGTCCGAAGCCGGATAACTACGATATTTCTGAATTCTGCCGTCAGGTGTTTTCCATGTATGACGGAACACTCTGCACCGTGGAACTGAAATGCGAAAACAGCCTTATGAAATCGGTGATAGACCGGTTTGGCGAGGATGTGCAAACAAGACCGTTTGACTGTATGCATTTTATCGCTACAGTAGAGGTATCGGTCAGCCCTACTTTCTTCGCATGGATATTTACATACAACGGAAAAATACAAATCATATCGCCGGAAACGGTAAAGCGGGAATATGCCGACAGGCTGAAAACGGCTTTGGATAAGGCTTGATGCGCAATACAATCATCGGGATGGGTTCTACAACGCCCATCCCGATTTGACTTTGCGAAAACCTATTGCACCGTTATAACGGTTTCAGTATAATATAAGCACGATGTTCGCTGATTGGCGAATTTGCGAAAGGAGATGCGTTATGCAAACAGAAATGACTTTTGGAGAATTTCTGATCAAAAAACGCTTGGAACATGAGATGTCGGCACGGCAGCTTGCCATTGCGTTGGATTTCTCCCCCGTGTACATATGCGATATTGAAAAAGGGCGTAAGCCCGTGCCGGACGAGATTTTGGAACAGCTTCCGAAACTTTTGCATTTGACGGAATCGGAAGCCAATGAGATGTATGACTTGGCCGCCAAAAGCCGCAACACCGTCAGCGCCGATCTGCCGGAATACATCATGGAAAAAGACATCGTTCGTGCCGCCCTCCGCACGGCGAAAAAGCATAATGTCACAGACCAGCAATGGGAGGATTTTATTAAACGGATTACAAAAGGTTCGGAATAGCCGAATCGGAAAGGATATTGAGATGGCAGTTGTTTTTTATCGGCCGCAAGCCCTTGAAACCATCGCCCGCCGTACCTTGTGCGAATATGACGCCTGCTATTTAAATCAGCAGCCCTGTGCGGTTCCGATTGAAACGATTATCGAAAAGACCTTTGCATTGCGGATTGAATACCAGTACCTGACAAACAACGCCCGTGAGCTGGGACGAATGATTTACGATGATGGGATTACCACCTATTACAACCGGGATATTATGGATTATGCTCTGATGCGCGTGCAGGCAGGCACCATGATGATAGATGCGACGCTATTGGAAGACGAGAACTGTTACGGCAGGCTACGCTTCACCCTTGCGCATGAATTATCCCATTACCTGATTCATAAAAAGATATTCTGCGGAACAGGCACAGCCGCCGCATTATATAACAACGATACCGATGAAGACGCCACCGAATGGCAGGCAAACTATCTTGCCAAAGCCATTCTCATGCCCAACGGACAGGTAAAACGATGCTTTTATGCGCTCCGCCCCAAGTGCATAAACCGCAAGGAACTTGTTTCACAGATGGCGTCCGTCTTTGCAGTATCCAAACAGGCGATGGAAATCCGCCTAAAGGATTTCGCACTACTATAAAAATCCTTCGGGATTTTTTACCCTTGATATTCGCTAATTAGCGAATATATGAACGGAGGAAAGAATCATGCAGACACAAGCTGTTAAAAAGAAAAAGCGATACCGAATTAACTGTCCCTCATGTGAACGGCTGATCAGCAGCGACAGCAATGACCGTCCTTTCCAAGTGGAGGTCAGAAAAAAGGAACATGAGGACGAATACGACAAAATCACCCGCTGCCCCCGATGCCAAACATGGCTCGGCGTATTCAAATAATCATCAAATACAAAGTACATCAATATAACTGAGTACGAGCCTACAGCCGGAAACGCCGGAAATTGATAACCCGGTAGGAGCGAGCTTACGAAATGCCGACAAGTTATAGCTTTTAACGCTATGCTTGCTCGGCATTTCTTTTTGTCCTTTCTGCGTTAAAAGCAGAAAGGATTTTTTATGCTCGGCGGCTGGCAGGCTTCTATTGCCAAGTACCCGTGAGTCTCAGATTTCAATCGAATCGAAATCTGAAAAATCACGGAGGAAAGGCAAATGACCAATATTGAAAGAAAAAATTACACCCTTACGGTATACAACACCTTAACCCGGAAGAACGAGGAAATTGAGGTGTCGGAGGAAGTCTATCAAACCTATCGTAGAACGGCTTGGAACATAGACGACAATAACACAAGCTTCTATGCGCACGAAATTCAGATGAGCAGTCTGATCGGAGGCGAAGACGGTGCGTATGAAAATTTCCGGGAATTCATTGATACGGAAAACACACCGGATGTGACGGTGCTGAGAGAGCTTGAAAAAACGGCTCTGCATCGGATCATCGCGCAGCTCAGTGAGTCCGAGCAGAAGCTCATTCGGGCAATTTACTTCGATGGCTTAACGGAACGGGA
The DNA here is from genome assembly GCF_024433635.1 of Ruminococcus sp. zg-924. GTDB lineage: Bacteria > Bacillota > Clostridia > Oscillospirales > Acutalibacteraceae > UBA7067. The sequence continues at coordinate 7,481 of NZ_WNJZ01000008.1, read as the reverse complement.
ATACGCCGATTTGCTCGGCGTCTGCCGGAATGCCGTACACAAGAGAAAAATCCGCATCCTCTCAAAAATCAGAAAAACATTAAAAATTTGATTTTGAAGGGTGTGCAAAACCCGAACATCTTCCCCTATACAACTGAGAAAAGATAAAAACCAATTCTCAGCCGCTTTCGATTCTGCAAAAAGCGGGTTTGTTCTTTGACAACCGAATATACAGCGCACCTTTACATTCCTTCTGCTGTCGGCAAAACCGGCAAGCCACATGAGCTTTGCTCAGACGGTACGGCGCACCCGTACCGAAGGCGATGACAGGCAGAAGCATTAAAGATACTTGCGTCCAGTCCTAAAGTCGAGCGTTGAAGCCATAGCAGAATGGTGAGCCGTCGCAACAAAGGAGGGCGCCTCGGTGAGAACCACGGAGGGGTGAGATTCCCATGAGGCCTGAAAGGCAAAGCCTTTCATCTGCACAGGCCGGAGGCTGCGTTCCCGTTGATCGAGGGAGTCAAGGACGAATATCGGTCAAGCAAAAACGATTGATATAGGCAAGGCGGTCGTTTGCCCGTTTGGGATGGACGGCCGCCTTTTTTACTTATGATATGGAGGAATTGCCATGAATCAAATAAAGCGAGGCGAAATCTACTTCGCCGATTTATCTCCCGTTGTCGGCAGCGAACAGGACGGAATCCGTCCTGTTCTGATTTTGCAAAACGATATGGGAAACAGATACAGCCCCACCACAATGGTGGCAGCCATTACCGGCAGGAAAACAAAAACCGAGCTGCCCACCCATGTAAGGATTTCCGTCGCCGGACTGAAATCCGAATCCATTGTTCTGCTGGAACAAATCCGAACGATAGACAAAAGCCGGCTTGGAGAATATGTCGGCAAACTCAGTAAGAACGATATGGGCAGAATCGATCACGCCATCATTGTCAGTCTCGGAATCAAAACAATGGAGGAACTGCTCAGATGAAGGATATAAGTAACGCTTCTTTTGCTTACAGCATCCATATGCTGCGGATGCTCCTCAAAATGAAGCTCATCACACAGGATGAATACAACAGAATTGCAGCCATCAGCGCAGCGCATTACGATACAGAAATTTATTGTGTCTAAAGTGATAAATCTTCCGGTTTGCGCTGGATGTTTCCGAACCTTTGCAGTATTGTATGTGTTGCCGAAAGGCAAAAAACAGGAAAGGAGTCAAGCCGAATGAATGTCATCAATATTACGGCTGAAAACAAAAAAACCAAAGAAATCATCCGTCTCGCAGCTTACTGCCGTGTATCCAGCGATTCCGCCGACCAGCTTCACTCCTTCGCCGCGCAGATTCGATACTACAAGGACTACGAACGGAAGCATCCGCAGTATAAGCTGGTAGATATCTATGCGGACGAAGGGCTGACCGGCACCTGCATGGACAAGCGGGACGATATGCATCGACTGATTAAGGACTGCAGGAAGGGCAAGCTCGACCGCATCATCGTCAAATCGGTATCCCGCTTCGCCCGTAATACACAGGAACTTCTGACAACGCTCAGAATGCTCAAGGAACTCGGCGTCAGCGTCTACTTTGAAGAACAGGACATCGACACCGACAAACTGAATATGGAAATGATTGTCACATTCCCCGGTATGGCTGCGCAGCAGGAAAGCGAGTCCATATCGGGGAATATGCGTTGGAGCTACAAAAAGCGGATGGAGTCCGGCGAGTTCAACTGCTGCGCCCCCGCATACGGCTTCATGCTGGAAGACGGTCAAATGGTAATCAATGAAGCCGAAGCTGCTGTGATACGGAGAATTTTTGCCATGTATCTGCAAGGCGTTGGGAAGCAGACCATCGCCACGATCCTCAACCGTGAGAATATCCCCCGCAGATACAATCAGAAAAAGTGGTATCACTCCACCATCCATTATATTCTCAACAACGAGCGGTACATGGGCGACGCTCTTCTGCAAAAGAGCTACACCACAGAAACCCTGCCATTCCGCAAGGTTAGGAATCACGGAGCAAAGACGCAATACTATGTTGAGAACGCCAATCCCGCCATCGTAAGCCATAAAATATATGAGGCTGCTCAGGAATTACAAAAGGCAAGGCATACGCCTTCCTGTAAGCGCAAAACAGCATATCCGCTGACCGGTATGCTTCGCTGTCCTGACTGCGGGCGGAGCTTCCGCAGACTGCTTACGGCGGGAACCGCCTACTGGGTATGCTCCGGCAAAGCATCAGGAGAAACAGACTGCGTCAGCCGCAGAGTCCGTGAAGATGCGGTATATGACACATTTCTCATCATGCTTGAAAAGCTAAAGGATTACCGAAAGCCTCTCCTTGGAACGTTGATTCATGATATTGAGGTTATGCAGAGCAGAACGAGTGAGAATTACGGACGAATTGCCGAGATCGACAAAGCTATTGCCGACCTCGCTGCTCAAAACTTAATCATCACAAGACTGCACACAAGCGGTGTGCTGAACGCATCCGACTATGCTGCGAAATCCTCTGAAATCAACAACAAAATCAGCGACCTTCGCACAGAGCGAAGGAAAAAGCTCTCCGAAGATGAGGAAGACGAACAGCTCGATAAGCTGAAGGAACTCTATGAGATCATAGAGGAATATGAGCCTGCAGATGAGCCGGATGCAGAAATCCTCACCCAAGCAGTTGAAAGCATCACGGTGGACAGCAATGCGGAGATTACCTTCAAGCTGATCGGCGGTGTAGAGCTGACGGAAAAAATTGACGAGAAAGGACGGTGCCACTCAGCATGAAAAACAGAAACATACCCTTCGGATATCAGTATGTGGAAGGCGTTATCACCGTGAATCCGACAGAAGCGGAAGCCGTCAAAGCAATCTGCAGTGCTTATCTCGGCGGACAGTCATTACTGACGATATCAAGGCGGCTCAATGAACAGGCGGTCGAATATATGCCCGGTGTGACCGGTTGGAATAAAGCAAGACTTATGCGGATTTTAGAAGACCGCCGATACCTCGGCACAGACGCCTATCCCGCTATCCTTGACGAAACCGTCTATGAAGCAATTCAAAGCACCAAGACAAGGCGAAACACACAGAAAGCAACTGACCGCCGTACCGATATCTACCAACTGGAAACGCCTGTCCTATGCCCTAAGTGCGGAGCAGAGATGCATCGCCGCCATGACAGCCGATGCAAATGCAATCAACGATGGTTCTGCACGAATCATGAATGCGGGGAGCTGATCGTTATCGCAGATGAAAACCTCCTTGCACAAATTACGGAACTGCTGAATATGGTGATTGCTGATCCCGACAGAATTCAAATACCGGCGGATACTGAAATAAAACCCGATATCGAGATACTTAAAACGGAAAACGAGATCGGCAGAATGCTTGACAGCGTAGAACTTGACAAAGAGGCGCTGCGCCTGAAAATGCTCCGTTGCCTCTCGCTTAAATACAAAAGCATCGACCATACCACCTATGCCATAAAGAAGATGAAAGCGGACTTGGAAAGAGTAAGCCCGCTTTCTGAATTTTCTGCCGACCTTGTGGCAAGAACAGTCAAAGCCATCACACTGAATACAGACAAAAGCGTATACCTTACGCTGATCAACGATCAAATCATCAGAAAGGAGCCTGAAGACTATGCAAGCAGTCATAACCCAACCGACGCCGCCTAAAGTCGTGCGCGTCATCCCGGCAGCAGTCAACATACAAGAGGAAATCAAAAGTGCCTACCGTCAGACTCGTGTGGCTGCCTACTGCCGGGTATCTACCAAGCAGGAAGATCAGCTCAACAGCTATGAAGTTCAGCGCAGAGCTTATACGGATAAAATCAATGGTGAGCATGGATGGACGATGGTGGGTATCTATGCCGACAAAGGCATCACCGGAACAAGCACCAAAAAGCGTGATGAGTTTAATAAGCTGATGCGGCACTGCAGGCAAGGCAAGGTGGACATGATCATCACAAAGTCAGTCGCCCGATTTGCCCGAAACACCGTAGACTGCCTGAAATACACCCGAATGCTCAAGGACTTGGGAGTGGATGTATTTTTCGAGGAACAAGGGATTCACAGCACCCAGCCCGGCGCCGAGTTTTACATCACCATCTACGGCTCCATCGCACAGAGCGAGTCCGAAAACATCAGCGCCAATGTAAAATGGGGCAAGGCACAGAGCGCAAAAGAAGGCAATGTACCGTTCCACTACAAGAATTTTCTCGGATACCGCAAGGGTGAAGACGGTAAGCCGGAAATTGATCCCGAACAGGCTGAGATCGTCAAGCTGATCTACGAACGGTTCCTTGCAGGCGACAGCTTCGGCGGTATTAAAAATCTCCTTGAAGAAATGGGCATACCTTCTCCCGGCGGTAAGGCCAAATGGCAATACTCGACGATACAGTCCATCCTCTCAAATGAACGGTACAAGGGCGACGCCGTCATCAATAAAACCTATATAACCGACTGCCTTTCCAAAAAGGCAAAGGCAAACAACGGAGAACGGCCGAAATACTATGTCGAGAACAACCACCCCGCCATCATTGACTCCGGTACCTTCGGCAGAGTGCAAGAAGAACTTGCAAGGCGCGCCGGCAAACGGAAAGTCAAGCAGGTCGGGACGAAAACCGAGCAAGGAAAATATTCCGGCAAATACGCTCTGACGGAACTGTTAATCTGCGGAGAATGCGGAACGCCTTACCGCCGATGCACATGGACGGCAGGCGGTCACAAGAAAATCGTGTGGCGGTGCATCAACCGTCTGGACTACGGCAAGAAATACTGCCATGAATCACCGACCATAGAGGAAAGCGTTCTGCAGGAGGCCATTATGAATGCTATATTGAAAACGGCAAAGCAAAATACGGATGTGCTGAAAACCCTAAAGCTGCATATCGGCATGGGATTGCAGGCAGCCGATACCGAAGATGACAGCCTCGATCTGCAAATCCGAATCGCTGAGATTGACGCAGAATTCAAAGCCATGCTCCAAGCGGTAGACTCCAGTACACTTGACAACTTCGACGAAGAAAAGGCCAGCCGATTAATGAATGAAAAGAATCGTCTGCAGCATCAGCTTGACCAAATCGCAGACGCCAAGCAAAAACGGGAAAATGCGAAATCCCGGCTCGATGAAATCTTCACTATCCTCGAAGGGCTAACAAACCATCCGATGACCTATGATGATCAAATTATCCGGCAAATACTCGAATGTGTAGTTGTAAAATCCAAAGAGCAGATCAAGGTGGTGTTCGTCGGCGGCCTTGAAGTAGAACAGGCACTTAACGAATAAAAAAGCGGCTGATCGCAGCCACCACCGAAATTGAGCATTCAAGAGATTTTCGGTGAGGGTTCAAAGTCCTACACCAAAACGCCGAAAAAATCTTTTTTATAGTCCTTAGACAAAGCAAATGGCTGACAGAAAAATGCTGTCAGCCCTTTGCTTTGATGTGCATAAATATGAAGGGACTTGAATGTAAGCGTGCCCACCGTAGGCGGGCAAAAACAATCCGCTGGATTGTTTTTAGCGAGAACGTTTATGTGTCCTTTCCCAAAAACGTGAACACATTGGAGAGGTGGAAGTCCTGATAAGTTGCACATTCAAGAGTGCTTGGGAGATTTGTGTTCATTTTTTTTAACGAAAAATGTATTGATGCTGAGAAATAGTACATGCTATCTAAAAAGGAGGATGTATTATGATAGAACCAGATACCATAAAACTTTTGCGAGAATGCGATGCCGGCATCAAAATGGGCGTTAAGTCTATAAACGACGTTTTGGGTCGTGTAAAAAGCTCCGATTTGCAACAACTGCTGAACGCTTGCAAGGATGAACACGATAAGCTTGACAAGGAGCTTCAACAATTGCTTGGGCAATATGAAGATGAGGGCAAAGACCCAAACTTTATGGCAGAACAGATGGCAAAAATAAAAACCGAAATGAAGCTGCAAATGAACGAAACCGATCACACTATTGCCGATTTGATAACGGATGGCTGCAATATGGGCGTCAAATCGCTAAATAAATATCTGAATCAATATGCTGCAGCTGATGAGAAATCTAAGGACATTGCCAAAAGGTTGATAAACCTTGAAGGTCAATTGGCCTTAGATATAAGAAAGTTCCTATAAACCGATGAATTATCCGTCTTTTTGATGATGTTTCGTTCAGTGCGAGAGTTCAAATCTCACCGCCAAAATTCCGAAAATATCTTTTTTATGTAGATTAGACAAACAAAAAATCCGAATCTTCCTCCGATTGGAGATGGGTTCGGATTTTTTATTTTATGTGTTTTAATAATTAAATTAATTGCTATATTGCTATTTTGTGTTAGAATTTAGGTAATGACTAAAGGTGATAATAATATGACATACAGTGAAGTACAGAAAATCGCTAAAACCACAATAGAATACATAAAAACTATAGTCATGCCAAATATGAATTTGCAAGAAGTACGTAAATTATGCGAGGATAAAATGTTTGAATTGGGAGCTGATTCATTTTGGTATTGGGATATAGGAGCCTTTGTTTTCAGCGGTAACGGAACTACGGTTTCTCTTTCGGGCAGAGATTATGTTACCCCGGATAAGAAAATTGCGGAAAATGATATTATCACTATTGATTTAAGTCCGCAGAACAATAAAATCTGGGGTGATTATGCACGAACCATCATTATTGAAAAGGGAAAAGTAGTTAATGATGTTGAAAGTATACAAAATACCGAATGGCGCAACGGTCTGTTTATGGAAGAAGCTCTCCACAATGAGCTGAAAGCCTTTGCAACACCCGACACATCATTTGAGGAACTTTACTATCATATTAATGAGTTAATCAAAAGTAAAGGATACATAAATTTAGATTTTCTTGGTAATTTAGGTCATTCAATCGTCAAGGATAAAAACGAAAGAATATATATTGAAAAAGGAAACACTAAAATGCTAAGTGAAGTAAAGTATTTTATATTTGAGCCGCATATCTGGACTGAAGGCTCAATGTATGGATTTAAGAAAGAAAATATTTATTATTTTAAGGATAGTAAGTTGGTTGAATTATAAATCTATGATTAAGAAAAATAGATTTTTGATTCAGTATTAAAATTATAATGAAAGGTAGAGTAAAAATGTGTCTCCAATACAGAAAAGCAACGCTTGAAGAAGCCGAGAGGGTGTGCTATATTGTTCAGCATAAAAATGCTGAAATTTATCCCTGATACTACACGCAGAACATAAGTTTTCATTATCCTTGTTTTTGTAGGTTTGTCAATGATGTGTTACAAAATTAGAAAACTTCGCCATTAGAAATAAAAGCGTTAATATAATCAGCAGGAGATTTCCAATTAAGAGGACGCATAGGAAATTTGTTGTATTTTCTACTGTGAACAGCTAATTGCTTTTTAAAGTCATCAAATGAGTAAAAGGTGTGTGTAGCATAAAAGTATTCATTGTCTTTGCGATGAGACCTTTCCACTTTTCCGTTGTGTCTTGGTGTATATGGACGAAT
>NZ_WNJZ01000007.1 GCF_024433635.1 Ruminococcus sp. zg-924 | reverse complement strand
CACCTGTATTTCATTCAGACCAGGGATGGCAATACCAGCACGCTGAATATCAGCAATTACTCTCTGAGCACAACATTACACAGAGCATGTCACGAAAAGGAAACTGTATGGACAATGGTGCTATGGAGAACTTTTTCGGTAGACTTAAGGTTGAAATGTTCTATGGTGAAAAATTTGAAAGTGTTAACACTTTCATTGATGAACTAAAGAAATACATCGATTACTACAACAATGAACGAATTGTATCAAAACTGAAAATGAGCCCGGTACAATACCGAACTCATTCTCAAGTAATTTAATATTTAATTTTGTCTAAACTTTGGGGTTCACTTCAGTGAGGTGTCCCCTTTTTATTACATAAACATATTTTTGCAAATTTGATTTCCGCTTTTCGTTTTGAAAATTTTTTCAAGGCAATTTTTTATCGCTTCTATATTTATTTCATCCTCGTCCATATTTACGATAAAATCAGCCTCTACAAGAATTTGGTAATCAATTCCGTCTATATTGTTATAGGTATGATGATGGGCAACAAGATACTTTACTCTCTCGATGACATTTTCCGAGAAGTCAAGAGTTCTTAGCATATACTCCGCAACAGGCGGTCCTTCAAGCTCCTGCTGTTTTCCTGTGCAGCTTCCGTACTTTTCTTCAGACGGCTTTATGCCAATGTCGTGGACAAGTGCGGCGGCTTCGATGATATATTTGGTGTCACTGTCAACGCCCTCAAGAGAAGCGATAAGCGAAGCAAAGGAATGAACCTTTGTTAAGTGGCATATGCGTCTTTTATCCCCCTTAAAATACTCAGTCATTTTAAGAAAAAGTCGGTTTAACTTGCTGTCCATTTTGTTACATCACCTCAAAAAAAGAAGCCGCCTTTCGGCAGCCTCTTTGCTAAGTCATTTATTATTTACGGTTGAAGATTGACATAATGTCATAGTAAGAGTCATCTTCATCAGCAACATCAGCCGGAGCCTTCTTTGGAGCTTCCTTTGTCGGAGCGCTTCTGTAAGCTTCGCTTCTTGCTGCTCTTTTGCCTCTGTTTCTTGGATCACGCATTGTATTGTCATTGCCACCGCCAAAGCCTGTTGCAATAACAGTAACGCTCATCTCATCCTCCATATTTTCATCAAGAACAGCACCCCAAATGATGTTTGCATCCGGGTCAGCCTGCTCTGTAATCATTGCAGAGGCTGTATCAATTTCGTCAAGACCGATATCAGGTGAAGCTGTGATATTAACAATAACACCCTTAGCACCACTGATTGATGTTTCAAGAAGTGGGCTTGTAATAGCCATTCTTGCCGCCTCGTCAGCCTTGTCCTTACCTGTTGCATAACCGATACCCATGTGAGCATAACCGGCATCGTGCATAATAGCTGTAACATCAGCAAAGTCAAGGTTAACAAGACCGGGTATAAGGATAAGGTCAGAGATACTCTGAACACCCTGACGAAGAACGTCATCGGCAAGTTCAAAAGCGTTCTTAAGAGTAATTCTCTGCTCGCTTGCATATTTTAGTCTTTCGTTCGGAACAACAATAAGTGAATCAACATTCTCTCTGAGAGCTGCAATACCTGCCTCAGCCTGCTCCATTCTCTTCTTGCCTTCAAATCCAAACGGCTTTGTAACAATTGCAGTTGTTAAAATGCCCATTGACTTTGCAATCTCGGCAACAATCGGAGCTGCACCTGTACCTGTGCCGCCGCCCATACCTGCTGTAATGAATACCATATCTGTATCCTTAAGAACAGCTTCAATCTCTTCTCTGTTTTCTTCAGCTGCCTGTCTGCCTATCTCCGGCTTTGAACCTGCGCCCTTGCCGTGAGTGATCTTTTCGCCGATCTTAATCTTTGTACCCGCACTGGAGAACTGAAGAACGTGGTCGTCTGTATTTATTGCAACAAAATCTACGCACTGAACGCCCATCTTTACCATTCGGTTAACAGCGTTGCCGCCGCCACCGCCGACACCAATTACCTTGATAACAGGTGTATCGTTACCAAACTCTTTTTCAATCTCAAATGCCATTTAAACTTCCTCCTATACGTCGCAAAGACGACATAAAAATTAATCTTAGTTTTCTGAAATACTAAAAAGCTGTGCATACCCACAACCATTATACTGCTACTCTATAAATTTAACACAAAAGAGTGAAAAATTCAATAGCGTTTTACATATTTTTTTCTATTTTTCGCATTTCTACAAGAACGCCCTGATTATTATGACGTTTTAAGGCGATTTTTGAGGCAACAACTCACAATATCTGCACAAATACATTTTAATGATACTTTTCTTAGTCTCAATCCTATGTGCTTTAAGAATCGTTGCTGCAATCTGCTACGTCATAACGGTATTAATAGCCGTAATTATCATATCCGCTCTGGCTTTCGGAATCTGTTGAAGAAATTACGTTTCCGTATTCATCTGTCGGATACTCATACATAGGCACACCGTTTGAATAATCATCATCTGCACTGTCAGGCTCGGCGTCTGTCCATATATCGGTTTGTGCTTCCTGCTCAGTCTGCGTTTGGGTTAACGCTTCTGTTGTCGGTTCGGTAGCAGGCTGAGTTTCCTGTATTCTGTCGATATATATGCTTGGATCAGGCTTGAAGTACGAAGCCTTGTTCTTCTCCTTGCAGCCTGAAACATCAAGCTCACCTGTGTCGGTTTCAGACAACTTTTCACTGATTATTATTTTCGCTGTTTTAAGCTTGTAGCTTATATCCTCGGGCAGACCGATAATAATTTTTATTCTGTTGGAATAGTTAAGGCAAATTCTTGCAGTGTTGGAAATGTCAATCTCCTTGATTCCGGAAAATTCATTCTCCTCTAAGCCTGCGGATATTGCCTTTAATATTGAAAGCGCTCCCGGTTCCTTGAACTTAATTTCCCTGCCCAACTCAGAGGATTTTACAGTACATCCAAGCACTAACGGCGCATCGTACTTATCAGTTTTGCCCTGAATCTTCTCCATAACCTTACCCTTGGAGCTTACCACTATGTAATCGTTTCCGCTGCTTACGATAAACGCCGGCTTGCTCTCGGTAACGGTAATAAGCATCGTATTCGGTATTCTTACAGAAATGTTTGCCTCTTCAATAAACGGCAGCGAGCTTTCAATTTTTTCCTCGCCTGCGCTCTTATCGCTCAAAAACAGATTTTCACCAAGACTCATTCCGCTTGCATCAATTATATCCTGTGCAGAGTAATGCTCTGCTCCCTCAACCAAAAATTGTTCACAGCGGAAAAACACAGTAAGCGACAACACTATACCTATTATAAATATAATTGAAACAATAGACGCCGCAACGCCAATATTTTTAAGCTTCCGCCTTTTGTGTGACATCGGCTTTTTTTCAATTACACTGTCGTTAGCCAGCTTTTCGTCAATCCTCTGTCTTGCTCTTATTCTCTTCAGCTCCAGCTCATCTGTGTAAAACTCGTCGCCGTAGTCCTTTTTATCAATCAGGTTTTCGCTCTCAATGTGTTTCTGGGCCTTATCTCTCCGCTTTTTGCCTTTTGAGTCAGCCGAAGGCTTTTTCCTCTTTCTTATATTGCTCTGACGGTCAGCACTTTCAGAATTTTCTCTTTCCTTGCCGCTCAGTTTTGAAGAGGACGAGCCCTTTCTTCTCTGCTTATCAGTATGCTCAACAAATTCCTCTTCTCTTTTCCTTTTTGGAAAAGCATCGTCCGAGCGTTCACGGCGACCATCAGACTCTCGTTTCTGACGTGAACTACCCGAAGCTTTTCTTCTGTCGGCACTGTCATACGGTCTGTTTTTATTTTTTATTGTTTTATCGTTTTTTTCATTTTTTTCTTTTTCATTTTTACCGTTCTTATTCATTTTATCTTCCCCACAACTGTATATTAAACACCAATTAATATATTTATATTACAACTTTTTTATCGACGCTCCAAGCTGTGACAATGCAAGCTCAATTCTTTCATATCCTCGTTCTATATAATGTATATCGTTAATTTCGGTTTTGCCGCCTGCGCTTAACCCTGCTACAACAAGAGCGGCTCCTCCACGTAAATCGGGAGCTGCTGTTTTTGCGCCGTAAAGCTCCGGAACACCCTCAACCACGGCAACCTTACCCTCAATATAAATCCTTGCTCCCATTCTCTCAAGGCAGCTTGTGTGCTTGTAACGGTTTTCAAATATGTTCTCAACAAAAATACCTGTTCCCCTTGCCAAGGCAAGCATCGCCATAAGCGGCGGCTGTGCGTCTGTTGGAAAACCGGGATACGGCATTGTGCGAATAAGCTTAACCGCCCTCAGCCTGCGAGGCGCATCAATCAGAATTGAATTTCCTCTTTGCTTTACAGTACAGCCGCTTTCCTCAAAAATAGGTGTAATGCCGCTTAAATGTGACGGCACAATTCTGTCAACAAGCACCTTGCCGCCTGTTGCGGCAACCGCAGCCATATATGTAGCCGCTGCGATTCTGTCAGGTATAATCGTGTGCATAGCGCCTTTGAGCGTACTAACACCGTCAATAACTATCGTACCCTCTCCTGCTCCTGCAACCTGAGCACCGAAGCTGTTAAGGCAATCGGCAAGGTCGCAGATTTCAGGCTCTCTTGCAGCGTTTGTTATGACTGTTGTACCTTTGGCAGTTGCAGCGGCAATCATTATATTTTCTGTGGCTCCCACACTTGGAAACGACAGCGAAATTTTCGCTCCCTTTATTCCGTCAGGAGCGAAACATTCAATAATGCCGTGCTGCTCCGCTATTTCAACGCCCATCATTCTAAGCGCCTTCAAGTGGAGGTCAATGGGTCTTGGCCCTAACTCGCAGCCACCGGGAAAGGTAAGCCTTGCCTTTCCAAAACGTGCAAGCAAAGGCCCTAAGAAAATAATGGATGAACGCATTGCGTGCATAAGCTCGTCGGGTATGTCATATTTATCGGCGCATTTGCTGTCAAGCGTTACAGTGTTTCCGTCAAGCTGAGCGGTACATCCAAGATAGCGTAGAATGTTCAGCGTTATTTCAACATCCGACAAATCGGGGCAGTTGTTTATAACACAGCTGTCATTTGTAAGCAGAGTTGCCGCCAAAATTGGCAAGGCACTGTTTTTTGCGCCCTGAATTTCAACCCTTCCGCTAAGTCTTTTGCGACCCTCTATTATCAGCTTTGACACAGAGAACACCCCTTATTCTAATATATAAAAGCCGTTTGGTAAAGATAATCTTTTATATATTATGAAAAAGGGCTGTGCTTTGTGAATGGCGGCTCCCTCAAACGAGGGAGCCATATGCATTAATTTTAGGTTATTTTGCCACACCGTTAAGAACAGTTCTTATAACGGAATAAATTCTGTCGTTTGCATCCACTATTGCCATCTTTCCGGCGTTCTGTGAATATTCCTTGAGTGTGTTTTCATCTCCGAGAATTCTGTCGGCGTACTCGATAACCTTTTCGCCGGTAAGCTCGCTTTCCTCTATAATAAAAGCCGCATTAGAGTCAACCATAGACATTGCGTTGTGGTACTGGTGATTCTCAGCTACATTCGGAGACGGGATTAAAATTGCAGGCTTGCCCTGAACCTGAAGCTCACTTAAGGTTATCGCACCTGCACGGCATATAACAAGGTCAGCCGCCGCAAGGCAGGTTGACATATTGTTGATATACTCTCTTATATCAAGGTTTTCACAGTCATTTGGCTCTATTCCCTTTTTGCGAAGCAAATCAGGGAACCACTTGCCATACTGGCCGTATGCGTGTATTATCTGATATTTGCCGTCCTTGCCGCTTCGTGCAATTAAGTCGGCAACACCCTCGTTGATTTTTCTTGCTCCCAGGCTTCCACCAAACGAAAGAACAACGGGACGCATATCAAGACCAAGCTCTTTTCGTGACGGCTCTTTTGCTGCTGTTATTATTTCACCTCTTACAGGATTTCCTGTTGTAACAAAATGGCAGCTGTCGCTCAAATATTTCTTTGCATACGGGTTTGCAAGCATAACCTTCTGTACATTTTTTGACAACATCTTTGTTGTAACACCGGGAAAGGCATTTTGCTCATGGATAATTGCAGGTATCTTAAGCTTTATTGCCGCACGGATAACAGGACCGCTTACATAACCTCCTGTACCGATGCATATATCAGGCTTAAATTCCTTAATGATTTTCTTGGCGTCAGCTGTTGAAGAAAAAGCTCTCTTCAGAGTAACAATATTGTCCTTAAGCGCCTTTGGGGACAGGCTTCTTTTGAAGCCTGAGATTTTTATAGTTTTTATTTTAAAACCTGCCTGAGGAACAAGCCTTTCCTCCATTCCTCCTTGTGCTCCTATATAAAGTATCTCTGTTTTGGGGTCCTTATCTTTTAAATATCCGGCGATTGCAAGTGCCGGGTTTATATGCCCTGCTGTGCCGCCGCCTGCAAAAATCACACGCATAATAACGTCTCCTTAATATAATGGTTGTTTATATTTTACTCATATTTGCTGTTCTTGAAATTGAAAGAATTATTCCCATCTGGAACAAAATCATTATCAGTGAGGAACCACCGTAGCTAAAAAACGGAAGGCTGATACCTGTGTTTGGCATCCAGTCTGTAATAACAAAAATGTTCAGCACAACCTGAATTCCTATCTGTGCCGTAAGGCCTGCCGCAAGCAGAGTTCCAAAGCGGTCCTTAGCACGCATTGCGATTACAAAGCCTCTCCAGATAAGAAGTCCGAAAAGCGTCAGCACAACAAGCGCTCCGATAAGGCCAAGTTCCTCGCATACAATAGCAAAGATAAAGTCGTTTTGAGGCTCAGGCAGGTATAAATATTTTTGTCTTGACTGCCCAAGTCCGAGTCCCATAAGTCCGCCGGAACCAATAGCGTACAGCGAGTTTCTTGTCTGGAATGTCTGATCCCACATTTCGTCATCGACATATTCAAGAGCCTTTCCCCAGCCGTCCATACGCTCCATAGCGTAACCGAGCTTTCCCGTAACAGCAAGTATAAGAACAACGCCGACAAGAACGGAACCGATTATTACAAACCATCTGATTTTTCCGCCGTAAAGAATTACCATAAGCGCTGTAAGTATTCCTATAATAACAATACCTGAATAGTGCGGTTCAAAGAAAAGCAGAACAGCAGTTACAACAAATATTATAAGCGGCGGCAATGCGCCATACTTTATTGTGTTCGTCTTTTTGTGCTGATATGCTCCCCAATGCGCCAAAAACAGTATAATGGCAAACTTCATTATCTCAGAAGCCTGCAAATTGAAAAGCCCAAATTCTATCCATCTGTGAACACCTGTTAATGACGGAAAGAAGAAAACAGCAACCAAGGCTACAAAGCCTGCGCCAAGAACAAGCAGCGACACCTTTTTGAGATATTCGTAGTTCAGGTATGACATTGCAAACATTACCAAAACTCCGACAAGAGCAAATCCGCCTTGTCTGAACAAATAAAAGTAGCTGTTCTCCTGCTCGTAATATGCAATAGGGTAGCTTGCCGAGAACATCATAATTACTCCGCAGACGAGGAGCACCAAAACCAAAATTAGAAAAGGCATATCTATTCCTGCGCCAACTCTGAAAAGCTTGCGGATCTTGCCTGCAGTATTGCGATCTCTTGTCTGCCTTTGTCTGCGACTTGACAAAGCGTCTGCCTCAGCAGCCGCTTTGCCGGTTGCGGCAAGCTTTTGAGAGCGCTCAATCGGCATATGATGTGATTGCCGATTTCTGCGTTTAGTATTCGTGTGTGTTAAATCCATCCTTACACCACCGTAATATATAATAGCTGTAAAATTTTTAATTGATAAAGCCTATACCGAATATTGTAAACAGCACCGCAAAGATTCCGCATACTGCGGCAAACACGCTGAACACAACAACTATCTTAACCTCTGACCAGCCGCACATTTCAAAGTGATGATGAATTGGGCTCATCTTGAATAGGCGTTTGCCGTGAGTTAATTTAAAGTAAGTAACCTGAAGCACTACCGACAGCATCTCAAGAAGATACGGCAACGCTATTACTATAAGGATAATCGGCATATTAAGTGCGTATGCAATGGCGCAGATGTAACCGCCAAGGAAGAGCGAGCCTGTGTCGCCCATAAAGACCTTAGCCGGATGGAAGTTCCAAAGCAGGAAGCCAAGACAACCTCCTGCAAGAGCTGACGCCATTATACCTGAGCACTGACTCTGAAGAACAGACGCTAGGAGCATAAATGCGAGTGCCGAGAAAAATGACATTGAGCCGACAAGTCCGTCAATTCCGTCCGAAAGGTTTACTGCGTTTACAACACCTACAATAGCTATTGCAGAAAAAATCCAATAGAAAATTCCAAGGTCAACAAAACCGACATACGGTATTAAAAGATTGCTTGATGTGCCAAGTAAATAAAGCGTTGCAAGATAAGAGATTGCTACCGCAAACTGCAAGAGGAGTTTTTGCTTTGCTGTAAGTCCAAGATTACGTTTTTTAACTACCTTAATATAATCATCAATAAACCCTATTGCGCCGTAACCGCAAGCCATTACTATACCGGCAAGCACTCTGCCGATGTCTGCTTTAAGCTGAGGCTCGGTGGTGAATATAAAAAACAGGAGCGTACATATAAGGGTTGTTACAACCGAACCTATTATGAACATAAATCCACCCATTGTAGGTGTACCCTGCTTTTTCTCGTGCCACTTAGGACCGTCCTCCAAAATGGTTTGACCGTATTTTACCTTTTTCAAAAAAGGAACAAGCCACTTGCCTATAAGAGCCGATATTACAAATGAGCTTACCGCGCTTCCAAGCACCCATCCGATATTCATTGTTTCTACCTCCGTTGTTTTGTAGTTTTTCTTTATTACATTACATTATTATTTCCGTAATTTGACGAGGTGGTGAAATTCAGTGTAATAACTGTTCCCGGCGACACCATTTCGCCTGCCGCTGTACTCTGCGTAAGCACAACTCCGTCACTTATGCCGCTCACACCCTGCACGCTTATATTAAGGTTATAGGTTGCCGCCACCATATTTGCCTCTGCAAGCGTCATCCCGGAGAAGTTCGGAACCTCAACCTCGCCGTTAGCGACCTCCTCAAGGCTTGTGTAAAGCACAACCGTACCGCCCTGCGGTATTCTTGTTGACGCCGCCGGAAGCTGAGCTGCTACCGTGTCGCCGTCGCCCTTGACAACACAGGTGTAGCCGTCTGCTTCAACCTTTGACTCAGCCTCGCTGATTGAAAGGCCGAGATAGCTGTTCGCCGTTGTGTCCATCTTCTCAAGTTCTTCGTCAGTGTACTGTGTGCTCACGCTTAGGTATGGCATAACCTCGCTCATAATCTGTGAGAAAACAGGTGCGGCAACTCCGCTGCCGTAGTAGTTATCCCCAAGCGGTGCGTCAAAGTAAACAAGCAGACAAACCTGCGGATCGTCCGCAGGAGCGTACCCACAGAAGGAAGCAATGTAGTCATTGTTGCCGTCGCCGTTTACGTCAACCTTTTTCTCAGACGTACCGGTTTTTCCTGCTACTCTGTAACCCGCAACATAGCCGTTCTTTGCCGAGCCTTCCTTTGCATTAAGCTCAAGAATCTCACTGAGCTTATCACAGGTTTCCTTTGAAACAACCTTTCTCTTTACTATCTTATCGGTTGACTTAACAACATTTCCGTCCGGGTCGAGAACCTGCTTAACTACATACGGCTGCAATAGCTCGCCACCGTTTGCTATGGCTGAAATTGCCGTTACCATCTGAATTGGGGTTACGGCAACACCCTGACCAAACGAAGCAATCGCAAGGTCGAGGTCTGTCATTGAGCCGTCCGAATTAAAGAACAGTCCGCTTGCCTCTCCGGGTAAGTCGATTCCTGTTGTTGTGTTAAAACCGAATGCCTGAAAATACTCCCAGAATTTCGTCTTACCTACACTGCCGCCTATTTGCATAAACGCAGGGTTACAGGAGTTGCATATAGCCTCCGCAAAGGTCTGTGTTCCGTGACCGAGGGTGTTATGACAATGAATTGGCGGTACACCCTGCACCGGAGTGTATGAGCCTGTGCAGTTGAAGGTCGATTTATCGTTCACCTTATTTTCCTCAAGCGCCATAGCGGCAGTCATTATCTTGAAAACAGAACCGGGGTAGTAGGTGTCGCTGATAGCCTTATTTCTCCATTGTGCCGACAAAGCTTCACTCTCTGCTTTTTCCTTTTCACTGCCTACAAGCTCGCTTATCTGTGCGATTGCATTTTTGTCTGTCAAGGTAAAAGGGTTGTTAAGGTCATATCCACTTACAACCGACTGACCGAGTATTGCGCCTGTGTGAACGTCCATCATAATACCGACTGAACGGTTGTAAACCTTATTTTCAACATTACCTTGCTCAAGATACTTATCCATAATGTGCTGAATTGTTTCGTCAATTGTCAGTACAAGACTGTTACCGTCGATAGCATCAACCTTCTGCTCAAATTGGAACGGCATCTCGGTTCCGTTTCCGTTGCCGGTAGTCGCAGTTACAAGTCTGCCCGGAGTACCTGTAAGTTCTTCGTTGTATTCATATTCAAGACCCGAAAGTCCCTGATCGTCACTGCCGGTAAATCCTATAACTGCTGAAGCAAAATCGTTGTAAGGGTAATACCTTTTGTAATCCTCAAGCAAATCAATAACACCCGAAATATCGTACTCCTCTTTTATCTTCTTGATAAACTCAAGCACCTTGTCACGGGTGTCGCTTTCGATTTGCCTTTTAACAACAGAGTAATATACCTTTTCCTTTGTCTTTGCAAATATACTTTCCTGGTCAAGTCCAAGTATTTCGGAAAGGCCCTTTGATACAATCGTTCTCTCCTCATCATTTTCAAAATTTATCGGAGATAGAACAACCATCCACACTGTTGCACTTTGTGCGAGTACCTTTCCGTTTGTGTCGTAAATTGTTCCTCGCCGTGCGTTGATTGTTGTATCGGTAAGCTGCTGATCTACCGCCTTTTGCTGAAGCTCCTGCCCCTGCACTAATGTAAGCTGAGTCAGCCGAAAACCAACTGTACCAAAGCCAAGCAGCAAGATGATAGACATTATTATCATACATCGCCGCATTAGCTTCGACTTAGATCCCTTTGACATTAAATTTCCCCTTTCCGTTTTTCATTTATAATGTTGGTAGGTTAGTTTAGTTTTATATATGCATGGGGTAAAATTCTTTTCTGATAAAATAAAATATTTAATATGTAGCGTTTTTACTTATATAAGTATAGTCAATTTCATATTGCATATAGAACACAGGCAAAGCCGTAAGAACAATTTTTATCCATAACTTTGCCTGAGTATAAACTTTTTTCATCAAAATGCGACAACGCCCATAAATAGCAAAAAGGTTGCAACAAGCCAAACCAGTGACAATCCTTATTTTTAAATAATGCCACTGATTTGCTTTCGGAGCATATGCCCCACGTTACAACCGCTTTTATTTTCATTTTATTTTGTTCACCCAAATAAGAATTAAGACCACAAGCCCGCAATTGCCTGTGCGATAGAGTCGAAAATATTCGAGCCTTGCTCCTTTGCAACCTCCGCCTTATCGCCCTGTGACAGGCTTATGTATTCCTTTTGGTAGCTGTCAGCCTTGCTCATACCAAGATTAGACTCGGCAAAGCTTTCCACCTCGGCAGTTGAAAGCTTTGAATCAACCTTCATCTGCAACTGTGTGTAGAGGCTTTCCTGATTAGACAGATTTGTGGAGGCATTGCTGATTTTCTGGTTAAGCTCAGTAAGCTGAACCTGCCCGTGAATAATAAGGGCAACTGTAACCGTAATAATACCGCCCAAAGCAACCCTTGAAAAAATCTTCGCCGGGTTTGGCTTTGCTCTTCTGTTTTTTATTAAATCCTCTTCAGGTAAGCTAACAACATTATGTCTTCTTCTATGTAATCTTTTTTGTTCTTCTAATCTCTCTTCAGCCGTCGTCTCAAAGAGGCTGATATCGTAGGCCACGCTTCTACCGTTTAAAGCCATATTTTTCACCTCTGATAAATACACATACATTAATCATAGACTGAGAAATGTAACGAATTTGTCACTATTAAATTTTGTTTTGTCGGCCCGAAACACACTTGTAATTAAAAAACGCCGAATTAATCAGAAATCTTATCAATATAACAATAATTCCAACTAAATCCAACTTGTAACGAGTTTGTAACTTTTGCAAAATAAACCTTCTTCGTTTCATTTCCGAAAGCTAAAACATCTTTTACTATATGTTGGAGTGAAAAATCGAATAAATCGTCTTAATTTCACTACATATAGTTTACTACTTTCTGTAATAAATGTCAAAGGCTTTTTTGCCATTATTTACAATATTGTTACATTTTTTCAAAACAGCGTAATTTAGCGCTTCTGCTTCGGGGGTTTTTGTCTAATTCCTCCAAGGATGCTTCCAAGGGCTTCCTGAAAACAAGCCTTCCTTTCGGCTTATTTCCACACACACACACCGGAAAATCCTTTGGACAGGTGCAGCCGGTGCACCAAGACGCCATTTTTTGCTTTGTAATCCTATCCTCAAGTGAATGGAATGTGATTACCGCAAGACGTCCTTTCGGAGCTAATAGCGAAAATGCAGCGTCCAGTCCTTCCTCCAACCTGTCAAGCTCGCCATTTACAGCTATTCTCAGAGCCTGAAAGGTTTTTCGTGCAGGATGGCCGTCTCGCCTTTTAGCTGCCGGTACAGCCTGCTTAATTATCTCGGCAAGCTGCAATGTTGTTTCTATTCTCTCTTTCTCCCTGTACCTGATGATGTCTGACGCTATTCTTGAAGCAAACTTTTCCTCACCGTACAGAGAGATAATCCGCATAAGCTCCTTATGGCTGAGATTGTTTACCAAATCCGCAGCGGTTTTGCCGCTTTGGCTCATCCTCATATCAAGCGGTGCGTCATTGTGAAAGGAAAAACCTCTTTCGGGGGTGTCAAGCTGAACAGATGACACTCCTATATCAAGCAGGACGCCGTCCACATATTCAATGCCGAGGTTTTTTGCAACATCTGCCATTTGGCTGAAATTTGACTGAACGATTACAGAGCGGTTGTCGTCCTGAAAGCGTTTTGTTACAGCGGCTATTGCAGTCGGGTCCTGATCTATGGAAATAAGTTTCCCGTCAGACCCAAGCCGGTTCAGAATTTCTGCCGAATGTCCTCCGCCTCCTGCTGTTCCGTCAATATAAATACCGTGTGGCTTTATATTGAGCGCTGAGATTGCCTCGTTAAGCAAAACGGGAATATGCGAAAAAGCCATTATATCACCTCTTAAAACGTGATGTTTTTCATCAGCTCCGCAATATCCTGCTGTGAAGCTGAGCCTGAGATTTTATCCCAATTGCTGCCGCTCCAAATCTCTACCTGTTTTCCTGCGCCAACAATTGCAACCTCTTTTTCAAGCTCCGCAAACTCCCTTAGCTCGTCCTTTACAACGAACCTTCCCTGAGCATTCGGCGTAACCTGGTCAGCTCCTGCAAAAAAGTAGTGCTGAAGCACATTTGCTTCCGGAGCAGGTCGAGCCGAAATTTGGTCAACAAACACAGTCCACTTTTCAGCGGACATAACCCAAAGGCAGTTACTGAGTCCTTTTGTGACAAAGAAAGTGTCACCCAGCTCCTCTCGGAACTTGGCAGGCATTATTATTCGGTTTTTTGGGTCAAGGTTATGCTTGTAGGTACCAAAGAACACAACGCCACTTCCATATCATAAAATTCTAAAAGCCACTCTTATGTGACATTTAGCGACAGTATCTGTCACTTTGTGTAACTATTATAAGATATTTTGCGAAAAGTTGCAAGTATTATTTAATTATTTAAGGATACAGTTTTGTAATTTTATGTGCAATTTAACTAACAATGAACGTATACAAGATATTGCAAGAATCGACTGCAATTAGCACAAGATAGGTTATTTTCTCGGTTTATTTTTCTGCATTTGAATAATAAAAGGGTTACAAATTTATAATTTTCTTTTAAAGCCTTAAAAATTCATCAAATTATCAGAACAAATTACTTATCCAGTTTGTATATTGCTACTATTTGTATAGTTATTGAGCAAAAATAAAGGCGTACAATAAACTGTACGCCTAAAATTTAGGATTAATCAGTTGCCGCTTCTCTGTGTGTTTTTAAGTCCGGCTCTTGCCTTCTTAAGCTCGTTTACCTGAGCTGATAAAAGCTCATCTGTTCTTGCCATTAAATCGTCAATATAGGAATTGGCAGCCTTCCTAAGCTCCTTTGACTTAGCCTGTGCATCGTTAATAATGTCATTAGCCTCAGCCTGTGCCTGACGAACAATTTCGTTCTGATTAACAAGGGTCTTTTTTCTTTCTTCGGCATTGCGGATAATCTGCTCTGCCTCTTTCTTTGCGTCGGCAATAATCTGCGCTCTGTCCGCAACAATAGCCTTAGCCTGACGAACCTCCTGCGGAAGATTGTCGTCGATATCATCAAGGATATCCTTAACGTGGTCAGCCTCAACAATTATCTTACCGCCGGAAAACGGCATATTTTTGGCATCGCCTATAACCTCACGCAGTTCTTCAATAAGTTCTTCAACTCTCATTGTTTTCATTCCTTTCGGGGGCTGTAAGCCCATTTAATAATAAATATCATAAGTGAAAAATTAAATTCGTGTTAAAATCTTATCTGTTTTGAGAAAGTCTGTTCTCAATTTCAGCACGAATACATTCGGGAACAAAATTTGTTATATCGCCGCCAAGACTTGCCACCTGCTTAACTATACTTGAACTTAAATACATATTTTCTGCGCTTGTTGTCAAAAAAATTGTTTCAAGTTCGGGATTAAGCTTTTTATTGGTAAGCGACATCTGAAATTCGTATTCAAAGTCGGATACGGCCCTGAGTCCCTTAACCACCGCTGTGGCATTTCTTTGCTTCGCATATTCTGCAAGCAGTCCGTCAAAACCGACAATTTCAATATTATCAAGTCCTGAAGTAGCCTTTTTTAAAAGAGCTATCCGCTCCTCAATGGAAAAGCTTGGCGTCTTGCTGAGGTTCACCATAACAGCCACAATAACGTGGTCAAACATTTTTGAAGCTCTGCTTATAATATCAACGTGCCCGACTGTTACCGGATCAAAGCTGCCGGGGCATATTACGGTTTGATTCATAGACACTCATCCTCAACACAAAATATGCTTATTTTAATTTTACCATAGCGATAAGTTCTGTCAAGAGAAAATTCGCCAATTTTTTCAGGTAATTCTTCTTTTAGTGGACTTTCACAAATAATCAGCCCGCCTTTGTTCATATTTTGAACAACCGCAGGCAGAACAGCTTGCAGAAGTCCTGTTCCGTAGGGCGGATCAAGGAAGGCAATATCGAATCTCTCCGAATTCGAGGCAAGGAAAGCATCTGCTCCTGTATTTACAACCCTTGCTCTGTCACGAAAACCAACGCTGTCAATGTTATTATTGATAACCTTGATTGAACGGCGGCTTTGGTCGACAAAAACAGCCTGCTTTGCGCCTCTGCTCAGAGCCTCAATGCCCATTTGACCGGAGCCTGAGAACAAATCAAGAAAACGCCTACCCTCAATATTAAACTGAATAATACTGAAAACGGCTTCCTTAACCCTGTCGGTTGTCGGGCGAACATCGTCGCCCTCCAGAACCTCAAGACGTTTCCCACGAGCTAAGCCGGATACTACTCTCATTTAATCACCCTTAAGCCGATGCCGAAAACAACACCTGCAAAAATACGCTAATATTATACCAAAATTACGGGATTAAGTCAATGATAATAATTATAAACAGCATTTGCAGCAACGCTGTTCATATTCGGTGCATCTATAAGCTCCTGCAAATCTGCATTCTTTATATTTTTTATGCTTCCAAAGTGCTTGAGCAGGGCTTTCGCCCTCTTCTCTCCTATTCCGTCTATCTCTGTTAGAGAGCTTTTGAAAGCGGCAGTTTTGCGGCTTGTTCTGTGGTAGGTTATTGCAAAGCGGTGAACCTCCTCCTGTATGCTTGATACAAGAGTAAAAGCACTGCGCTTTGAGGAAATCTCTATCTCGTCGCTGCCGTCTGTAATCGCCCTTGTTTTATGCTTGCTGTCCTTAACCATACCGAAAACAGGAACAGATATATTCATATCTCGCAGCACCTGCATTACTGCGCTGTGCTGCCCCTTGCCGCCGTCAAGCAGGATAAGGTCAGGTAAAATGCCAAAGGTGTTTCCGTCATCACCGTGCTTTTGATATTCCTCAAACCTACGTCTTATAACCTCCTGCATTGAGCCGTAGTCGTCCTGCCCTTCAACAGTCTTTATCTTAAATCGGCGGTAAGCCTTACGGTACGGCTTGCCCTTTTTGAACACAATCATCCCTGCTACATTTTCAGTACCCATTAAATTGGATATATCGTAGGATTCTATATAATCGGGCGTTTTTTTCAGTCCGAGTATTTCGGCAAGCTCGGTAAGAGCAGTTTCCTCTCTGGCAGTTATTCCTCTCTTCTGCGCTATCTGCTCGGCAGCATTGTTTTTGCACATCTGCACAAGCTTTAGCTGTTCACCTTTTTGAGGAACGTTTATCAGTACCTTTTTTCCACACTGCTCTGACAGCCATTGCTGTAATATTTCTGTGTCCTCACATTCGCTGTCAAGCGTTATCCTCGGCGGTATTTTTGTACGCAGCTGATAATATCTTTCAACAAACTCAGTTCTCGCCTTCGGCGTGTCCTCAATGTCGCTTATCACAAAGCTCTCACGGTCATAAAGACTTCCGTTTTCAAAGCGAAACACCTCAAAGCAGCCGTTGTCACCGTTGCAGGCAAGGGCGATTACGTCTTGCTCCTTCACGGCAGTTGCAACAACTCTCTGGCGTTGCCCTACTCGCCGCACTGCGTTAAGCTTATCTCTGATTCTCGCCGCCTTTTCAA
The DNA here is from genome assembly GCF_024433635.1 of Ruminococcus sp. zg-924. Taxonomy (GTDB): domain Bacteria; phylum Bacillota; class Clostridia; order Oscillospirales; family Acutalibacteraceae; genus UBA7067. The sequence continues at coordinate 90,513 of NZ_WNJZ01000007.1, read as the reverse complement.
ACTCAAGGTTTTCGGCTGCCTCATTCATTTCGTCTGTCAGCTTTTTAATGGACGCCTTGCCGCCGTTCCTTAAAAAGTCAACAGCTTCATCAAAATTTTCATTGTACTCTTTAACGGACATCTTGCCTGTGCAAGGCGCACAGCACTGTTTGATATAATAATTAAGACATGGGCGGCTTTTGCCGAAATCACGTGGAAAAACCTTTGAACAATTTGGAAGCTTAAAAATCTTCTGCGCCTGGTCAACAGCGTTTTTCACATAGTAATGGCTGATATACGGGCCCAGATATAAGGCGTTGGGGTCGTTGTTATTTTTCTCTGCGCTTATTCTGCCCCAATTCCCCTTGGTTACTTTGATAAAGGCATATCCCTTATCGTCCTTTAAAAGAATATTATACTTCGGCTTATGCTGTTTTATAAGGCTGCATTCAAGTACCAGAGCTTCAAATTCTGATGTTGTTATAATATATTCAAAATCATCAACATTTTCTACCATTCGCCTTACCTTGTCGGAGTGGTTGTTCTGCGAACCAAAATATTGGCTGACTCTGTTTTTTAATGCCTTGGCTTTTCCGATATAAATTATCTTGCCGCTTTTATTCTTCATAATATAAACACCTGGGTCAAGCGGCAAAGCCATCGCCTTTTTACGAAGCTGAGATATTTTATCGCTCATCTTATCAATCCTTAATATATCAACCTTAATTTTCTCCGTATTCCGTATAAAGAAAAAACGGACAGAGAACAAACTCTGTCCGTCAACAACGATTTAGGAATTACTCGGAAAAGCCGGACTCAACAAGCTTTACCAAATCTTCAACAGCAACCTGCTCGTCAGGACCGTCAGCAATAATCTTGATTGTCGTTCCACCAACAATACCGAGTGAAAGAACGCCAAGCAAGCTCTTTGCATTTACTCTTCTCTCTTCTTTCTCAACCCAGATGGATGACTTATACTCATTAGCCTTCTGAATGAAGAAAGTAGCGGGACGAGCGTGCAAACCTACCTGATTCTGAACCTCAACATCTTTTACGAACATTTCTAAATCTCTCCTCTAATATGATTTGTGATGACCCATTTCGACTATTTGCATAATCATAAAGCACTGCTTTTAAATCAATAAATGCGTGCATAAATCTTATTAAATATTATATCACACAGGTTTCTCCCGTCAATATATTTTTTGCAATTTCGGTTTGATTGACGTTCAAATTGGCAATTATTATGGTGTTATTTGTGCATAATAAATAAAAATCAAGAAAAAAACTGTTTTTATGTACAGCGTTTATTTCTTGTATAGAATTATACCTCACTTTTTCCGTCCTCACTGTCAATTTTCGCTCGTTCCTCCGGTGTAATTTCAGCGATTTTATACATATCAGGTCTTTTCTGCTTTGTTCTCCTTATAGACTGCATTCTGCGCCAATCTTCTATATTCTTATGATGGCCTGATAAAAGCACCTCCGGCACCTCTTTGTCTCTCCACAAAGACGGCTTTGTGTACTGAGGATATTCAAGCAATCCGTTGTAGTGGCTCTCCTCGGTAAAGCACTCCTCATCAGACAGCACTCCGGGAACCATTCTGCACAATGCGTCAGCATATACGCAGGCGGGAAGCTCGCCTCCTGTAAGGACATAATCGCCAATCGAGATTTCCTCGTCAATCAGCTCCTCAATTACACGCTCGTCAAGCCCCTCATAGTGACCACAGAGTATGCAGATATTTTCATACTGCCGTGCCGTATCCTTTAAAAGCTGCTGGTTTATCACCCTGCCCTGCGGCGACATATAAACAAAGTGAGGTCTTGTGCCCGCCATTTTACATATATCCTCAAAACACAGCGCCACCGGCTCCGCCTTAAGCACCATTCCCATTCCCCCTCCGTAGGGAGTATCGTCAACACGCCTGTGCTTATCAAAGGCATAGTCACGCAGCTGATGAAAATAAAGCTCTATTACTCCGCTTTTTACAGCTCTGCCGATGATACTTTCAGATAAAACAGCCTGACACATTTCGGGAAACAAGGTTATTATGTCAATCCTCATCATCGAAAATTCCTTTCATCGGTTTTATTTTTATCTCGCCACTGAAAACATCAACATTTTTGACAACATCAGGTATAACAGGGATAAGAAACTTGTGTTTTTGTTTGTCCGTTATTTCGTACACATCATTAGCGCCCGTCTTGAAAACATCAGTAACAATACCGTATTCTGCGTTTGTATCTATATCAGTGACCTTGCAGTCAATTAAGTCCTGAATATAGTACTCTCCGTTTTCAAGCCTAACATCGTTTCTGTTCATCCAAAGCACCTTGCCACGCATCATATCAGCCTGTTCAACAGTATCAACGCCTTCAAGCTTAGCAATAGCTATTCTTTTATGAGGACGAGCCGACACCTTAACAGCCTTATTTCCGCCGTCAAAATAGAGCGTTTTAAACTGCGACAAAAATTGCGGCGAATCACACCAAGGCTCTATCCTTACCTCTCCCTTAAGACCGTGTGTGCCAACTATTTTTCCAATCTCTAAAAATGTCTTAACCATTTTATTCTCCTTTTTCAGCCCGAAATCAATGTAATTTTAGCAGTAAGGCTGTTTATAATATTTTATCATATTCTTCGTATTTTACAATACCCGTATTTATCTGTCCGATAAAATAAAAAATTGCCAATTTATGGTGGATTTATATTGTATAATTTCCATTGAATTATCTTTAAAAATGTGATATATTCTTCCTTGAGCGGTATTCATTTAAGAAGCTGCATCAGATGGTATGTTATCACGATTTTTTTTGAAAGAGGTGGTAGCATGAATATAGGAATTATTGGAGCCGGCAAGGTCGGGTTTTCTATTGGACGATTTCTCGCCGACAACAATATTCATATTGTAGGTTATTACGATACAAACAATCAAAATGCCGCAGCTGCGGCAGAATTTACCGGAACGGACAGCTTCGATGACTTATCGGAGACGGTAAAATTAAGCGACACCCTGTTTATAACAACGCCTGACAGTGAAATAGCCAAGGCGTGGGATTGCATTAAGAAAATGCCCGTAAGAGATAAAATCATATGCCATTTTAGTGGTTCATTATCATCTGATGTATTTTCAGGAGCGAAGGAAGCCGGCGCAAAGGCTTGCTCCGTTCATCCAATGTTAGCGTTCAGCAACAGATACTCATCCTATAAGTCGCTCAGCAATGCGTTCTTCACAGCCGAGGGCGACGAAGGTGCTGTATCTGAAATGGAGAGTCTTTTAACCTCTCTCGGCAGTATAGTTTGCCGAATTGACAAGGGCAGCAAGGCACTCTATCACACTGCAGCAAGCGTACTCAGCAATCATATGGTTGCTCTGCTTGATTTAGGATATTCGCTTTTGGAGCGATGCGGCTTTTCAAGAGCTGAAGCGATAAAAGCGACAAACTCACTTGTGAAAGGAAACCTTCAAAACGTGCTTGACAGCGGTTGTGTAAATGCTCTTACAGGTCCGATTGAACGAGGCGACACACAAACTGTTGCAAAGCATCTGCGCTGTCTTGACGGAAACGATAAGCTGATTTATACGGCGTTGGCGCAAAGGATATTAAGCTTGTCTAAGATAAAAAATAAGGACAGGGACTACGGCGAAATTAATGAGCTTTTAAAACACAATATGCCAATATGTGAATTAACGGAGGAAAACAAATGAAAAATACATCGGTAACTTTTAAAGAAGCAAAAACAAACGGAGAAAAGCTGACAATGCTCACCGCCTATGATTATTCAACCGCAAAGCTACTTGACGAGGCAGGAATAAACTCAATATTAGTCGGCGATTCACTTGGAATGGTTATGCTCGGCTATGAAGATACACTCAGCGTTACAATGGAAGATATGATTCATCACAGTGCGGCTGTTGCAAGGGGCGCAAAAAATGCACTTGTAATCGCAGATATGCCGTTTATGTCTTATCAGACATCTGTTTATGACGCTGTTGTAAACGCCGGTAGGCTTGTAAAAGAGGGACGTGCACAGGCTGTAAAGCTTGAGGGCGGTCTTGAGGTTTGTGAACACATCAAGGCGATTGTTAAGGCTTCAATCCCGGTATGCGCTCATATTGGGCTTACTCCGCAGTCAATCAACGCATTCGGCGGCTTTAAGGTTCAGGGCAAGGGTGAGCAAGCTGCACAAAGGCTTCTTGACGAGGCGAGAGCTGTTGAAGATGCAGGCGCATTTGCAGTTGTGCTTGAATGTGTTCCTGCGGCGCTTGCTAAGAAGATTTCAGAGTCTGTTAGCATACCGACAATCGGCATAGGTGCAGGCGCAGGCTGTGACGGGCAAGTGCTTGTATATCAGGATATGCTCGCTATGTATTCTGACTTCAAGCCAAAGTTTGTAAAGCAGTACGCCAAGGTCGGCGAGATGATGAAAGCCGCTTTCAAGGCGTATATTACCGAGGTTAAGTCAGGCGCTTTTCCGTGCGAGGAGCACACCTTCAAAATTGACGATGAAATAATAAAAAAGCTTTATTGATAATACAGACGGGAGAGTGCTGATAATGGATATAAAATATACAGTTAAGGATATAAGAGAACAGGTTAATAAGTGGAAAAGAGAAGGACTCACAATCGGCTATGTTCCGACAATGGGTTATCTGCACGAGGGTCACAGAAGCCTTATTGAGGCAGCAAGAGCAAACAACGATAAGGTTGTTGTAAGCATCTTTGTAAACCCAATGCAGTTTGCTCCGACAGAGGATTTGGAGAGCTATCCGAGAGATCTGGAAAAAGACGCAAAAATGTGCGAGGAAGTCGGCGTTGATTTGCTGTTTCACCCTGAACCAAGCGAAATGTACAGCGAAAGCTTTTGCTCATATGTTGATATGAACGGTTTAACAACCGAGCTTTGTGGCAAAACAAGGCCAACACATTTCAGAGGAGTTCAGACTGTTGTGCTTAAGTTTTTCAACATAGTTAAGCCTGACAGAGCGTATTTCGGTCAAAAGGACGCACAGCAGCTTGCAGTTATAAAGAGGATGGTTGCAGATCTTAACGTTGATGTTGAGATTATCGGCTGCCCGATTATCCGTGAGAGCGACGGTCTTGCAAAAAGCTCAAGAAACACATATCTCAATTCTGACGAGAGAAAAGCCGCACTTATTCTCAGCAAAAGCTTAAAGCTCGGCAGAGAGCTTATCGAAAACGGCGAAACAGATTCAAGCAAGATAATCAAGGCTATTAAGGACAGCATAAGCACAGAGCCACTTGCAAAAATTGACTACGTTAACGTTGTTGATTTCAGCACAATAACGCCTGTTGAAAAGATAGGAAAATCTGTTCTTGTAGCTATTGCGGTTTATATAGGAAAAACAAGATTGATTGACAACTTCATAATAGAATGATTGGAGCGAAGCTATGACACTTACAATGCTTAAGGGTAAGATTCACCGTGCCGTTGTTAAGCAGGCTGATTTGAACTATGTAGGCAGCATTACAATAGACACAGAGCTTATGGAGGCAGCCGGAATCTTAGAATATGAAATGGTGCAGATTGTCGATATAGACAACGGCAACAGGTTTGAAACATACACAATAGCAGGAAAGGCAGGCTCAGGTATGGTATGCTTAAACGGAGCCGCCGCAAGGCAGGTATCTGTTGGCGACCGCATAATAATTATGTGCTATGCTCAGATGACGCCGGAAGAAGCAAAGGAGCACAAACCCTATGTTGTGTTTGTTGATGAAGAAAATAAAATAAAAAATGTTTCAAGATATGAAAAACATGGGCTGTTGGCAGATGATTTTATCGGATAACGCAAAATTAATCCTGCCATATTATAAAGAGATAAATTTCTTCGCAATTTAACAGAAACATTTATTAAACGGAGTCTGAAAAATCAGGCTCCGTTTTTATACTTATTTAACGACAGGTTTACAAATGCCGCCTTATTTTGTATAATAATAGAAGAAACAGCGAATTTTTCATTTTCAAAATTTTGAATTTAAGGCAGATTTATTCTACAATTTACCACCGTTATTTTTTCACGCTATGCGTATAATGATATTAGAGCGCAGCTCAAGTTTTTGCTTGGCTAAACTCTTAATTCAAACTCATCATTATGGGGGTTTTGTAATGGATGAATATGATGCCTGGAACGAGTTTTTAAAAACAGGCAGTGTGCTTGATTACCTTGCATACTCGTCAATGAAAAATTCACAGCAAGATTTTGATGACTCACAGCCCTTGGAGGACGCATATGAATCTGAGCACGGACGGTCTGATTATAAAGGAACAGAATATTGGTGAGAACAGCCGTCTTGTTACCGTTCTGACACGAAGCAACGGTGTTATCAGGGCATTTGTAAAAAATGCAGGCAGCATAAAAAGCGGAAAAAGCGCCGCAACAAGGCTGCTTTGCTACTCTCGACTCAGTATATTTAAGGGTCGGGAGTCGTACATAATTGACGATGCCCAAAGCCTTGAGATGTTCACACCGCTTCGACTTGACGTTGTAAAAATGGCGCTTGCCGAATATTTCTGCGAGCTTTCTATGCACTTTTTTCCCGAAGATTTGCCCTGCGAGGAGGGATTGAGGCTTATTCTAAATACGCTTTATGTTTTGTCACGCTCGTCACGTCCTGCACCTCTCATTAAAGGAGCCGCCGAGCTGCGGCTTGCAAGTATTTGCGGTTATATGCCCGACCTTGTATGCTGTAACGAATGTAAGAAGTACGAGGACGAAAATATGCACTTCTTTCCTAAAAGCGGAATACTCCTGTGCGGCGGCTGTCTTGACACAAAAAAGGAGTATTCACTCAAAACAGGCTTAGGCGTGACCGCTGCGCTGCGGCACTCAATATACGCTCCGCTTGAAAAGCTATTTTCTTTTTCGCTGTCCAATGGCGGTTCGGAGCTTTTTGAAAGGGCAGCTGAAGAATATTTGCTTTCGCTTTCAGAGCGAGGCTTTAAAACTCTTGACTTTTACAAGGTAATCAAATAATGGAGAAGAAAATGAACAGACACCTTAAAACACTTGAGCTTGATAAAATTTTAAATATGCTTGCATCTGAAGCCTCCTTTGAGGAGTCTAAGGAGCTTGCTTTGTCGCTCAGACCTCAAAACAACTTACAGCAAGTTCTGGCAAATTTAAAGGAAACCGAGGACGCATATATTTTAAGCGGTCGCTTTGGTGCGCCGTCATTCGGCAGTATAAAGAACATTTCCGGTTGCCTTGCAAGAGCCGCAGCGGGCGGTATGCTTTCAATGAGCGAGCTTTTGCGTGTTGCGGAGGTTTTGCGTATAGTCAGAGGAGTAAGACAATGGAGAGAAAAATGCGCTTCTGTTCAAAGTGTGCTTGACAACCGATTTCAGGCTCTTATTCCGAACAAGTATCTTGAAGACGAAATAACCGGAGCAATAATCTCTGATGATGAAATGTCGGACAAGGCTTCCCCTGCCCTATCCGAAATTCGCAGAAAAATAAAAAACGCATCGCAAAAGGCGAGAGATGTACTTAACAAGATTGTCCATTCAGCCACATACAAAAAATATTTGCAGGACGCCATTGTGACAATGCGTGACGGACGTTATGTTGTACCTGTTAAAGCGGAATGTCGAGGCAGTATAAGCGGACTTGTTCACGATACCTCAGCAAGCGGTTCAACTATCTTTGTAGAACCTATGGGCGTGGTTGAAGCGAACAATGATATAAAGGTTTTGCAGTCAAAGGAAGAAGCCGAGATTGAGAAAATACTGTTTGAGCTGTCTGCAAGCGTAGGCAGCTTTGCAAGGCAGATTTCGGACAATTACGAGTACCTAACTCAACTCGACTTAATCTTTGCAAAGGCTTCGCTTGCATATAAAATGAAGGCTTCTATTCCGCTGATGAATGACGACGGCATAATTGAGTTGAAAAAGGCTCGACATCCGCTTATTGACAAAAACAAAGTAGTTCCCGTCGATGTGCGGCTCGGCAGTGACTTTTCCACACTTGTGATAACAGGACCGAACACCGGCGGCAAGACTGTAACGCTAAAGACAATAGGACTTCTTACGCTGATGGCTATGTGCGGAATGATGATTCCCGCAAGCGACAACAGCAGAATTTCCGTATTTGACAATGTGCTTGCAGACATCGGCGATGAACAGAGCATTGAACAGAGCCTTTCCACCTTCTCTGCACATATGACAAATATTTCGAGCATACTAAAAATTGCCAACAACAAAAGCCTTGCTCTGATAGACGAGCTTGGCGCAGGTACAGACCCTGTTGAGGGTGCGGCGCTTGCAACGGCTATACTCGAAAGACTAAGTTTGCTCGGCACAATAACAGCGGCAACCACTCACTATGCTGAATTAAAAGCATATGCGCTCAACACAGCCGGAGTTGAAAACGCCTGCTGTGAATTTGACGTTGCAACGCTCAGACCGACCTACAAGCTGTCAATAGGCGTCCCGGGACGTTCAAATGCCTTTGCCATATCGCAGAAGCTCGGAATTGACGAGGATATCATCAGCCGTTCAAAAAAGCTTGTTTCCCGTGAGGACAGAAAGTTTGAGAGCGTTGTGCGAAATCTTGAGAAAAAGCGGCAGGCGCTTGAAGAACAGCTTAAAGAAGCGCAGGAGAAAACTCTCTCAGCCAAAAAATCTCTTGAAGAAGCCGAGGAAAAAGTCCAGAGAGTTAAGCAGCAAAATGAGGCTGAAATTCAGCGAGCCAAGGAGGAGGCTGCAAGAATTGTAGCCAAAACAAGAGCCGCTGCGCTTGATGTTATGGACAGTGTTGAAAAGGTGCAGAAGGAACAAAAGCTTTCTGCCGAGGACAAGGCAAGGCTCCGCCAGGAAATAAGAAATATTGAGAACACAGCCGACCCGGTTGAAAAGGTAAAACCGGGCGACTATAAGCTGCCGAGAAAGCTGAAGGTTGGCGACTCTGTTTTGTTATTCGATATTGACAAGAAAGCGACTGTGCTTGAAATTAACCCTGATGGTAAAACGGTACTTGTTCAGGCAGGAATTATCAAGACAAGAGCCTCCATAAGCAATTTAAGGCTGATAGACGCCCCAAAGCCGCAAAAGCCGAAGTCACACGGCGGTACCCGTACAGTTACAAAACAGACCGACATAAAGGCTGTGACAGAGGTTGACTTGAGAGGAATGACGGCGACAGAGGCGATAATGGATTTGGAGAGTGCTATTGACTCAGCTGTACTGTCCGGAATAAATCAAATTACAATAATTCACGGCAAGGGTACGGGCGTACTCAGAAGAGAGGTGCAAAGCTTCTTAAAAACCTGCAAAGCTGTTAAGACCTTCCGATTGGGAGTATTCGGCGAGGGCGAAAGCGGCGTTACTATTGCAACACTAAAATAATGGGAGGTAATTTGATGGGTAATAAAAGCCTGCCAATTGAGAGCTATAATGATAACTACGGCACTATAACAACACAAGCTCAAAGCAAAAGAAAAGGCAATGCATTGCGAAATACAATTATTGTAATCGCTTCCATACTTATTCTTCTTGCATTGTCCGCCGCAGTGGTGTTTATACTTATTTTGCAAACACCCAACAGCGATAAATTCACCGCAACACCCAACAACGACGCACTATATACTCTTGTAAAATCCGCAATATATGATAACGACGCTGAAATTTCAAGCGGCGAGCTTAGTTCGTTTGCCGTATATTTGATTGAACAGGCAAATAACGTAAAAGAGCAAAACGGTGAAGAGCCGCTTCCGATAAAAGATATTGCTTTCTTCATTCACAACGACAAGCCCTGTGAGATTTACGCTATGGTAGAAAAGGACAGTCAAACCTACGAAATATCCGGTGAGTTTGAAATAAGTCCCTCTATTGTTGACGACAAGATTGAGCTTAAGCTTAAGTCCGCAAAGCTCGGCGCACTGCCCTTGCCAAGGTGGCTGGCTCTTGACTGCATATTCAATGACGACAGCTTTGCGAAAAATTCAGGATTTTTGGAACGCAAAGGCAACAGCATATATTTAAATGCCTCTTACAGCTTTGAGCTTTTGGGACAGGACATTAATTTAGCTGTTACCAAGGCTCAAGCAAGTGATAACACACTTATTGTAAAAACAACAAGCGCCGCCGACATTATTTTAGGTTCACTTGAATCTTGGCTGAACTCATTATTCTGATATAATTTTACAAATAAAAGAGCTATGCTAAACAGGCAGTTAAGTTAACACGCCCCGTTCAGCATAGCTGTTTTTTTATGAAGCTTTTGCTTTGTAATTGAGAAACGCCGATTTGGTTTATCGTAAAGAAAATATAGAGTATTTTAAGCTTTTATTAATTATTCACCTCGCAGGTCTGACAAAAAGTAAAAGCGTTGTCCTTGTAGTCGCACTTTACACTGTTGCCACCTTTAATTTTCTCTTCGAGAATCTGCTGTGAAAGCTCATCCTCAATCTGCTGACGGATTGCACGGCGAAGCGGTCTTGCACCGTATACCGGGTCATACCCTGCCTTTGCAATCGCTGAAACTGCACCTTTGGTAAACTCCATATCAATATTAAGCGTCTTAAGCCGTGACTTGAGGTTTTCAAGCATCTTTTCGGCTATCTGTTCAATTTCGCTTTCTGTAAGCTTATTGAATACAATAATATCGTCAACTCTGTTTAAAAACTCCGGACGAAAAACCTTCTTAAGCTCACTCATAACAAGTTCTTTCACATCGGAATTTTCCCTTTCGGATTTATTATCGCTGTTTTTATCCTCAAAGGCAAATCCCAGCTTACCGTTTTCAGCGTCTGTGATAAGCCTTGCGCCAACATTTGAAGTCATAATGATAACCGTGTTCTTGAAGTCAACAACCCTGCCCTGTGAGTCGGTAAGTCTGCCGTCCTCAAGAATCTGGAGGAGCATATTGAACACATCGGGGTGAGCCTTTTCAATTTCATCAAACAGCACAACCGAGTACGGATGACTTCTTACTCTATCAGTAAGCTGACCGCCCTCATCATATCCCACATATCCCGGAGGCGAGCCAACAAGCTTTGATACCGTGTGCTTTTCCATATACTCGGACATATCAAGCCTGATCATTGCGTTTTCATCACCGAACACCGCCTCGGCAAGCGCCTTGCAAAGCTCTGTTTTGCCAACGCCTGTCGGTCCTAAGAAAATGAACGAGCCCTGTGGTCTTTTTGGGTCCTTAAGTCCAACTCTGCCACGGCGGATTGCCCTTGCAACACTGTCAACTGCCTCGTTCTGGCCGACAACTCTCTTATGGAGCAGTTCCTCCATATTAAGAAGCTTTTGGCTTTCCTCCTGCGTAAGCTTTGATACCGGAATTCCTGTCCACTGCGATACGATGTTTGCAATGTCATCCTCGCTAACAGTTCCGGAGGAATTGTCGGTGTTCTGTTTCCACTCGTCCTTTGCCTTCTCAAGCTGTGACTTTACCTCGTTCTGCTCATCACGCAGCTTTGCCGCCTGCTCAAATTTCTGAGCATTTATTGCGGCAGATTTCTCTTGCTCAAGTCTGTTTATCCTGTCCTCAAGCTCCTTAATGCTTGTCGGCTGTGTATGAGCGCTAAGGCGCACCTTTGACGCCGCCTCGTCGATAAGGTCGATAGCCTTATCCGGCAAGAAACGGTCGGTAATATATCTTGAAGAGAGGTCAACAGCGGCTTCTATTGCCTCGTCAGGAATAGAAACCTTGTGGTGAGCCTCGTAGCGGTCACGCAAGCCCTTTAGAATCTGAATTGTTTCATCGGTTGACGGCTCGCCGACTGTTACAGGCTGAAAACGTCTTTCAAGCGCCGCATCCTTTTCAATGTGCTTTCTGTATTCGTTGATTGTAGTTGCGCCGATAACCTGCAAATCGCCTCTTGCAAGCGCAGGCTTAAGAATATTGGCTGCATCAGCACTGCCCTCGGCGCTGCCTGCGCCTATAATGGTGTGAAGCTCGTCAATGAAAAGAATGATATTACCGTCATTCTTAACCTCATCCATTGCCGCCTTTATGCGTTCCTCAAAGTCACCTCTGTACTTAGAGCCTGCAACCATACCTGTTAAATCAAGAGCAAAAACTCTTTTGTTTTTGAGCAAATCGGGAACATCGCCGTTTGCAATTCTCAGTGCAAGGCCTTCTGCTACTGCTGTTTTGCCGACGCCGGGTTCACCAATAAGACAAGGGTTATTTTTTGTTCTTCTTGACAAGATCTGAATAACACGGTTTATCTCTTCCTCACGGCCTATTACCGGGTCTATGCCGCCCTTTTTCGCCTTTTCGGTTAAATCCTCACCGAATTTTTCAAGCGTTTTTGTGCCGTTCTTGCCGCCTGCTTTTGCACCTCTGTCATAGCCGGAATAGTTGCTCTGCTCGGCGTTGTCGCCTGCTGAATTAAGCTGTGAAGCCAAGCTCTGCAAAACCTCATTTGGTCTTGCGCCGCATCCGTAGATAAAGTGCACGGCGTAGCTGTCATCCTCAGACAGTAAGGCAATAAGCAAATGCTCACTGCCGACATAGTTATGTCCATAGCGTGCGGCAACTGTTATTGCGCCCTGAACAACCCTTTTTGTCCTCGGAGTGAAGTCGGACGGTGTTAGGGTTGTTTTTGACCCGGAACCTATCTGGGCCTTAATTTGATTTACAACCGCCTGTGCATTAACCCCTGACGACTCAAGCACAGTGGCGGCAACGCTGTTTTCTGAACCTAAAAGTCCCAACAAAACGTGCTCCGTACCAATATATGTGTGGCCAAGCTGCTCTGCCTTTTCAATGGCAAGATTGAGCGCATCATTTGCCTTTTGTGTAAAGCCTTTGAAGTTATACATAAAACATACCTCCCAAAATCAATGAAATAGCTGTCGCAATGAAATATGCTTTCAAATATTATGGTTTAAATTCTTCCTTGCGGCTAAATATCCTTGAATTCTTTGCTTAGGATTTCAGCTCGTTTTATATCTCTTTGCTGAGGCGTCAGCTCTTTTCCTTCAGCCGTCATCAGTGTTGCCGGCTGAATTTGCTCATTCAAACGGTTGAGCATTGCGTAGTCTGCGTTTTCAATAAGACTCGTAAACATACCGACTCTAACATTTGAAATAAGCTTCATCGCCTCGTCATTTGACATAAGCCTTGCGCTTTTAAGCAAGGCAAGACTACGTGCAATAACGTCCTGTATTTCAATCGTCTTTGACATTTCATCAAGAGTCTTTTTCTCCTGCTCTATAAGCTGTGAGGCTATATTCTTAAGGTTTTCAATGGCGTTGTGCTCGGAAAGTCCGAGCGTTATCTGATTTGACAACTGATACAGCGACCCCTTTGCATCACTGCCCTCGCCGAAGGTTCCTCTAAGCTCCATTCCAAGCTTTGAAAGATTGCCTGAAATTCGGCTTATTGAACGGTTCTTCTCGGTTGCAGGAATGTGAAGCATAAGTGATGCTCTCATACCTGTACCAAGGTTTGTCGGACACTGTGTAAGGTAACCAAGCTTGTTATTGAACGCAAAACCTAAAGCATTATCAAGCAAAGTATCAAGATGGTTTGCAGTTTCGTAGCACTCGTTAAGGCTTAAGCCGCTGCCAAGAACCTGTATTCTGATGTGATCCTCCTCGTTTATCATTATGCTTATGGACTCATCATTTGAGAGCATCAGATATCTGCCCTTTCGTTCTGACGCAAACTCAGGACTTATCAGATGCTTCTCAACAAGCGATATGGCTTGAATCTGATTAAGCTCCTCCATTGAGATAAAGCTGAAGCTGTTTGCAAGCGTGCTATTGCTCTCCTCAACGGCAAGCTTAACCTTTTGGGCAATTTCCCTTTTCTGCTCAAGGGAAGCCTTATTCGGAAACGGATAGCTTTTAATATTTCTGGCAAGGCGAATTCTGGAGCTTACAACTACTCCGCCCTGTTCTCCTGTTTTTTCATACCACATATCAGACATTCTGATTACCTCCCTTCAGCGAATTAATCTTATCACGAAGCTGTGCCGCCTTTTCAAACTCCTGTCTTTTAACTGCCTCGTTTAGCTGCTCCTGCATAGACTCAAGCTCACTGACTATTGCAAGCTGCTTGCCTGCGCTTGCAGGAAACTTGCCGTTATGCTGGGTGTTTCCGTGAATTTTTTTGATAGACGGCAAAAGCTCGTCATAGAATGTTTCATAACACTCAGGGCAGCCTACCATTCCTCTTTTTGCTATTTCAGCAAATGAAGAGCCGCAGCCCTTGCAGCGTGTTGCGCTTGTTCTTGACGGCAAACCGCCGCCGAAGAAGCTGCCAAGCATACTGTTCCATTCGTTTTCAAAGCTTGAAAAAATATTTGTGTAACCCATCTTTTTAGCACATTCACTGCACAAATCGTATTCTTCAATCTTTCCATTGACGATTTTTTTTACATGTGTTGTTGCTTCATTCTTTTTGCATGATTGACATAGCATAATTATTCCTCCCACTTTTTTAATTATTATTAATCATTAAATCTGAGTTAAAAGCATATTCTTGACTATGGCGGCTCTGATTGCGTTTGCCGCTGATTTTGGCAGCCCAACAAAATTCCTCTGCGCCGATGCCGCATTGATAAGTGCGGCACATTCCTCACTTATTGCACCGGCACAGCGTAGGTTTTCTGCCATAAGCCGAGCATCATTAAACTCAAGCTCTCCGCCAATCGAGTTTACTATGTGCATCAATGCGGAGTTTTTGTCGGTGTGAACTCTTGTTATTCTTATAAAGCCACCGCCTCCACGTCTGCTCTCAACTATATACCCCTGCTCAGGTGTAAAGCGTGAGGTAAGCACATAGTTAATCTGACTCGGTACACAGCCGATTGAATCTGCAAGCTCGTTCCTGCGTATTTCGGCGTTACCGTCGCTTTCATCAAGCATATTTAAAATATAGCTTGCTACTATGTCTGATATTCTCATATCGTCACCTCCGATTGTAGCTTATATGTTTTATAAAAGCAGTCGAAATTAAAAGTTAAATTTGATTTTTCATTTTTGTCTTTGACTTTCTTTGACCTTGTGACTATATTATACGCATTAGGTCAAAGATAGTCAAACTCAGTTTTTGCCTATTTTTCACCTGTTTTAAGGTGTTTACTCTTGTTTTCTAACTTATACTTACTTTTACTATTACTTTTGACTTTTTTGACTTTTATTTTATCTTCGTTTTGTAGAGCTTTCTAAAACGCAGAAAACCCGCATAACGGTCAAGAATGTTCCCTGCAAAAATGTTTCAATCTTTCTGCTTAAGTTGACGATTCTTATTATCAATTATGTCAAATTTATATAATATTTTACTTAATTTTGACATAATTGGCTATGGATTTTTTGTTTTTTTCTTAAAAACTGTTGATTTTTGAAAAAAGAATGATACAATTATATATACAAAGATAAGGAGGTGCTATTCACAATGGCATATATTATTAGTGATGATTGTATTGCTTGCGGCGCATGCGAGGCTGAGTGCCCTGTTGGTGCTATTTCAGAGGGTGACGGCAAGTATGTTATCGACGCTGACGCTTGCACAGAGTGCGGCTCATGCGCAGACACATGCCCTGTAGGCGCTCCTGCTCAGGAGTAATATGGATACATATCCAAAAAAATTGGGACAGCCGATTGGTTGTCCCTTTTTATTTTATATTTGATTTATTTATCAACCACAGGAATAGGCGTTTTGTCGTATTCATCTAAGTGTTTGAGATAATACTTCGTGTCTTTCCTCATATCACCGGACAGCATCCAAACCGCAAAGATATTCGGCAGAGCCATACAAGCGTTAAGAACGTCTGCAATGCTCCAAACTATGTTCACAGCAAGAAGCGGAGCAATTGCAAGCACAACAAGCCATACAACCCTGTAAACCGGAAGAGCCTTCAAACCGAACAGATAAACAATACAGCGCTCAGCATAATATGACCATCCGAGGATTGTCGAATATGCAAAGGTAACTATTCCTACTACGATAATAACAGGACCAACATAAGGAATCTGAGCAAACGCCGCATTTGTCAAGCTTGCCCCGTCAATCTGCACTGTGTCAATAGCAGGGTTGGCAATACAGCTGCTTACTATTACAAGGCCTGTCATAAGGCAAACAACAACTGTATCCCAGAATGTTCCCGTTGAAGAAACAAGAGCCTGTCTTACCGGATTTCTTGTTTTTGCAGCCGCTGCAACAATAGGAGCAGAACCCATACCGGATTCGTTTGAGAACAGACCTCTTGCAATACCGTATCTGCAGCCCATCATAAGTGCAGTTCCCATAAAGCCGCCTGCAACGGACTTGAGCGAAAAGGCTTCTGTCATAATAGCCTGAATTGCCTGACCAATATACTGCCAGTTATAGCAGAGTATGTAAACACAGCCGCCTACATACAGAACAGCCATAAGCGGAACAAGCTTTTCACAAACTCTTGATATCGACTTTACACCGCCGAAAAGCACAATACCGGTAAGCAGTGCAGCAGCCAAACCGCACACAAGCGGAATTACCGGCAAAGGAAGACCAAACAGATTAAGATTGAGAGCTTTATTTGCATCAAAAGTATCGGTCAGAATACTTGAAATAGCGTTTATCTGAACGCCATTGCCTATACCAAAAGCAGCCAAAGCGGCAAGCACAGCAAAAATAATGCCAAGCCACTTCATATTAAGGCCTCTTTCAAGCGCATACATTGCGCCGCCAACCATTGAACCGTCCTTTGTTTTTACCCTATACTTAACGCCGATAAAAGACTCAGCATATTTTGTAGCTATACCGAGAACACCGGTAATCCAACACCAGAACACTGCGCCAAAGCCGCCAAGCGCTATTGCCGTACCTACGCCGATGATATTGCCTGTTCCGATTGTTGAAGCAAGTGCAGTTGTCAATGCTTGAAATTGACTAACATCGCCTGATGAATCAGGATCCTTTGTTACCGAAAGCTTGATAGCCTTCGGGAGGTTACGCTGAATAACACCTGTTCTGATTGTCATAAATATATGCGTTCCAAGCAGAAGAATTATCATCGGCCAGCCCCACATAAAATCGTCAACTACATTGACGATTTGTTCTAAAATCTCCAAATTTACACCTCATTTTTCTTTTGCGTATATAATAATCAAGCCACGGTGTGTGCCTCAAAGTGATTTTATAACCTTGTTAATTACCAAGGTTTAATTGTTGCTGTAAGCTCGGTTACACTTTTCATTCCCTTTTTGTTGAGGAAATCGTTAAGACCCTTGCATATCTTTATAGGAGCATACGGGTCATTGAAAAATACAGTTCCGATTTGCAGAGCGTCTGCACCGGCAATCAGCATTTCCACAGCGTCCTGCCATGTTGTTATGCCGCCCATACCGATAACAGGTATTTTAACTGCATTTTTAACCTGCCACACCATTCTCACCGCAACAGGGAAAACAGCCGCACCGCTCATTCCGCCTGTATTGTTTCTCAGAATCGGTCGTGCGGTGTCAATGTCAATTCTCATTCCCGTAAGCGTATTAATCAGAGATACTGCGTCAGCACCCTCAGCCTCGGCGCTTTTGGCTATCTCGGCTATATCTGCAACATTTGGCGAAAGCTTTACGATAAGCGGTTTTTTACAGTGTGCTCTTACAGCTTTTGTTATACTGCCGACAGACGCACAGGACGTTCCGAAAGCCACCCCGCCGTGCTTTACATTCGGGCAGGAAATATTCATCTCTATCATATCAACTGAGCTGTCCGAGAGCTTCTCTGCCATTTGGCAGTAGTCATCAACGGTATTGCCTGCTATGTTTGCTATAACAGCTGTATTCTGCTGTGAAAGCCAAGGCAAGTCCTCTTTAATAAAATGATCAACTCCGGGATTTTGCAGACCTACCGAATTCAGTATGCCAGAGCTGCACTCGGCTATTCTCGGCGGCGGATTGCCGAGCCTGGGCGCAAGTGTAATGCCCTTGCAGGAAATTCCTCCAAGATATTCAAGCGGATAAAACTCGCTGTATTCACGCCCGAAGCCGAAGGTTCCCGATGCCGCTATAAGCGGATTATTAAGCTTAACTCCGCAAATATTCAGTGATAAATCAGCCATTCCAGACTACCTCCTCTGCATTAAATACAGGGCCTTTTTTGCACACATGTGTGTACTCCTCTTCCCCTTCACTGCTCTTTGTCTTGCAGGCACACACAAGGCATGCTCCGATTCCGCAGCCCATTCTCTCCTCCAATGATACCTGACACGGTTTGCCGTTTTCCTTACACAAAGCCGCAACAGCCCTGAGCATTGGAGTGGGTCCGCAAGCGCAAACCTCGTCAACCTTGTCTATTATTTCCTTGAGCGCATCGGTTACAAAGCCGTGAATTCCAAAGCTGCCGTCATCTGTTGTAACAATAGTTTCACAGCCTGCCGCCTTGAAATCGTCGCACAAAATAACGGCGTCCTTATTGGCAAAGCCGAGTATTGCATATGACCTGTCCGCTTGCTTTGCGCTGTAAAGCATTGGCGGTGTGCCGATACCTCCGCCGATAAATGCGTAGGTCTTACCCTTTTCAATATTAAAACCGTGTCCCAGCGGAGCGATAACATCAAGCTTATCGCCAAGCTTTGCCTGTGACAAAATCTCTGTACCCTCGCCTTTTATGCGAAACACTATTCTGATGCAGTCATCCAAAACATCACACACAGAAATTGGTCGGCGCAGAGTTTTGCCCGGTACTGCAATATGAACAAATTGCCCCGGCTTAGTAATTTTTGCAAGCTCAGGATTTTTAAGCTTAAAATCAAAAATTCCCTTTGCAAGCTCCTTTTTCTCAACAAGCTCAAATAGCTGAGAATCGTATTTTTTCATCTGCTTCATCCTTTCATAGCTGAATGGTCAGCTTATTTCACCTAACGGTTAATTTATCTATACTTAAAATATACTTCAATAACAGACTGTCTTTCACGTTTTAAAACTGAAACCTCTTCATCGTTTATGACACCGCCAAGGCTGTAATTAACATCCTCTATATATTTGAAGAATTGGTACGGATTATCATAAAACAACATATTTACAGCCTCGTTGTAATCAAGACTGTCGTCAACCGCAATATATATTGTGTTAATGCCGTTTTGGGCGCAATACCTTAGCTGTGTTTCAATTCTCGCAGTACACTCATCATTTATTCCGTCAAACAGCACCGAGTTTCTTGTGTAGAAATTCGCATCAGACGATAAGCACTTAGGAACAAATATGTTGAAAATCTGTGAATCACTGCCGTCGCCTTCACTGCCGCAAATTTCCTTTTCGCTCATCTGTGTATACAGCTTAGCAATCTGATGGTCATATGAAACAGCCTCGTCACTCACGTTGAAATAATCGTAAAAAATTCTGTTGTCAGTTGTGTCGTTCCACGTTGCGTCAAGGTGGTACCACTCGCCGTCAATTTTTACTGTGTTCCACTGGTGAAGGCTACCGTTGCCGGTGCCGCTTATTGTATTGCACTCAATGCCGAAAACATTCAGAAGATACTGCATCGCCTTACTGTATCCCTCGCATACAGCACTGCCGTTAACCATAGCGCCGTAAATTGAAAACGGCATCCAGTCCTCACTTGTTGATTCAACCTTATCATTATATGTGCAGCTGCTCAAAAGTAAATCATGAATTTTAAGCTCACGTTC
This sequence comes from Ruminococcus sp. zg-924, assembly GCF_024433635.1. GTDB lineage: Bacteria > Bacillota > Clostridia > Oscillospirales > Acutalibacteraceae > UBA7067. The sequence goes on along the minus strand of NZ_WNJZ01000007.1, from coordinate 70,923 downwards.
AAATTCACTTAGCCCTGCAGGAATTTGCCCGATAAATTTGCTTATAGCTGTTATAAGCTCCTCGCTTTTCTCATTTATTTCTTTCGGCGAAATAACCGAATACAACTGAATCTCTACAACATCGGAGCTGATGTATGAAAAGCGGTTTGACAACCAAAAGACCTCGGGGAAATCATTTTTAAATGCCGACATAGCAACCCTGATATCCATTTCGCTGATAGGCTCGTTGATATAGATTTTATCTACATAATAAAGACCGGAATCGGATTTGTTGCTGCCTACTACATAAGAATCAACCGCCATTCGCTTATACAGGCTGCGCTGTGCGTCGTTATTAAGCGCATCGAAGCCGGCTGTAATATCAAGCTTTGTGTAATTCTTGCTGTCGGCATTTATCTCTTCTATTGAGGAGAAGTCGCCTGCATAGGCATCTTCGTCAATCTGAATTAGGGAAGGTGCCTCAATTTTAGGCATATATAAGCCTTCTACGGCACTGCGTGCAGTGTCCTCAAGCTCGCTGATACTTCTCTCGGAAAAGCAGGAGGAAAACGTAAGTGATACTGCGGTACAAAGCACAAGCGATATAATTCTCTTTACGCTCTTCACGGATAGCCTCCTCGATTATTATTTTCAATTTAATTTACAGTTTAAACACAAAAATTATACCACAGCATAGTTTGATTGACAATAATATCAATACAAGAATTTTACAATAAATCAATAAAAACCCAAAATCCTCGGCATATGCTATGGCGAAATGCTTTTAAGTAAAAACAAAAAACGGGCTTCATATTTCATCCGGTTTTGACAAAGCAATAAAGAGTATTAGTAGAATTAAACAGTTGTTTTGATTTTTCAAACAAACCCTTATATTATTTGTTGTTTTGGGCTTCTAACGCTTGACTAAAATGCAAGAAGAATGTAAAATGTGCATAGCGGAATATAAACTGTATATTATAAGAAAAACAAAGGAGCGTAAAGCCTTGAATACAAAACCTTTTGAAGTGTATGAATCCGAAGTCAGGTCATATTGCAGACATTTCCCCACTGTTTTTGTAAAGGCAAAGGGCGCTGAATTTACTGACGAAATTGGTGAAAGATACATTGATTTCTTCTGCGGAGCAGGCGCAGTAAACTACGGCCACAACAACGAAACAATTAAGGCTGAGCTGATTGATTATTTGAGCAACGACGGCATACTTCATGCTCTTGATATGTATACCGTACCGAAAAGAGAGTTTATCGAAACCTTTGAGGAAAAGGTGCTCAAGCCAAGAGGCTATAATTACAAGATTCAGTTCTGTGGTCCTACCGGCACAAACGCAAACGAGGCTGCTCTCAAGCTTGCACGCAAGGTTACGGGCAGAACAAATGTGTTCGCTCTTATGGGTGCATTTCACGGTATGACGCTCGGCTCACTTGCGCTTACAACAGACGAAACAGACCGCAAGGGTGCAGGGGTTCCGTTGCACGATGTTACACATATTCCTGCTCCATATATGTTCCCGCAGCTTGACACTATTGAATATATGGAACGCCTTATAACAGATGACCATTCCGGCGTTGAAACGCCGGCAGCTATTTTCATTGAAACAATACAGGCTGAGGGCGGTGTTATGGTTCTGAGCAACGAATGGCTTAAACGCTGCCGTGAGCTTTGTGACAAATACGGCATTGTTCTTGTTTGTGATGAGGTTCAGGTTGGCTGCTGCCGCAGCGGTAGCTTCTTCTCTTTTGAGCGTGCAGGAATCAAGCCTGACATTGTTACAATGTCAAAGTCAATCGGCGGCTACGGTATGCCGATGGCTATTGCCCTGCTTAATCCGGATATGGACTTATGGAAGCCCGGCGAGCATAACGGCACATTCAGAGGCAACCAACTTTCATTTGTTGCTGCTAAGGCAGGACTTGAATATATGATTGAAAATAATATTGAAGCCGAAACAAAGCGCAAGGGCGAGATTGTTAAAAGCTTTATTGAAAAAGAGATTCTTCCGCTCGACAGTCGCCTTGAATACAGAGGTATGGGGCTTATCTGGGGCATTGAGTTTGCCGGCTTGGGTGATGACACTCTCAGCGAAAGGGTTATTGACACTTGCTTTAAGAACAAGCTCGTTATCGAAGGTGCGGGCAGAAAGAACTCGGTTGTTAAGCTTATGCCTCCTCTTGTTATTGAGGACGAAATACTGCTTGAGGGTCTTGAAATACTTAAGAAGTCGATTGCAGACTGCCTTAAGTAAGTAATTAAAAATATCGTGGGGGCTGTGGCTGAAACACAACGGCTGTTTAAGCTTGGTTATACGCTTAAACAGGTTCGGCATTTATTTGCCGTGCTGCGGCTCCCTGTTTTTATGTTTTGTAAAGGATGAGTGAAATGGGTTTAAAGGATATTACAAGAATGCTCGGCGGCGCTACCTTTGGTAAAATGAAAGAATGTATTGACAGAGTTCACGAAAAAAGCGGTAAAAACAAAATAGCTGCTTTGTTTGACATTGCGCAGTGCTCTCTCAGATACGGCGCAGGCTACTACGATTACCTTATATTTGAGTTCTATAATATGAACGCAAAGCAGAGAAAAACCTATATGACAAGGGTAAAAAACAAGAAGCTTATCACCCTTTTAAACGACGAGAATTACTCATATATTTTCGACCGTAAGAATGTATTCGACAAGCGCTTCAAGGAATTCCTGGGCAGAGAGGTAATTGACCTTGCCGACATTGGATACAGCGAGTTTGAAGCCTTTGTTCAGGGCAAGGAATATTTCTTTGCAAAGCCGTATATAGGCGAAAGCGGCAAGGGCATTGAAAAAATCAAGGTATCAGACTTTGCAGACACTAAAGCGCTGTATGAATATGTAACGAGCAAGGAAAAGAACTTCGGCGTAATTGAAGAAGTAATAGTTCAGCATCCGCAGGCGGCCAAGATTTACCCGTGCTCATTAAACTGCCTGAGAATCGTAACAATGGTTCACAACGGACAGCCGCATATTCTCTATGCCGTATTCAAAATGGGCAACAACGGAAAGTTTGTTGACAACCTTGAAAACGGCGGTCTTGCCTGCAGTTTTGACCTTGACAAGGGTGTTGTAAACGGTCAGGGGCACACCTCTGCTCTGGTAAATTATGACGCTCACCCATACACCGGAATTGAGTTCATCGGCTATAAGCTGCCATTCTGTGATGAGATAAAGCAGCTTGTTAAGAAGGCTGCTATGGTAGTACCTGAAATTAAATATGTCGGCTGGGACGTTTGCTTTACCGAGAACGGACCGGCTATTGTAGAGGGCAATGACTTTCCTGCTTATGACTTTCCTCAGCTTCCCGACCCGGACAAGCCGAGAATCGGACTGCTCAGCAAGGTGCAGAAGATTATGCCTGAATTCAAGTAAAATACAGTAATGCAAGATGAGAGTATCCGCCGTATTGTATGTTACGGCGGATATTTTGCATATATATATACAATATGTTGATAGCCATTGGCACTTATACACAAAATATTGTTGGTATTTTTGGCGATAAAAAAGCACGAAAATCTGCTATTATTCTTTTATCGACTAATGAGCCTATGGCTTTTGTGCTATTATAATATGCGTAAGCTGTTGAGCAAACAGCACCGAGCAGTTTTTTAAGATGCATCTTTGCAAATGTGTCTTAAATACTTTCTTTTTTTCCCTAAACCGATGTCACAAGATATTGATAGGATTATGCGTAAACACACAATATACAGACAAATTATTTTTGCCTTTTGAGCGAACCGTGAATTTATAAGAATAGGAGAGTAATGAAAATGTTAGTTCAGAAGAGAAACGGCAAGATGGTCGATTACGAAGCTGATAAAATCCGTCAAGCCATTTTAAAGGCTAATGCCGAGGTTCCTGAGCGTGAGCGCATCAGCGCACAGACAATTGAGGATATTATCGGCTATGTTGAGCAAAACGCCAAAGACACAATGGCTGTTGAGCAGATTCAGGATATAATTGAATCAAAGCTTGTTGAGCTTAACAAATATGTACTTGCAAAAACCTACATAATCTACCGCTACACAAGAGCACTTGTTCGTAAACAGAACACAACAGACGAGAGCATACTCCAGCTTCTCAACAATGAAAACAAGGAGCTTGCCGAGGAAAACAGCAACAAGAACACTGCTATCGCCGCAACCCAGCGTGACTATATTGCCGGCGAGGTTTCCCGTGACCTTACAAGAAGAATTCTCCTGCCGGAGAAAATCTCAAAGGCACACGACGACGGCGTTCTGCATTTTCATGACGCAGACTATTTTGTTCAGCCTATCTTCAACTGCTGCCTTATCAACATCGGTGATATGCTTGAAAACGGCACTATGATAAACGGCAAGCTCATTGAAACACCAAAGAGCTTTCAGGTTGCCTGCAACGTAATGACTCAGATTATTGCAAATGTAGCTTCAAACCAGTATGGCGGTCAGTCGGTAGATATTTCCCACCTCGGACGTTATCTGCGCAGAAGCCACGATAAATTCCGCAGAAATATTGAGCGTGAATGCGGCGGAAAGGTTGCGCCCGAAATTATAGACAAGCTCGTAAGTGAAAGACTCAACGAGGAGCTTAAGTCCGGAGTTCAGACAATTCAGTATCAGATTAACACACTTATGACAACAAACGGTCAGTCACCGTTTGTAACCATTTTCCTTTATCTGCGTGACGATGACCCGTTCATTGAGGAAAATGCAAAGATTATTGAAGAGATATTAAAACAACGCCTTGAGGGAATAAAGAACGCACAGGGTGTATATATAACACCTGCCTTCCCAAAGCTTGTTTATGTTCTTGATGAAAACAATTGCCTTAAGGGCGGAAAATATGACTACATTACAGACCTTGCTGTAAGATGCTCAGCTAAGAGAATGTACCCAGACTACATCTCTGCAAAGAAGATGAAAGAAAACTACGAGGGCAATGTATTCTCACCAATGGGCTGCCGTTCCTTCCTCTCTCCGTGGAAGGACGAAAAAGGCAACTACAAATTTGAGGGTCGCTTCAACCAGGGCGTTGTATCAATTAACCTGCCGCAAATCGGCATAATTGCAAACGGCGATATGGATAAGTTCTGGCAGCTTCTTGATGAAAGACTTGAGCTTTGCTTTGAGGCTTTAATGTGCCGCCACAATGCACTAAAGGGCGTTCAGTCGGACGTAAGTCCGGTTCACTGGCAGTTCGGTGCTATTGCCCGTCTTAAGCAGGGTGAAACAATTGACAAGTTCCTCTACGGCGGATATTCGAGCATTTCTCTCGGTTATATCGGCGTTTATGAGGTAACAAAGCTTATGACAGGCAAGAGTCACACAAGCAAAGAGGGCGAAAAATTCGCACTTAAGCTGATGAATTACCTGCGTAACACCTGTGATAGATGGAAGAAGGAAACAAACATTGGCTTTGCTTTGTACGGCACACCTGCCGAGTCTTTGTGCTATCGCTTTGCACGCATTGACAAGAAGCGTTTCGGCTCAATTCCCGACATAACAGACAAGGGCTATTACACCAACTCCTATCATGTTGACGTTAGAGAGCATATTGACGCATTTGAAAAGTTCACCTTTGAAAGCCAGTTCCAGAAGATTTCAAGCGGCGGTGCAATAAGCTATGTTGAAATTCCGAATATAACAAACAACCTTTCCGCATTGTCGGAGGTAGTTAAGTTTATTTATGACAACATTCAGTATGCCGAGTTTAACACAAAGAGTGACTACTGCTCCTGCTGTGGCTTTGACGGCGAGATACAGGTTAATGACAACTACGAGTGGGAGTGTCCTAACTGCGGCAACAAGGATCACGGCAAAATGAGCGTTACACGCCGTACCTGCGGTTATCTTGGTGAGAACTATTGGAATGTAGGCAAAACTAAGGAAATTAAAGCGAGAGTTTTGCATCTGTAAAATCTACACCTTAAAAATAAGCTAAAAAAATGCTCTTGTATTTATCAGTACAGAGCATTTTTTAGCAGAATTTATGAATGGAGCTGAAAACACAGCTATGAATTACGCAACAATTAAGCCTGTTGACGTTGCAAACGGCACAGGGGTCAGGGTTTCGCTCTTTGTAAGCGGCTGCACACATAAATGCAAGGGCTGCTTCAACAGCGAGGCTTGGGATTTTAATTACGGAGAGCTGTACACCGACGAAACACAGCGGCACATACTCTTCTGCCTTGACAAGACGTATATAAGAGGACTAAGCCTTCTCGGCGGCGAACCTTTTGACCCGCACAATCAAGAAACATTGATTAAACTCGTAAGGGAAGTAAGAAAGACTCTTCCGCAAAAGGACATTTGGTGCTATACAGGCTACGATTTTGAAAAGGACTTAAACGGCAAATTCGCCGAGAAGTATAAATCGACAGCCGAGCTGTTAAGCCTGATTGATATTCTCGTTGACGGCAAATTTGTGCAGGAGCTTAAGAACCCTTCGCTGAAATTTCGTGGCTCGTCAAACCAAAGGATAATTGACGTTCAGTCGTCGCTAAAAACGGGAGAAACAGTTTTGTGCGACCTGGCAAAGATATAATATTAAAACACAAAGCAGAGCTGGATTTGAATTGTCAGCTCTGCTTTAAATTTATAAATATTCATTTTGTCGCCTGTTCCAGCGCAAGCAGATACTTCTTGACCTCCATACCTGCCGAGAAACCAACCAGCGACCCGCTCTTGCCTATTACACGGTGACAGGGAATTATTATCATAATCGGGTTTTTACCGTTTGCTCCACCGACTGCACGGCAGGAATTTGGTCTGCCGATGTCCCCTGCTATATCAGAATAGCTGCGAGTTTGTGCATATGGTATTTTTTGCAGACTGCTCCACACGTTTAGCTGAAACTGTGTTCCTTTCGGGTTAAGAGGAATATCAAACTCCTGTCTTATACCGTCAAAGTACTCCATAATCTGAATCTTAGTCCGTTTAAGCAAATCTGATTCAAAATCGCCGCTTGTATCGCCGCTACTGTCGATATAAAGTGCGGTCAATGCTTTGCCATCGTCCTGAATGCAGAGCGTGCCAATTGGGGTGTTGAAATGAAGCTTATGCTTGATGTTTCCGTATTCAGACTGTGCCATTTTGTTTCCTCTGCGCTAAAATGTCGCAATTTTTCTGCTATTTCCCGATTCCTGTAACTCCGATAGCGTCTGTAATTGTTTTCTCAAAAGCCTGCTTGCCATAGGCGTCAACCTGATTTTTATCCTTAGGCCCATGAGTAAGACAACCCGGTCCGCCTATACAGCCGCCTGAGCAAGCCATACCCTCGATGAAGTTATTTGGCAAAACATTCTTTGAAGCCTTCAAAAGCGCCATGCGGCACTCCTCTATACCGTCGCATGAGATAGGATTCAAATCAAAGTCCTCCACACCCTGCTCCTTGAGAGCCTCTGCAACAGCGTCACTCAAGCCGCCGCAGCGAGCAAATATTCTTCCGTAATAGGAGGCATTATCAAGCACACCCTCCTCAAGCTCAGTAATCGGAATATCACGGCTGTCGATTAATGCCTGTAACTCCTCAAAGGTCATTGCACTGTCGATGTAAGGCTTAACTGTATCAAGCTTAACCTCCATCTTCTTTGCTGTGCATGGTCCGATAAATACGATTTTACATTCAGGGTCATTTTCTTTAATATATCTTGCAATCTCAGCCATAGGCGAAAGATTATGGCTTATGTTATCCTTCAGGGTCGGGAACTGCTTTTGAATATAGCTAACAAACGCAGGACAGCAGGAGCTTGTTAAAAAGCCCTTTTCACTAAGCTCTGCAGCCTCCTTGTAGGCTACCATATCTGCTCCCCACGCAGCCTCAACTACGCTTGAAAAGCCGAGTTTTTTTATAGCGGTAATAACCTGACCGAGCTTTGCATAGCTGAACTGGCTTGAAATTGACGGTGCAACAACAGCGTAAAGCTTGAAATTTTTGCCGCTGTCGCTTTCCTTAATCATCTTTATTATGTCAAGAATGTATGACTTATCGTCAATCGCACCAAACGGACACTGATAAACGCAGGCCCCGCAGGAAATGCACTTGTTGTTGTCAATTTGTGCCGCCTTTGTCTCCTCGTTCATACTGATAGCCTTTATCTTGCAGGCTCTTTCACACGGTCTTCTGTAATTTGCTATCGCACTGTACGGGCAAACCTCAGCACACTTGCCGCAGTTTACGCATTTTTCCTTGTCAATATGTGCCTTCTGGTTTTCGTCAAAAGTGATTGCGCCTCTCTTGCACACATCCTCACAACGGTGAGCAATACAGCCTCGGCAGTTCTCTGTTACGCTGTATCCGCCCAAAGGACACTCGTCACAAGCAATATCTATAACCTCGATAACATTTGGATTGCTTCTGTCACCGCCTGTTGCGATTTTTATTCTCTCGCCAATAATGGCTCGCTCTTTATATATACAACAGCGCATTGTCGGCTTTTTACCTGTTACTATAACCTTTGCTATATCGTTGAAGCTTTCAAGCAGTGTATCGTCAAAGGCATGGCGTGCAACCTCTCTGAGCACCTTGTATTTAAGGTACTGCACCTTCGTGTCAAATTTTCTAAGCTTCGCCTGCGGTTTTGCGTTTTGTTCAGCCATCAAAATCAACTCCAATCAAAAATAGCTTACTTTAATTCGTTTTCCCATCTTCTTTAAACATTCACTCAATTCTTCAACTATTTGCATTTTTATGTTAAAGGTAATAGGCAGGTTCGGGTTTTGGTGAGCCGGATTAATTGCTCTGCCTACATAGAAATTTATATCTGTTGCCTGCTCAAACAACATTCTTGCAATCTGTGACGCTCCGTCCTTTTTAAAGCTCCAGTCAGAATACAAATCACTGCTTTCAAGGTAATGCTTGGCATACTCAAGCACCTTGCTCATTGTTATAACGCCCTCCGTAACAAGGTCAACGCCTTCGATTGTTGCGGTTGGCGGAATCTCCGGGTCAAGGTAGTCGATAGATGTGTTCATCGGCTTGTTAAGATACTTTGCAACCAAGCTTGACGTTGTTCCGCCACATACAATATGCTTTCCGCCCTTTGCGAAAAACAGCGAATGCATCTTTCCTGCGTCATCGGGATTAGACGGCGGCCCGAAAAGCAGGTTCACCTGAGAACGCTTTCTTATCTTGATTGTGCCGATTGTTGTGTCGTCGCCCGGCTCGCCGCCGTAAAGCCTGTTACATTCGTCAAGCAAAAGATTGCACAGCGCCTTTGCAGTGTATTCAGGGTCGTACATCTGCTCCATAAAGGTGACAATGTTATCCCTCTGCCAGCCAAAATTCATTGTCTTGCCTACTCCGGCGTAAATTGCACCGTCACTCATTGCAATGAAAACATCGTTTTCCTGAAGCTTTATTTTCGATTTAAAAATCGTCTTTCCCTCAATCTCTGTGATAGTTTTGGGGTAGTCAATGCTCTTGCCGTCACGCAGAATAATAACCTGAGGGTTATCATACTGTATTATTTCAGCCTCTTCACTGTTAACAACACGGATTATTGTAAAGGTTGAGTACGCAATCTGCCGCACATTGCAAACGGGCAATGTAAGTGCAATGGTTTCAACACAGTCCTCTATACTCAGGTTATTAGCCATCATTGTACTGATGATCTTAGAGGTTAGCGTTGCAAGAATATTCGCCTTAACACCACTGCCCAAACCATCTGCAAGCACCATAACATAGCTGTTATCACTCTGCTCAATAAGCTCAACCTTGTCGCCGCAAAGCTGCTCACCGTGCTTTATCACGCTGTTGAAGGCAATATCGGTACAAAGATTATTCATCGCTCAGGGACTCCTTTAGCTTTGTCAGGGCAATTTTTGTTTCTGCCGTTGTTTCTCCAAGCAGAGAAGCAATCTCCTGAACAACTCTCATCTGCTTTTCGATAACCTTATCGGCAATCTCGACTGTGTTTTTGCCCATCTTTTCCTTTTGTTCCTTTTCCTGCTCCTCAGCAGTAACATCACGCATTATGCTGATAAGTATGTTGTAGCTCTTGTCATAGAGAATTGTTTCTTCAACATATTTATCATATTCCGCAAGATAAATTCTCTTATCGTGCACATTCACCCCGGAGCTTAATACCTGCATATACGGCAAAGGGTCAAGAATACGAACAACAGGTTCTCCTATAACGTCCTGAACTCTTGCAATGTTCATAATTCTTCTTGCAGAGGAATTAATTTGCTGAATTGTCAAATCCTCGCTGAGAACCATAATTCCGTTAGGGGTGTTCTTAATAATGGTGTCTGAAAAACTCTCAACCTTTTGGATAAGATACGGCAGGCACATTGTAATGCTCGCCTTGCCAAAGTAAACGGCAACAGCCTTTTCACGGCAGGTATTATATCCGCAGGAGCCGCAGTTCAACTCATCCTCAGGCTTTGTCTTGCCCATTTTCTTTAAAATGTCAGCAATAGCCTTTTCACCCGGCATCTGACGCTTTGTGTTGATATAATCAACATTCTTCTTAAGCTGCTCAGAATCCATTGGCTCGGTTTCAAAATCCTTACTGTCGGCATAGCGGTCAACCGCAAGGAATTCCTCAACAGGACGGTTGCTTTGCTTGTTCATAGCAGGACCGCCTACACAGCTTCCCGAACAAGCCGACATCTCTATAAAGCACTTTGTTATTTTGCCGTCTATTATATCTTCAAGCGCAGATATACAGTTTTCTACGCCGTCAATCGCAAAATAACTGTAATTTTCCGGCTTTTCAGTCATTGTTCTGAGTATTCCGCCTGTGGTCGGAAAAAGTCTTGCTCTGCCTCCGTCATCCTTTTCGTATGTAGGCTCCGGAGTAACGCCCTCTTCGTCCATCCAACGTTTAAGTTCAATAAAGGTCAAAACCCCGTCAACAATTCCTGGGTACAAATCCGCCTCGTCCTTTTTTGCAATACAAGGACCGATAAACACGGTTTTAGCCTCCGGATGCTTCTCTTTTATTTTTGTACAGTGCGCCTGCATTGGCGATAGAACCTTTGCAAGATACTGCAAAGCGCTTGGGTAATATTTCTGAATAAGTGTATTAACGCTGTGACAACAGGATGAGATAACAACCTCTCTGTCATTGCTGCGCAAAATTCTCTGATATTCATCCTTAACCACCGTTGCGCCAATTGCGGTTTCAGCTGCGCCTGCAAATCCGAGCTTTTTAAGCGCCTTTTCCAGCTCTGTGATATTCACACCCTTGAAATCGGCAACAAAAGCCGGAGCAACACTGGCGTAAACAGGTACGCCGCTTTTAACAAGCTCACGCACCGACTGAAGGTCATCTCTGATAACCTTTGCATTTTGCGGACAGGCTGTGTAGCACTTTCCGCACATAATACACTCTGATTTCAATATATATGCCTGGTTATCCTGAAAGCGAATTGCCTTTACAGGACACTCTCTGATACATTTATGGCAGTTTTTACAATTTGATTTTTTTGTTTGTATGCAATCGGTCATAATTTACACTCCCGCAATATGCGATTAATTTATCAAATCTTACTCAATACATAGTCGCTGAAAATTTCATCAAAGTTATCCTTGCTCACTCCGCATACTACCTCATCGTCAAACTTCACCGACACACCGTCAGTACATTTTCCAAGACAAAATGCGGCGCTAAGCTCAACTTTATCCTCAAGCTGCCTTTTTGCAATACTTTCCTTCATAAGATTGATGATATCATAAGAACCTCTTAAGTGGCAGGAGCTTCCCACACATACATAAACCTTCATAAAAAACACCTCGTTTCTGATAATTTATTAAATCGGATTTCAAGCTGTATTATCTGAATATTCACCGCAAAATAGCAGATTATAGCAACAGAAAATACGCCTTTATTATATAGAATTATATCACATATACACAATTCCGTCAATTATATGCGCTGTTTTTTACTGCGAATTTACGACTTTTCTTTACAAATTGACCGCAATAAAATATAATAGAACTCAAGGAGCTGAGATTATGGAAATTATTGATTTTCACGCACATATTTACCCGGAAAAGATAGCCGAAAACGCTATTAAAGGTATTGGGGATTTTTACAGTATAAGGATAGATTGCAACGGAACGGCAGATGACCTTGAAAAAAAAGGAGAGGAAAACGGAGTGAACCGCTTTCTTGTTCAGTCTGTTGCAACCGTGCCGCATCAGGTTAAGAGCATAAATCAGTTTATAGCCGCAGAATGTGAGAAACACAAAAACTTTATCGGCTTCGGCACGCTTCACCCTGACCTTGAAAATCCGCAGGAGGATATTGAGGATATAATTCGCCTTGGGCTTCACGGCGTTAAGCTTCACCCTGACACACAGCACTTCAATATGGACGACCCTAAAATGTTCCCGATTTATGATATGCTTCAGGGAAAGCTGCCTGTTTTGATGCACTGCGGTGACTACCGATACACCTACTCTCACCCTGAAAGACTTAAAAGGGTACTCCAAAATTTTCCGAAGCTTACGGTTGTTGCCGCACATTTCGGCGGATGGTCGCTGTGGGATTTAGCTGCTGAATATCTGCTTGATACAAACTGCTATATTGATACATCAAGCTCAATAATGTTCATCGGCAGAAAAAGAGCAAATGAGCTTATAAAGATGTACGGAGCAGACAGGGTTGTATTCGGCACAGACTACCCAATGTGGACAGCCGGTGATAGTATTGAAGATATTATGAACCTCGGCTTATGTGATAATGAGCTTGAAAAAATATTCAGCGGCAATGCAAAAAGGATTATAGGCGAAAGCTGAGATATTTTATAGAACAAAAATAAGATGATTTTTAATTACAGGAGATAATCTTAGGCTGCTAAGAGATACATTCGGTTTATCTCAAAAAAATATGTACTGACTTGCAGCGGCGTAGTTGAAATTCAGAACAAAGAATCAAATATTACAACCAGCGTTACAGTAACTTAAAAAATATATTATTGTTCTTATGTAAGTTTCATTTTGGACGGGAATAAATATAAGCTAACAATTTCAAAAAGAGATTACATATTACGGTATGTAAAACATTAAACCGAACATAAAAAGGAACGGCGAAAACCGTTCCTTTTTATTATGCTGTGAGCTTATTATGAACTATTCTAAACAGCGGAATCAGCACCGAGCCGAAAATAGCGTTCTCTGTGCAGAGAAACGCCGTTGCTCCAAGACCGATGCACAAGCCACCCATAATGGCATACCAAAAGGTATCCACGCAATGCTTAAGCATTTTTATTCCCCCAATATATGCGCCGAAAAAGATAAGCGCATTAGACAAAATCAACATCAAATTCTGTCAAAATTCAACCTTTGTAACTTTATCATAAAAAGTGTATATCGTCAATTAATATCAGGTGATAAAACGCTGTGCATTGGCAAAAACGTCAAGTTTAATAAAAGTTGTTTTTTATGCTGAATTTAGTTAGAAATAAATTCCGTCCTAAGCAAAATCTTCCTGATCATTTACCGGCAAAGAAGAAATCCGCTTAACAAATTACAGCAACCAATTACCGCCGCTTTGAATTATACGCTGTACGTCCTGCCACGCCTCATCGTCAAACTCTTTATTTTTAAAATATTTATTCTTGTCTGACTCGGTTATCTTACGGATAACCTTGCACGGGTTTCCTGCCGCAACTACCCAATCCGGAATATCCTTTGTTACAACACTGCCTGCCCCGATTACGGTATTGCTGCCGATATGCACGCCGGGGCAGATTACGGAATTACCGCCAATCCAGACATTGTCACCAATAACAACCTCTGCGCCGTATTCGTATCCGGTATTTCTTGTGTCAGGATAAACAGGGTGTCCTGCCGTGTATATTGCAACATTAGGCGCAAGCAGGCAGTTGTCGCCGATTATTACCTTTGCAACGTCAATAATCGTACAGTTATAATTTACAAACAAATGCTTACCAACCTCAATATTAAAGCCATAGTCGCAGTAAAAAGGCGGATTTACAAACGCTCCGTCTGACTTGCCAAACAGCTCCTTTACGATTTTGCTGATTCCTTCAAAGTCTGAACGGTCAATCGTGTTAAGCTGCTGCGTAAGCTTGCGGCAAATTTTTTGCTGCTCGAATACTGCTTTATCGGAAATATATGGCAATCCCTTATCTCTACGTTCAATATGATTCATTTTTGACCTCCGTAAATATATTATAAATATGTTGTTAGTTTTCGTGTAGGACTTTAAACCTGATTTCGTCTTTCTATTAAGTAAATTTAATTTCATAAACACCCATTGTAAAGAACAAATCTTATACTATCTTTTTCAACGTAAAGCAAGACTCAGCAAACAACAGTTGAATAACCTTACCGACTTTGATATACTCAGTTATGAAAATTCATTTTGATATTTCATTCGGAGGTTTGATATGACAAAGATTATGTTCGTGTGCCACGGCAATATCTGCCGTTCACCAATGGCACAGTTTGTTATGCAGGATATGGTAGATAAAGCGGGACTTAGCAATGAATTCTATATTTCATCTGCCGCCACAAGCACAGAAGAAATAGGAAACCCTGTTCACACCGGAACAAGGCGTAAGCTCAGTGAAAACGGAATATCCTGCGAGGGTAAGCGTGCCGTGCAAATTAAAGCATCAGACTATCAACGGTATGATTATATAATAGTTATGGACAGCCTTAATATGAAAAATCTGCGACGGATAATAAAAAGTGATGACAAACAGAAAATATATAAGCTGCTCGACTTTACACAAGCAGGCGGTGATATTGCAGACCCTTGGTACACGGGGAATTTCGACATAACATTCAGCGATATTGTAAGGGGCTGCCGTGGATTGTTGGAGCATATTATAAAGGACAAGCAATAAATAAGCAAAACTAAAGACTGACCAATGAACAAAGCAGGCGCCCAAATATGAGCGTCTGCTTGATTAATTTATACCGTATCTTAGTTCCAGTGATCTACTGTGTCAGTGTAAACATTAAGATAATCCTGTGCAGAACGTGCCCAACTGTTGTCGCTTTGCATAGCGCGTCTAACAAGCTGTGACCAGCCGTCCCTGTTCCAATAACCGTTTATAGCACGCTTAAGAGCCTGAACCATATCGTAAGCCTCGTACTTGGCAAAGGTAAAGCCGTTTCCGTAGCCGTCCATACTGTCGTGAATTGAGTCACGCAGACCGCCTGTTTCTCTTACAACAGGGATTGAGCCGTAGCGCAGAGCTATCATCTGTGAAAGTCCGCAAGGCTCGCTCTTTGAAGGCATTAGGAAAATATCTGAACCTGAGTAAATTTTTCTTGCCAGCTCAGGAACATAGCCGTAACAGAAGCAAAGTCTGCCCGGATATTTACTGTGAGCATATGAGAAGAAGTCCTCATACTCCTTATCGCCTGAACCAAGAATTACAAACTGAACATCGTGGTCACACATAATCTCATCAAGAGCAAGTCTTACAAGATCAAGTCCCTTATGGCTTACCAATCTTGATACCATAGCGATAATCGGCGGCTCCCAACGGCGCTCAAGGCCTAAGCGCTCCTGAAGTGCGCTCTTGCAGACAGCCTTTCCGCTCAAATCATTAACCGAATAATGGGCGTAAAGCTGAATGTCGTTTTCAGGGTTATAGCTTGCGTTGTCAATACCATTGAGTATACCGCAAAGCTTGTACTGACGGCGACTCAAAATTGTATCAAGACCGTGCGAGTACCACGGATTCAAAATCTCGCCGGCATAGGACGGGCTTACTGTTGTAACTCTTGTTGAGGTTTCAATAGCACCCTTAACAAAATTGAGCTTACCGTCCTGCTCCAAAAGCTTTGTTCTGTCAGCGGGAACACCAACGCACTCGGTGTTAACCTCCCAGCCGTACATTCCCTGATACTGAATGTTATGGATTGTGAAAACACTCTTTATGTTATAGTACCAAGGGTTATGGCAGTAGAACATATAGTAATAGGTTGGCACAAGCGCTGTCTGCCAGTCATTGCACTGGAGTATATCAGGGTGGAAATCAACCCTCGGCAGCATTTCCATAATAGCTCTTGAGAAGAATGCAAAACGCTCAGCGTCATCATAGAAGCCGTAAAGACCGCTGCGCTTGAAGTAATACTCGTTATCTATGAAATAATACACAATGTCATTGTAGTATGCCTCGAACACGCCGCAGTATTGACTTCTCCAACCAACAGGAACGGTGAAGTTTGTTCTGTAACGCATTTGCTGCTTAAGAGCATACGGAATATCGCCGTAAAGCGGCATTACAACTCGGCAGTCTACTCCCTTTTCCTTAAGTGCCTTCGGCAGCGAGCCTGCACCTGCAACATCGGCAAGTCCGCCCGAACCAGCAAAGGGATTCGATTCACTTGTGCAATAAAGAACTCTCATAACATAATCTCCAATCTAATTTAATCAAACAATATTATCCTTGGCAATATAAATCGGATAGGTGTCGTAGCCCATGAGAGCTCTTTCATTTTTAATAACAACATCCTTGTCGCAGATAACATAGCTTAAGCTCGCATTTTCGCCTATTTTTGTGTCCTGCATTATGATGCAGTTTGCAACCTTGGCTCCCTTGCCAATGTGAACACCCTTTGAAATAATGCAGTTTTCAACCTCGCCTTCAATTACGCAGCCCTGTGCAACAAGCGAGTTTTTAACAGACGAGCCAAGTCCGTATTTGCTTGGCATATCGTCACGAACCTTTGTGAAAATCGGTCTGTCCAGATTAAACAAATCAGCTCTAACAAGCGGGTCCATAAGTGACATATTTGACTTGAAATACGTATCAAGCGAGGTTATAGACGAATAGTAGCCTGTAAATTCATAGCCGTAAACTTTTAATTTCTTGAAATTATCAAGAATAAAGTTGCGTCTGAAATCAAGCGCATTCCTGCTTACGCAGTCAACAAGCAAGTCAAGGAAAAGCTCCTTTTTCATAAAAGCAGACGAGAAGAGATAATCACACTCAGCCTCATTTGGATTTCCTACACGTGGATTGATAACCATATCTGTAATCTTGTTATCGGTATCGGTTGTGATTATAATAGGTGCAATAGCTCCTTTGGAAACCTTGCCGTGAACATACATAAATGTTATATCGGCGTTTGTATCAGTATGCTGGGCAACCATCTTGCTGTAATCAAAGTTGAACACGGTGTTGCTTGTAGAAATAAGAACATACTCCTCATTTGCTTTCTCAATAAAGCCCTTAACGTTATACATACACTCCATTGTTGTACTGAAGCTTTCATTGCCAAGACTGTAAGGAGAAAGAAGTGTAAGACCGCCACGGCGCTTTGACAAATCCCAAGCCTTACCTGTGCCGAGATGATCCATAAGGGAAGCAAATTTCTGCTCGGCAACAACACCAACATTGTCAATACCGTAGTTTACAAAGTTTGAAAGTGTAAAATCAATAAGTCTGTACTTTCCGCCGAACGGAACTGAGCCAATAGCTCTTTTAGATGTAAGCTCAGGAATGCAGATGTCGTTCACGTTAGGAAAAACCAATCCTAAAATGTTTGTTCCTTTCATTACTCGCAATCCCCCTCTACATCGTTGTAAATCATTTTTTTAGCGGCAACAACGGCATTTTTACCAATCTTAAGATTTCCGCCAACAACGGCAATACCCCATTGCTCCTTATCCTCAACATCCTCAGGACGCTTTCCGACAACTGCTCCGCTGCCAATATGAGCATTCTCGCCAATTATTGCATACTGAATAACAGCGTTGTCCTCAATAACAGCGCCCGGCATAATAATTGAATCCTTAACCACTGCGCCAACTCCAACTGTTACACCGGCAAACAATACGGAGAATTCAACCTCGCCGTAAATGTTGCAGCCGTCAGCCACAAGAGCGTTCTGAATTTTTGCAGTCTGTGAAATATACTGCGGTGGCATAACAGGATTTCTCGAATAAATCTTGTCCTTTTCGCCGCTTAAGTCGAGAGGAACATTCGGGTCGAGCAAATCCATATTTGCTTCCCAAAGGCTGTCGATTGTTCCAACATCCTTCCAATATCCCTCAAATCGGTAAGAGAACATTCTCTCGCCTGCATTAAGCATTGTCGGAAGAACGTCCTTACCAAAGTCATGGCTTGATTCTTCCTTTTCAGCGTCCTCAACAAGGTACTTGCGCAGCTTGCTCCATGTGAACACATATATACCCATAGAAGCATTTGTACTCTTTGGAACAGCAGGCTTTTCATCAAATTCATAAATTGAGCCGTCAGGGTTGGTATTTAGAATACCAAAACGAGATGCCTCTGCAAGAGGAACCTCAATTGACGCAATTGTGCAGTCAGCTTTATTCTTCTTGTGCTCAGCGATCATCTTTGAGTAGTCCATCTTGTAGATATGGTCACCGGAAAGAATAACAACATATTCAGGTCTGTAACGGTCTATATAGTTGATATTCTGGTAAATTGCGTTTGCAGTACCGGAATACCACGCCGCACCATTAATCTGCTGATATGGACTTAAGCAATGAACGCCCTCAAAAATGCCGTCAAGGTCCCACGGCTGACCTGTGCCTATATACTCATTTAAAACGAGCGGCTGATACTGTGTAAGCACACCGACCTCATCAATGCCGGAGTTTACACAGTTGGAAAGCGGAAAATCTATTATCCTATACTTGCCGCCGAAAGGAACTGCAGGCTTTGCAATGTTTTGCGTTAAAACGCCCAGCCTGCTTCCCTGTCCACCTGCCAGCAGCATAGCAACTACTTCCTGCTTAGGATAGTTCTGCATTGTTTGTTTACCTCCTTATATTTCACAACTAAAGACAAGTGCAAATAAATAATAATATATATTTTTAGAAAAAGCAATCGGAAAATATAATCATTTATTCTTCTGTTTTGCTTTCCTCATTCGGTGTTTCTTCTGCTTTTGCCTTTTTAGTTGTCTTTGCAGTTTTGGTTGTTTTAGTTGTCTTAGTTGTTTTCTTTGTCTTGGTTTCAGCAGCATCCTTTGCGTCTGCCTTATCTGAAGCCTTTTTAACCCCTGTGGTCTTTTTCTTCTTTGGTCTTGGCGGCTTTTTCTCTATGCACTTAAAGTACATAACAGACATCGGAGGAAGTGTAAGCATAATTGACTGGTCAAGGTCGTGCATTTCCTCGCCGTTTGAATCAATATGCTGTCCGTTTGTAATGCCTGAACCGCCAAAGCGCTCATCGTCGGTATTGAATACTTCGGCGTAAATACCGTTTTGCGGAACGCCGATAGCATAATTCTCACGAAGCATGGGCTGGAAATTGCAAACGCCAATAATTCTCTCGCCGCTTTTGTCAATACGCTGGAACGCAATAACGCTCTGAGTGTAGTCATTGTGGTGAATCCACTGGAAGCCTTCCCAAGAGAAGTCAACCTCATAAAGAGGCGGATTTTCAAGATAGAAGCGGTTAATTTCCTTAATAAAGTATTGTAGCTGCTGATGTCTTGGGAACTCAAGCAGATTCCATTGAAGCTGGCTTGTAGAATCCCATTCATCAAACTGACCGATTTCAGTGCCCATAAATGTAAGCTTTTTGCCAGGGTGAATCATCATATATGCAAGGAAAGCACGGACTCCCTTAAATTTCAAATCATAGTCGCCGGGCATTTTATTGATAAGCGAGCATTTTCCGTAAACAACCTCATCGTGCGAAATCGGCAGCAGGAAGTTCTCGGAGAATGCATAGAAAAAGCTAAAGGTAAGAGCATCGTGATGGAACGGGCGATAAATCGGGTCGAGCGACATATAATGAAGCATATCGTTCATCCAACCCATATTCCATTTATAGTTAAATCCAAGTCCGCCGTCCTCTGTTGGTCTTGATACCATCGGCCATGATGTTGATTCCTCTGCTATCATATATTTACCGGGAAGGTTTTCCTGTATGCCGTGATTGAGCTGGTGCAAGAAGTCAACAGCCTCAAGATGCTCCTTGCCACCGTACATGTTGGCAACCCACTCGCCGTCACGGCGGTTATAGTCAAGATAAAGCATTGAAGCAACAGCGTCAACTCTGATGCCGTCAATATGATATTCGTTGAGCCAGAAGTTTGCACTCGAAGTAAGGAAACTCTTAACCTCATAGCGGCTGTAATCGAACACAAGTGTTCCCCACTCCTTATGCTCTCCCTTTCTTGTATCTGCATATTCATAGCAGCATGTACCGTCAAAGCGTGCAAGACCATGAGCGTCACGTGGGAAGTGAGCCGGAACCCAGTCAAGGATAACTTGTATGCCTGCCTTATGGCACTCGTTTACAAAGCTCTTGAAGTCGTCCGGTGTGCCGTAACGAGATGTAGGCGCATAGTATCCGGTTACCTGATAGCCCCAAGAGCCGTCATACGGATACTCGGTTATAGGCATAAGCTCAATATGTGTATAGCCCATTTCCTTAACGTAAGGTACAAGCTCTCTTGCCAGCTCATAATAGCTGAGTCTTTCGCCGTCTGAGCGGAGTTTCCAGGAGCCTGCATGAATCTCGTAAATATTCATCGGACTTTCTACGCCCTTGTTATTGTGCTTGAGCTGTTCCTCAAATTCGCCGTCTTCCCAATTGAAATCGGAAAAATCATAGAATTTTGAAGCGTTGTCAGGACGAGTCTGGGTATGGAATGCATACGGGTCAGACTTGTAAAGCTTTTCAAACCACGGTGTTTCAACACAGTACTTGTAACAGTCATACTGCTTTACATTTCCGATAAAACACTCCCAAATGCCTCTTTCGTCAATTTTGGTCATATAGTCCGCCATATTGTTCCAGTTGTTAAAATCGCCGACAACCGAAACTGTAAGAGCATTTGGCGCCCAAACACGAAAGATTACTCCCTCGTAGCCGTCCGGGTTTACTCCCCTGTGAGCTCCCATATATTTATAAGCGGTGGTGCTTTTGCCAGACAGAAAAAGCTCCTTTTCTTTTTCTGCTTCGATGGACATAGCCTCATATATCTCATTAGCCATGTTCATGTTCTCCTTCCTTATGTATTTTTGTTTTTTTACGGTAGAAACAGCAAAGATACACTTTGTTCAATCTACCTTATCTTTCTATTATATAATAACAAGATTTTGATTAAAATTCAATAGTTTTTTTATTTTTTTGCATAATTTTATCGTGATAATATAAAATTTTTACTTTTATAAGCTTTTGAGTATTGTGCAATATTCCAACATAGCATTAATACGGCGATTACTGTTAATTATATTCGCACTGCTGTGTCGAAAATAAGCAAAGACAGGCAGAGAATAAAAAACTTTTAAAAAACTAAAAACGGACTGCGGCAAACAAATTAAAACCGCAGTCCGTGTTAAAAATTATTCTGTTTCGTAGGTTTCAGGGCAAAGCTCCATAATTTTCTGCTGTAAATTCAAAAAATCCTGAAACGCCGCCGGTTTGTTGTTCGGATTTCTCAAAAGCGCAGCCGGATGCAGCGTAGCCATATAGAGTATTCCGTCCTTTTCAAAGAACTGCCCATGCTCCTTTGTTATCTTTATATCGGGCTTAAACATCTTCATAGCCGATATTCTGCCAAGGCATACAATAATCTTAGGCTTTATCAGTTCAATCTGAGCCTTAAGCCACATATTGCACTGCTCCTGCTCCTCCGGTAACGGGTCACGATTTTGCGGAGGACGGCACTTTACTATGTTTGCAATATAGATGTTCTTTTTTCTGTCGAGATAAACAGCCGCAAGCATTTTATCAAGCAGCTTTCCGCCTCTGCCTACAAACGGTTCACCCTGCAAATCCTCGTTTTGTCCGGGGCCTTCCCCAATAAAGAGAACCTTGGAATTCGGATTGCCAACGCCAACAACAACATTATTTCTTGTTTCGCAAAGTCCGCATCGGCGGCAGGCTAAGCAATCGCTTTTAAGCTCCTCCCAGTTGCTATACATACGATACCTCCATCGGTATTAATATTATAATTTGATTACTCCCATTGAATTCAGCACTGAGCTTATCAGAATTGCAAGGATAAAAATCGGTGCAATATACTTTGTGATAATATTATACATTTTCTCACGCTTGAATTTTGAAGAGAGTTTTACCTCGTCGCCTATTGTCTTTACACCTACAAAGTAGCCTACAAGCAAGCAAGTAAACAAAGCGACAATCGGCATCATAACGCTGTTGCTTATGAAATCGAAGAAGTCGAGAATCGACATTCCTAAAATAGTGAAGTCGCTCCAAATGCCAAAGCCGAGCGAGGACGGAATGCCAACCAAAAGCGCACATACAAGGACAATAAGACATACAGCCTGTCTTTTAAGCTTCGTTTTGTCTGTGATAATTGAAACAATAGTTTCCATCAGAGAAACGGATGATGTGAGCGCAGCAAACAGCACAAGCACAAAGAATAGAGTTCCTACAAACTGACCTCCCCACATGTTTTGGAAAACCTGCGGGAGTGTTATAAACATAAGCGATGGTCCTGCCTGAAGCTTTGACAAATCTCCGCCTGAAAAAACGAACACAGACGGAACAATCATCAAGCCGGCAAGAACAGCAATGCCAATGTCAAATATTTCAATCTGTTTTGCTGATTTTTCAATATCAACGTCCTTCTTCATATATGAGCCGTAGGTTATCATAATGCCCATTGCAAGCGACATTGAGTAGAAAAGCTGACCGAGAGCCGCCAAAATCATATTTACATTAAGTCCATCAAGCGTTGGTGTGAAGTAATAAAGCACACCGTCAAGCGCTCCGGGCTGACACATAACGAAAATACATATACCGATTGTCATTACAACAAGAAGCGGCATAAGAATTTTACTTGCCCTCTCAATGCCGTCCTTAACACCAAGCAGTACTATAAGCGCAGTCAGGGCGATAAACAAAGCAAACCAACCGAGCGGCTCCCATGTGTTTGAGATAAAGCTTCCGAAATATCCGTCCTGTGCCGCAGCGTTCATCTGATTTGTTGCAAATGTTACGCCGTATTTTGTTACCCAACCTCCGATAACGCAGTAATACGGGAAAATAATTATCGGTACAGCCGCCGCAAGCCAACCGAGAAGTGAAAAACGTTTATCAAGCTTTTTGTATGCACCTATAACGCTAAGACCTGTTTTTCTGCCTATCGCAATTTCTGTCACCATCAGCGCAAAGCCAAAGGAAATTGCAAGTATGATGTACACAATCAAAAATGTTCCGCCGCCGTACTTAGCTGCAAGATATGGAAATCGCCAGATATTACCAAGTCCGACTGCCGAGCCTGCCGCTGCAAGGACAAACCCGATTCTGCCGGTAAAAGTGCTTCTTTTCTTTTCCATTATTTCAACCTCATAAATTTATTTTTTAAAGCGTCAACAACACGCTCAAGCTTCATTGCTCTTGACGCCTTAACAAGTATACTGTCGCCATCCTTGATAATACCGTCTAAGCTTTCAACAAGCTCTTCCACAGTGTTGTACCAGAGCGCACCCTCGCCAAAACCGTCCTTTATTTTTTCAGCAAGAGGCCCTACCGCCGCCAAAAGCTCAACGCCTTTTTCCTTTGCGTATTTACCTACCTTTTTATGAAGCTCAAGCTCGTTTTCACCAAGCTCCTTCATATCTCCAAGAATACACACACGCCTGCCTTTGAAATTCATAAGGGTATCAATCGCACCCATAACAGAGTTTGGGTTAGCGTTGTAGCAGTCATCAATTATATTAATTCTTCCTGTTTTAATCAGGTTATCACGGCTGCCGACCGTTTTGTAGCCTGCAACACCCTTTGCTATCTCCTCGTCAGTCATTCCAAGGCTTTCTCCGACGGCAAAAGCCGCAAGAGCGTTTGAAACCATATATGTTCCTATCGCATCAATGTGAACAGAAATTTTTCTTTCCCCATGCACAAGCGTACAGCTTACGCCGTCTGCACCGTTGTTCTGAACGTCCTCAGCGTAATACTCATTAGATGTATTAATTCCAAAATATACCGGATCTATACCCTCTCTGTCCTTTTGGGTTGCAAGCTTATCGTCATCTCCGTTTAAGAAAATTTCACGGTTGCCGGTCATATAATCAAAAACCTCTGTTTTCGCCGCCAAAACGCCGTCACGGTCACGCAGATTTTCAAGATGACAATTACCGATATTGGTAATTATGCAGTGAGTCGGTCTTACCATTTTTGCAAGACGGGTCATCTCGCCGAAGTCGGAAATTCCCATTTCAACAACAGCCGCAGTGTGGCTCTCATTCAAGCCGAACAGCGTAATCGGCACTCCAAGCTCGTTATTAAAATTGCCCTGCGTCTTGTGAACATTAAATTTCTGCGACAAAACAGCGGCAACCATCTCCTTAGTTGAGGTTTTGCCAACGCTGCCCGTAATTCCGATAACAGGAATGTCAAACTGAGAACGGTAATATTCAGCCGCCTGCTTCAGAGCAACAAGTGTTGACTTAACTACAATGCATGGCTTTGACGGATTTTCCGGCTCATCCTCGCATATTGCACAGACCGCGCCGTTATCAAAGCACTGCTCAATGTATGCGTGTCCGTCACTGCGCTCACCCTTGATAGCTGCAAAGCAGGCGCCGTTTGTAACCTTGCGACTGTCAGTGACGATAGTAGAAACCTCAGTCTGCTTAAGGCTTTCATCGCCGACATACCGTCCACCGCAGGAACTGAGAATGTCATTAATTGTAAAGGTATTCATTGCTTCGCTCCAATCAGTTGTATTTTTCAAGAGAAATTTTTGCAAGCTTGTCGCAAAGCTCCGGGTAATCAATGCCGACTGCAGCCGCCTCCTGCGGCAAAAGGCTTGTCGGGGTCATACCCGGCAGAGTATTTGCTTCAAGGCAATAAAAGCTGTTGTCCGCACAGAGGATAAAATCTATTCTTGCATAAGCGTCAAGCTTCAGAGCCTTGTATGCATGCTCAGCTTCACGCTGAATTTTCTGCGTTATCTCCGGACAAATGTCGGCTGGGCAGAATTCATCTGTGCTGCCCGGCTGATATTTATTCACATAATCGTAAAAGCCCTGCTTCGGAACAATTTCGATAATAGGCAGTGCTTTACCGTCAATAAGACCTACCGACAGCTCTCTGCCCTTAACAAACTGCTCAACCAAAACCTCGTCCTCGTACTTAAACGCCTCTTGCATTGCAGCTTTGTACTCATCACGGTCGCTAACTATTGAAACACCGACGCTGCTTCCGCCCGAACAAGGCTTAACAACGCATGGAAAACAGTCCCACTCGTCAACTCTGCCGCTTTGTAAATCAGCCTTTGAAAAGACGCTGCCGGTCGGAGTAGGAACATTGTTGTAAAGAAAAATGCTCTTTGATATTCCCTTATCCATAGCCAAGGCACTGCCAAGACTGCCTGAGCCTGTATATTTAATTCCGAGGAGATCCAAAGTTGCCTGAAGCTTGCCGTTTTCCCCCACATCGCCGTGCAAAGCCAAAAAGGTTATATCGGCACTTTTGCATATTTCCTCAACATTCTGCCCAAGAAAGCGGTCAGACTTATCCTTGCGGCTTGCCTTAATTTTTGCAACATCGGGAACAGTGTTTCCGATAGGAGCATTAGTTGTAAAGCTGTAATTGCTTTCAAAAAGCTTTTCTATATCACATTCGTCCTGCTCGTATCCCATAAATACATCAAGCAAAACAACCTTGTGTCCCATTTTTCTAAGAGCCTCAGACACAAGACAACCGGATGTAATGGACACATCTCTCTCAGTGCTGAGTCCTCCTGCAAGAACAACGATTTTCATAATAATATACACCTCATTCAAAAAAGACAATATATGAATATTATATTACCTCAGAGCCTATTTTGCAAGAAAAACCCCGTGGAAATTCACGGGGTTTTGTTTGGATTTTGTATGAGTATTAGCCTAAAGCACGGTTAAGCCAAATCTCGCCTATATCCATTGCAAGATAAAGACCTTTTTTCTCGCTCGTCTTTACAACCTGCTTTCTCGGCGGAAGGTCGGGGTCAGTACACATAAGCTGAACCGTAACCTTTTCTGCCACATCAAGGTCGTTAACTTTTTTAGTCGATTTAACCTGAAGGCGAATAACATATTTTTCGTCCATATTGCCGTAATACAGATCGTTTCCGACACGAACAAGCGGTCTGCCCTTATAGGTTGGAAATGCAGATTTCTGCTTTGCCATTTTTCGTCCTCCTTTTTATTCTTATTGTATATTCTTATTTTGTGAGAAGCTTCTTTATTCTTGCCATTGCCTCAATAGTTTTGTCACGGTCACCAAAGGAGGTTAGTCTGAAGTAGCCTTCGCCGTTCTTGCCAAAGCCTGCGCCCGGTGTTCCGACAACATTAGCCTCAGTAAGAAGATAGTCAAAGAACTCCCATGAACCCATACCGTTCGGGCACTTGAGCCAAATATACGGCGAGTTTTTACCGCCTGAATACCAAATGCCAAGCTCGTCAAAGGTTTTTGCAATGATTCTTGCGTTCTCCTTGTAATACTCAAGGTTTTCAGCACACTGCTTCTGACCCTCCTCAGAGAACACTGCTGCTGCACCGCACTGAACAGGATAAGAAACGCCGTTGAACTTTGAACCTTGTCTTCTGCCCCAAATCTGTGAAACATTGACAACAGTTCCGTCCTCAGCTACAACCTCAAGCTCCTTCGGAACCACTGTGTAGCCGCAGCGAAGACCTGTAAAACCTGCTGTTTTTGAAAGTGAGCAGATTTCAATAGCACACTTCTTTGAACCCTCAATTGCATAAATACTTCTCGAAACATCTTCCTCTGTAATAAATGCCTCGTAAGCTGCATCATAGATTATTATAGCCTTATTATCAAGCGCATAATCAACCCAAGCCTTAAGCTGTGCAGTTGTAAAAGCTGCACCTGTCGGGTTGTTCGGTGAGCAGAGATAGATTAAGTCGGCATGGATGTTCGGGTCAGGAACGGCGTTGAAGCCTGTTTCCTGCGTTGAGTCAATATAGATTACCTCTCTGCCGCTCATAAGGTTTGAATCAACATAAACCGGGTAAGCAGGATCTGAGATAAGTACTGTGTTTTTGTCGCTGAAAATATCAACTATGTTGCCGCAGTCTGACTTTGCGCCATCACTGATTCTTATATCGTCAGCCGGTACGTCAACTCCAAAGCTCTTGTAGTAGCCGGAAACCGCTTCCTTTAAAAAGTCATAGCCTGTGCCGCTGTCCTCGTAGCCTTTGAAGGTTTCCTTAACGCCCATCTCTTCAACGCCTTTTTTTACAGCCTCTACAACACACGGTGCAAGCGGAAGGGTAACGTCGCCAATACCCATTCTTATGATATTGTCCTTCTTATCGGGGTTGTTTGCAATAAACTCGTTTATCTTTTTCGCGATGTTGATAAAAAGGTAGTTTTTCTCAAGCTTTAAAAAGTTTTCGTTAATGTATGGCATAATATTTCTCCCTTTCTAAATCGTAATTTCTAAAAAACTCAGCCCTTGTTTTCGATTGAAGCCTTAACAAACTCTCTGAATAATGGGTGAGCGTGGTTTGGTCTGCTCTTGAATTCCGGATGATACTGAACACCTATGTAGAATCTGTTTGACGGAATTTCAACAGCCTCTACGAGCATACCGTTCGGGGAAGTACCCGTTACCATCATACCATTCTGCTCAAATTCGTCACGGTACTCGTTGTTAAACTCATAGCGGTGGCGGTGACGCTCAGCAATTTCGCTCTTGCCGTAAGCCTGCGACATTTTACTGCCTGCCTTAATTTTACAAGGGTATGCGCCAAGACGCATTGTGCCGCCCATATCAACAACGCCGAGCTGGTCGGGCATAAGGTCAATAACCTTGTTCTCGCTCTTCGGGTTAAATTCACCGCTGTTTGCGTCTTCATATTTGAGCACATCTCTTGCGAACTCGATAACTGCTGTCTGCATACCAAGGCAAATTCCAAGATACGGTACGTTGTTCACTCTTGCGTACTTTGCAGCTGTAATTTTGCCGTCAACGCCTCTGTCACCGAAACCACCCGGTACAAGAATTCCGTCACAATCGCCAAGTAAATCCTCTACTGTGTATGCTGTTACAAGCTCTGCGTCAACCCACTTAATTTCAACATGAGCAGCATTTTCATAACCTGCATGGTGAAGCGCCTCTGCAACAGAAAGGTAAGCGTCGTGAAGCTGAACATACTTGCCGACAAGAGCAATTTTAACCTCTTTGTTTCTTGACTCTATTCTGTTAAGCATTTCAAGCCACTCTGACATATCGCCTGGCTTGCTGTCAAGGTTAAGCTCACGGCAAACAATATCTGAAAAATTGTTTTTCTCAAGCATAAGCGGAGCCTGATAGAGAACAGGAAGAGTTATGTTCTCAATTACGCAGTCAGGCTTAACATTGCAGAAAAGCGCAATTTTCTTGAATATGCTCTCCTCAAGCGGTTCGTCACAGCGAAGCACGATAATGTCAGGGTTAATACCGAGTGAGCGAAGCTCCTTAACAGAATGTTGAGTGGGCTTTGATTTATGCTCCTCAGAGCCTTTAATATACGGTACAAGAGTAACGTGAATGAAGATGCAGTTTTCCTGTCCTACCTCAAGAGATACCTGACGGATAGCCTCCAAAAATGGCTGACTTTCAATATCGCCTACTGTACCGCCGATTTCTGTTATAACGATGTCGGCATTTGATTTTTTACCTACGTTAAAGATGAAGTTTTTGATTTCATTTGTGATGTGTGGTATTACCTGAACTGTTTCACCAAGATAATCTCCTGCTCTCTCCTTTTCAAGAACGTTGGAGTAAACCTTGCCTGTTGTGAGGTTTGAATATTTGTTGAGGTTTTCGTCGATAAAACGTTCATAGTGGCCAAGGTCGAGGTCGGTTTCGGCTCCATCCTCTGTTACATAAACCTCACCGTGCTGGAACGGACTCATTGTACCCGGATCAACATTGATATACGGGTCAAGCTTCTGAGCCGCTATCTTATAGCCTCTTGCCTTTAAAAGTCGTCCGAGTGAAGCGGCTGTAATTCCCTTGCCAAGACCCGACACAACTCCGCCTGTTACAAATATATATTTAGTCATTCCCCAAACTTTCCTTTCTTTATTAACAAGCTTGTGCCGCCAATTGCTTATGGGCGGCACTTATTCAATTATTTTTCTGTATTTCAGTTAATTAAAGCTCTATTGTTCCGTCAAATACACGCTCTGCAGCGCCTGTCATAAATACTGTTTCATCCGTGTAGTTTATTACAAGGTCGCCGCCCTTAAGCTTAATTGTAATGTCCTCACCCTTCGGGCAGAAGCCGTTTTCAACAGCCGCAACAGCAACAGCGCAGGCACCTGTACCGCAAGCCCATGTTTCGCCGCTGCCTCTCTCCCATACTCTCATTCTGATTGTATGGTTGTCAATTACGCTTACGAACTCTGTATTTACCCTCTCAGGGAAAAGCAGGTCGAACTCAAACTTCGGACCTACCTTCTCAATGTCAAGACCGTCTATATCATCCATAAATACAACACAGTGTGGATTTCCCATTGAAACACAAGTGATGTTGTAATCATTGCCGTCGATAGTTACAGGCTCGTTTACAATCTTATCCTTATCCATAGCAACAGGTATATTTTTCGGGTTAAGCTCCGCCTTGCCCATATCAACACGCAGGCTCTTAACCTCGTTGTCCTGCTTGTAAACTGTAAGGGTCTTTATGCCGCTTAAGGTTTCAACAGAAACTGTATCCTTGCTTGTATCAACAAGGTTGTGATCGTAAAGGAACTTGCCAACGCAGCGAATACCGTTGCCGCACATTTTACCTTCAGAACCGTCAAGATTGAACATTCTCATCTTTGCGTCTGCAACATCAGACCTGCAGATAAGAATAATACCGTCGCCGCCGATTCCGTAACGTCTGTCAGATAGACGAACGCTGAGCCCTTCAGGGTTGTTTATCATTTCGTCAAAGCAGTTAAAATAGATGTAGTCATTGCCACAGCCATGCATCTTAGTAAAATTATACTTCACTTTATCTCTCCTCATATGGTTAATGTCAACAAGCTCTGTGTTGCTTGGTGAATATCTGCTCTTAAGGCACTCTGCAAGTGCGTTTGCCGTGTCGAGAGATGTAAGACACGGAATGTTTCTTTCAACAGTCTTACGGCGAATCTTAACGCTGTCACGTGAGGGGATTCTTCCCTTAGACGAGGTTGAAATAACATAACTGATTTTTCCGCTTTCAATAAGTGTTAAGGTGTTTTCGTCAGCCTCATGAATTTTGTTTACAACATGAGCCTTTATGCCGTAGGTCTTAAGCACCTCGGCAGTACCCTTAGTTGCGTAAAGCTCAAAGCCAAGCTCCTGATATTTTTTGGCAAGGTCACCGATTTCGCTTTTGTCTGAATTTCTAACTGTTATAAGAACGCCGCCCGACTTTGTCATCTTGTAGCCTGCACCGACAAGGCCCTTATACAGTGCCTCCTCAAGTGTTCCGGCAACACCCAGAACCTCACCGGTTGACTTCATTTCCGGTCCCAAATGGTTATCAACATTGATAAGCTTCTCAAATGAGAATACAGGAACTTTAACGGCTATATAAGGTGATTTCTTATAAAGTCCGGTGCCGTAGCCCATATCACTGAGTTTTTCGCCGAGCATAGCCTTTGTAGCCAAATCAACCATAGGAACGCCTGTTACCTTGCTGATGTAAGGAATTGTTCTTGAAGAACGTGGGTTAACCTCAATAACATAAAGGTCACCTTTGTAGATAAGGTACTGAATATTAACAAGACCCTTTGTGTTAAGTGAAAGCGCCAAATCCTTGGAGCTTTTAACAATGCGCTTTGTCATTTCATCGCTGATATTCCATGCAGGATATACGGCTATTGAGTCGCCCGAATGTACTCCGGCTCTTTCAATATGCTCCATAATACCCGGAATAAGTATATCTTCGCCGTCGCAGATAGCGTCAATCTCAATCTCAGTACCCATAAGGTATTTGTCGATGAGGATTGGGTTTTCAATATTCTGCGACAGGATAATTGCCATATATTCTATAATATCGTCGCTGTTATAAGCGATAATCATATTCTGACCGCCAAGTACATATGACGGACGCATAAGTACAGGGTAGCCAATTTTGTCGGCAACGTCGAGTGCTTCCTCGGTTGTCATTACGGTAAAGCCCTGAGGACGCTTGATGTGGTGTTTTTCAAGAAGCTCGTCAAAACGCTCTCTGTCCTCCGCCATATCAATGCTGTCGGCAGATGTTCCGAGAATATTTACGCCCTGTGAGCTTAAATAGCTTGTCAGCTTTATAGCTGTCTGACCGCCAAAGGCAACTACAACACCATATGGCTTTTCGGTGTTGATAACGCCCATAACGTCCTCGTTAGTAAGCGGCTCAAAATAAAGTCTGTCAGCTGTGTCGAAGTCAGTTGAAACAGTTTCAGGGTTATTGTTCACTATAACTACATCAAAGCCTGCCTGTTTAAGCGCCCATACGCAATGAACAGAGGCATAGTCGAATTCAATACCCTGACCGATTCTGATAGGACCTGAACCAAAAACGATAATTGTCTTTTTGCCGTCGTTTGTCTCCTCAATAAACTCCTCGGCTTCATTCTCACTGTCAAAAGTGGAGTAGAAGTAAGGTGTTTCAGCTTTGAATTCTGCGGCACAGGTGTCAACCATTTTATAAACAGGAAGAGCAGGATTGTTAATCTCACAGCCGCTTATCTTTTTGATAGACTCATCAAGGAAGCCCATATGCTTAGCCTGCATATAAAGCTCGTCTGTAAGCTCGCCCTTTGCAAGCTCATTTTCAAGGTTGATAATATTCAAAAGCTTATTAAGGAACCACTCGTCAATCAGTGTGATTTTGTGGATTTCATCAACGGTAATTCCTTTTTTGAGAGCTGAGAACACACAGAATAGTCTTTCGTCGTCGCAGATTTCAAGGCGTTTTCTGAGATTTTCAACCGACATATTAATAAACTTCTCGTGGTCTAAGGTTTTAAGAGAAATTTCAGCGCCTCTTACAGCCTTCATTATAGCCTGCTCAAAGGTCGGAGCTATTGACATAACCTCTCCGGTTGCCTTCATCTGAGTACCGAGTGTTCTCTTAGCATAAACAAATTTATCAAACGGCCATTTCGGGAACTTAACAACAACATAGTCAAGAGCCGGCTCAAAGCAAGCATAGGTTGTACCCGTAACGGCGTTTTTGATTTCGTCAAGTGTATATCCGATTGCTATTTTAGCCGATACCTTTGCAATCGGGTAGCCTGTTGCCTTTGAAGCAAGAGCCGAAGAACGTGATACTCTCGGATTAACCTCAATAACGGCATACTCAAAGCTTTCAGGATTGAGCGCAAACTGGCAGTTACAGCCGCCCTCTACGCCGAGAGCCGAGATAATATCAAGAGATGCGCTTCTGAGCATCTGATACTCTTTATCTGAAAGCGTAACGGTAGGAGCAATAACAATACTGTCGCCTGTATGAACTCCGACAGGGTCAAAATTCTCCATTGAGCAGACGGTGATTACGTTACCCTTGCTGTCACGCATAACCTCAAATTCAATTTCCTTCCATCCGGCTATGCAGCGCTCAACAAGCACCTGAGTAATCGGCGAAAGCTCAAGGCCGTTTGCCGTAATCTCACGAAGCTCCTCCTCATTGTTTACAATACCGCCGCCTGTACCGCCAAGTGTAAAAGCAGGACGGATAATAACAGGGTAGCCTATTTCCTTTGCAAAATCAACAGCAGATTCAACATCATTAACAACCTTCGACGGAATAACAGGCTGACCTATGGACTCCATTGTGTCCTTGAACATCTGTCTGTCCTCTGCCTTGTCAATTGTTTCCGGATCTGCACCAAGCAAACGAACTCCCTCCTTCTCAAGGAAGCCTTCCTTTGCAAGCTGCATTGAAAGAGTAAGACCTGTTTGTCCGCCAAGTGTTGACAAAAGGCTGTCCGGCTTTTCTTTCTTTATAATTCTTTTAACAGTTTCAAGATTCAAAGGCTCAATGTAAATCTTGTCTGCCATTGCATTGTCTGTCATTATTGTAGCAGGGTTCGAGTTGATGAGGATTACCTCAAGACCCTCTTCTTTAAGCGCACGGCAAGCCTGTGTTCCTGCGTAGTCAAATTCAGCAGCCTGTCCAATAACAATAGGGCCGGAGCCGATTACCATTACACGTTTAATATCCTTATTAAGTGGCATTTGTCACATTCCTTTCAAAAGACGTAATAATATAATTATTCTGTTTTATTTCTCCATCATTGAAATGAACTTATCAAACAGGAACGCAGTGTCAAGAGGACCGCCGCATGCCTCTGGGTGGAACTGAACAGAGAATGCAGGCATATCGGTGTAGCTTACCCCCTCGCAGGTGCCGTCGTTGCCGTTTTTAAAGCTCTCAACAGCGTTTGCCGGAAGGGTGTCGCTCATTACAGCGTAACCGTGGTTCTGGCTTGTGATGTAAACTCTGCCTGTGGCAGTCTCGGTTGCCGGCTGGTTTGCTCCTCTGTGTCCGTATTTAAGCTTTTGTGTTTTTGCTCCCTGTGACATAGCCAGAAGCTGATGTCCCAAGCAGATGCCAAAGGTAGGCAGCTTTTTCTCACAAAGCTTCTTAAGCTCCGAAATTACTCCTGTATTCTCCTGTGGATCTCCCGGTCCGTTTGAAAGCATTATTCCGTCCGGATTGAGAGAAAGAATTTCATCAGCAGTAGTTGACGCAGGAACGATTGTAACATTGCAGCCACGCTTAACAAGCTCTCTTGCAATATTGCCCTTTGCGCCGAAGTCCCACAGCACAACATTGTGTTCAGGATTTTCCGCCTTAAGCTCCTGCCTCTCGTTCGGAGTTACAGAAGTAACGGCGTTTGTTACTCTGTACTTCTTAATCTCCTCAATATCACTTTCGAGATTATCAAGAGTATAGGTTACCTTGCAGTTCATTACGCCGTATTCACGAACAATCCTTGTGATTGCTCTTGTGTCAAGGTTATATATTCCCGGTATATCCTCGTTTTTTAAAAAAGTGTCAAGCAGACCCTCGCAACGGAAGTTGGACGGCTCTTGACACCTGTTTCTAACAATATATGCTTTAAGCGCAGGATGCTTACTCTCAAAATCAGAGGGAATTACCCCGTAATTTCCGATTAAAGGGAATGTTTGAATAACTACCTGACCATAGTAGCTTGGGTCAGTTAGTGTTTCAAGATATCCTGTCATAGCAGTTGTAAAAACAAGCTCTCCAACAGCCTCTTTACGGGCACCAAAGCCAATGCCCTCAAAGGTTTTGCCGTTTTCAAGTATCAGATACGCCTTTTGGCTCATGCAATCAAATCCTTTCACAAAAGTTAGTTATAGCTTAAAGCTCATATGTGCTTAGCACTCTCTGCGCCACCTGAAAGCGGCTTATGCGCATATCCATAGCCTGCTTTTCAATATAGCGGTGCGCCTGCTGTTCACTCATAGTAAGGCACTGCATCAGAGTACATTTTGCACGGTTAATTACTTTCATTTCCTCCACCTTGTGCTTTAGCTGAAGATTTTCACTCTCAAGGCTAAAAAGCCGATTTTTGGAAATTTCCCATATTTTCAGGCATTGATGAAACACTGCACGGTTAAGCGGCTTTTGCATTGCAAAAACACCCTTTTCTTCAACGGCATCACAGCATTTTTCGTAAACGTCGCTTTTCATCAGGACAAAAACACCTGAACGGGAACAGCTTACAAGCTCGACGGACAAATCTATTCCGCCGCCGTCGAGAATAGGCGTATTGATAATAACAACATCAAAGCTGCGCTCACGCATAAGAGCTTTTGCCTGCTGTGTGCTGCAAGCTGTGCTTACGTCGCTATATCCCTCGGATTGCATAAGCTCCTTTAGCGGAGCTGCAAGCGCATCCGTTCTTGATATTACCAAAACGCTTTTCATAACTATCACCATCATAATATTTTAACTGAAATCACGAAAAAAATCAATGAAAATTTTCGACTTATTATCCGTTATTATTCGTTAAAATTAACAAGGTGATTTAAAATAAAATGTTAACAAAAATTTTGTTGACATAAATTCCTGCTGATTATACTATTAAATTAACAGAACTCATAATTAGTATTTTATAGGAGCGAATAAAAATGAAGCCATTTAAAATTTTTAAAGCCTTTCTTCCTGCTGTGCTTTTATGCCTTACAATTGTCGGATGTTCGGGCAATCAAGCCAAGGCTCCGTCAGAGCTTATTCTTGGCAACTGGGAATACCGCAATCAAACATGGTGCGAGTTTTATGATGACAGCACCTGCATAATCGGCGGTATGGCAGGAGAATACAAAATAAAGGATGATAATTCAATAACTCTCAGCGTTTACGGCAGTGACGAGCCGCTCAGCTTTGAGTGGGCGTCAAACGAAGAAAGCGTTGACTTTGAACACTGGTATGTCACCGAGGACACACTGTTTATCAACGGTATGCAGTACCCTAAAGGTGAGGATACCGAGAAGACTTCCGCCGCAACCGCCGTTGAATCAGCCGCTACTGAAGCGTCAGACAATTCGTCAAACTGAAATATTATTGTAATAAAAAAGGTCTTTAGCAAAATTGAGCTGCATACAGGGTTGAGCTTTATAAGCTCAAGCTGACTGTTCGGTTTTGCTGAGGACCTTTTTATTTAGGAATTATTTATCACTGTCATCGTCAAGAGAGTATTTCTTCAGAATATCGCTGACTTCAAGCTCTTCTATTTTATCAGTGTCGTCATCAGCTTTTTTTCCGTCGCCGTATTTTGAGATAATCTCGTCAACGTGCTTATCCATTTTCTTTTTTTGCAATTCTTCCTGCTCCTTGTTGGCAGCAATCTTTTGCTTTTTTTCCTTGTTAAGCGCTCTGATATGATTGTCGATAAGAATTCCGATAGCAACAGCAGCGACAAGCTGAAGCACATAGAATATAATCTGGCTGAAGCTTGAGTTAATAATTGTTTTGGTTTCAAGGAACCACAAGAACTGAATCAGCAAAAAGTCAATAAGCAGCACACCTACGCACTTGCCGGTAATTATGTAGCCGAAAAGCTCACAGCAAATTATTATAATCGGCGCAAGCAGGAACAAATCCGGAAATCCGAACAGTGCAAACAGCACTAATGCCGCAATAGAAACGACAAGCTCAATCAGAGCAATTTTCTGAAAATCCTTTGGCCGCTTTGCCTTAACAAGATAAAGAAAGCCGATTAACAGACCCGCAAGCAAAATAAAAATCCACTGCTGAGAAATAACCTTTAATAACACGTCCATACTGAAATTCCTTTCAAACTAAATATAAAATCATTGATATTGTAACATAAATTAAAACGATTTTCCATAGCATTTTGATATATTATTCATAAATTTACAATACAGCCAAAAATAACGCAAAAAAGAGCTGTCTGTGACAGCCCTGTAAAATTTCCTGAAAATTATTTTAATTGTTGCATTATTTCTGCGGCTTTCTGCGTCTTGGCGCAGCCTCGCCCTTTTTGAGCGCAGAGATTTTCTCGTCGCTTGTCTGCTTAAAGCGTGACAGCATATCTTCAAAATTGCCGTCGTTCCTTTTCGGCTGCCATTCAAAGCTGCCCGGCCCCTTTGACGCCGTTGCAGGCTGCTGGCTTGTTCGGTTCTTTTTTGGGGTAAACTGAGGCTTTTCACGCTCCATAGCCTTTTTGATAGAAAGGCTGATTTTGCCGTCCTCGCCTATCGACAGCACCTTAACCTTAACCTGCTGTCCTACTGATAAATGATCCGCAATCTTTTCAACATAGGTTGGCGCAACCTCAGAAATGTGCACCATTCCCTTTTTGCCCTCCGGCAATTCAACAAACGCTCCGAAATTAGTAATACCCGTAACCTTGGCCTCAACAATACTTCCCACTTCAAGCCGCATAAAGAAAAAATCCCCCTGTTAATTAAACCGTCATTCGCCGGCGATGTTTATGAAAACACGCTCGTCCGGCTCGGCGTAGCCAAGCTCTTCTCTCGCTATTCTTCTTATGTATTCCTCGTTCTCCTTATCGTCCGAGTTATACACCTTTTCAACCTCGCCGTTCTTCACTTCCTGGATAAGAATCTTATCCTCTAACTGTGAAAGCTCCGACTGCTTCCGGTTTATCTGAACCTGCTGAGAAATAAGAGTAACAACAGCATAGACAGCAAAAAACCCGAGCAATGTGCCGATAACAATGTTACGCTTTTTTTTCGGCTTTTTTGTCGGTTCTATTTCTCTTACAACTTCCTTCACGGCTGTTTCTCCTTCCCCTAAATACAGCAATCGGAAAATGCTTTTTATAATTATACACCTTGTTTGATTTAACTTTCAAGCGGTTTTTCGATTTTTCTTTATATTTTTTCTGTAAGAAACAAAATATAACAGTAATTTTGCCTGTTTGTTTGCAAAAAAACGAAAAAATCCGCTTTATAATGCGTTTCACCGCCCTGTAAACCGTTGTAAAGAACAAAATAATACTGTCAAAGCATTTGCCTGTAAGAACGCCGAGCGTTAAACGGTATAAAATTGCTCCGCCAAAAAACGCCGCACCCATATAAAAACGAATAATGCCGAGGTTTACGGCACAGGCAAGCAAAAAAAGCCACACGGCGCATATGCACATAAAAACGACATCCTCTACAACAAGGGCAATTTTTGAATTCAGCCCCGCCTTGCGCAAAAAGCGGAACACATCATATAACACGCCGACAGGAAGTCCCCACGCAAGACAGAACAAAAAAATCTGCCATTGCGGAAAGCTTGATATTTCCATTACTTAAACAGCTTTTGAAAAACGCCCGACTTCTTGCCCGAGGCTTCGGTATAAATCATTGCGCTGATTTGACCGTCAATAGTTACCTCGCCGGTATCAAGGCTCAGCTTGCTTATATGAAGCGATGAACCTTTTATGCAAAGCCCGCCGTAATCGGTATATAGCATTACCGTTAGAGAGTCAAAGCTGCCTATATCGTTTATTCCGGTAAGCGTCAATGCGCTGCGACATTCAAGCATAAGGCTGTGCGGCTTTTTCATTGAATTTTTATACTCTGCCATAATACCACTCCATTACTTTATGGATAATATTATGATAGAGCTTTCAGGATTATGCTTACAGAAGCTTATACATATCCGAAGCGTCCTCTTTTTTTGCGTACTCGTTTATGGCAGTAACACTGATTTTGACCGGCTTGCTGCCGAGAGTTACCTCAACAACATCGCCGATTTTAACATCATACGACGCTCTTGCAGGTTTGCCATTCACCAAAACTCTGCCTGCGTCGCACGCTTCATTGGCTACGGTTCTTCTTTTAATTATTCTTGAAATTTTTAAGTATTTATCAAGTCGCATTATATTCACTCCCTATAAATAAAATGCCTGCCAATCAATGCTGTTGGCAGGCGCTTTGATTATTGTGATTATTTATTGACTGCCTCTTTGAAAGCGTTGCCTGCCTTGAATGCAGGAACCTTTGAAGCAGGAATTTCAATCTGCTGCTTTGTTCTTGGGTCGCAACCTGTTCTTGCATTGCGCTGACGCTGCTCAAATGTACCGAAGCCGACAACCTGTACCTTCTCACCGTTTGCTACTGACTCAACAATAACATCAATAACAGATGAAACTGCCTTTTCTGCATCCTTCTTTGTCAAGCCGCTCTTCTCAGCAACTGCTGCAACTAATTCTGTTTTGTTCATTTTAAAATATCCTCCTGAAATTTCACATTAATTTATTTCCTTAGCTCTGTCCCACAGGGAATTGAGCGTATTAAGGTTCGAGTTTTTCATATCTATGCCCTGTTCAACCGCTGCCTTTTCAACCCTTTCAAAACGGTCTGTGAATTTATCGCAGCTGTCATACAGCGCCTTTTCGGGGTCAACTTTTAAAAAGCGTGAAACATTGACAACCGAAAACAGTACATCGCCAAGCTCCTCGTTTTGGTTTTTAACGTCGTTGTTTCTTACCGCCTGCTTAAGCTCTGCTATTTCCTCATCAAGCTTATCAAGAGCGCCGTCAACGCTGTCCCAGTCAAAGCCAACCTTAGCCGCCTTCTGCTGAAGCTTCTGGCTTCTCATAAGCGACGGCAGAGCCTTTGAAACACTTTTCATGGCGTCTGTCTGAGTTCTTTGGGATTTTGTCTGCATTTTGATATTATCCCAGTTTTTAAGCACCTGAGCCGTATCGTTCGCAACAACGTCCGAAAAAACATGAGGATGGCGGATAATAAGCTTTTTGCAGATACCGTCTGCAACGTCGTCAATATCAAAGCTGCCGGTTTCTTCCTCCATTACGGCATGAAAGACAACCTGAAGTAAAACGTCGCCAAGCTCCTCTTTGAGAAGCTCAGTATCGGCTGTGTCGATAGCCTCAACAGCCTCGTAGGTTTCCTCGATAAAATTCTGTCTTATTGATTGGTGTGTCTGTTCCTTATCCCAAGGACAGCCGTGTTCACCTCTTAAGAGCTTTACAATTGTCACAAGATCTTTAAAACCATAGCGGTCTTTTTGCTCAAAGTCCATTTTAAACGTCCCTCCGATTAAAAATCAGTGGTAGATAATGCCAGCACTTTGATATTTTACCTTAAAATGTGCGCTTTTTCAAGTAGTTTTGCAATTTTTTCTCCCTTTGGCAGCATACATATTTCACGTCTGCTGACAACCTTAAGTAAAAGCAGTGCAATAAAATATATTATCACCGTAAATACTGCCGTTATGATGATAGAAATTTTTGCTGAAATACTTGAAGCGAGCAGATTATATCCCACTGTTCCAAGCAGTACGCATACAAGCGAACCGATAAGCGGCTTAATAAGCACCTGCGCAAAGTCTGGCACAATTTTTGTTTCCCTGCACAGGAAGTAAAGTCCGACAACAACAACGAACAGATAAGCCACAAGCGAGCCGACAGCTGCGCCCTGAATGTTAATTGTAGGAATACCTACAAGCGTGTAATTCAATGATATTTTCACTACCATAGCTATACTCATAAGCTTAAGCGGCAAATCCACCCTGCCGACAGCTTGAAGCATACTGCAAATAGGCGTACTGGTTGCTATAAAAATTACGGATATACCGAGAATTTGCAGAATTTTTGAAGCTATATCAACCTCAACGCTTAAGTTGCCGTTACCGTAAAGCAAATTGAGCAGCGGCCATGACAGCATAGACAGCGCAAGACCTGCCGGCAAAGCCACACAGAGCGTAAGCTTTAAAATCATCTCTATATTATCCTTGATTTCCTCCCTATCTCCCCTTGTCCATGCGGAGGTAAGGCTTGGCAGCGCACTTGAGCCAAACGCCTGTGTCAGCGCGGTTACAAGCATCATCAGAGTTAACGCATAGCCATAACAGCCGTTTAAGTAGGTTTGAAAAATACCGTCGTCGAAAACGTGCTTATCAACAAGCGGATAAAGCTCCTGCATAAGCTGCCTGTTTGTATTTGTTAAATCATCAATTCTTATCTGTATAAGCGTTGAATCGATCATACTTGAAATACTTAATACAAGTGAATTTACACCGATTGGTATAGCTGTTTTTACAAGCTCCTTTGTTATATCCTTTCCTGAACGGGCAGGCTCGGAATAATAAAGTTGGCGGCGAGTAACGTCACATCCCTTAAGCTTGTAGCGTAAAAACAGAAAAACAAAACCCATAAGCGCACCTGCAACTATACCGAGCAAAGCTGCGCAAACGGTGTAAATCATTATTGTGTTTTCAGCGGCAACCGGGTCGCTGTACGGCGTGCCGAATACGGTGCCGGAGGCGGTGTATTCATTTGTTGCTATTGTTGAGATAACGGCTGCTGCGGAAAGTCCCAAAACAAGCTTGCCTGACGCCTCCATAATCTCGGAAATCGCCGTAGGCACCATATTTCGCATTCCCTCGAAATAGCCTCGGTATATAGCCATAAGACATCCGAAAATTATTGTAGGAGCAAGTGCTCGGATAGCGTATTTTACATCGTTATTATGAACAAGATCGGCGTAGGTTTCACTGAAAATGAACATCAGCGAGCAGCACACTGCGCCGGTAAAAATAAAAATAGGTATTGAGATTTTATGCAGCTTTTTTACATCTCTGAATCGGTTTTCGGCAACGCTTTTAGATACAAGGCGTGAAATGGCTATTGGAAAGCCGCCTGTTGCAAGCATAAAAAGCGGATCGTAAAAGTTGTAGGCGAGCGTAAACATACCGTATCCGACACCGTCAAGAAACTGACCGAGCAGGATTTTATAAATCATACCGATGACCTTGACAACAATCATGCTCATCGACATAACCATTGCGCCCTTTAGGAAGGTCTGCTTTTGCTTTTCGCCGTTTTGCAGAGTTTGTCGCTCCAAAACGCACCTCTCCTTTATTCACAAACACAGGCGGCTTTTAAACCGCCTGTAAATGCGATTGACTATATCAAAATTACTGAACAGCATCCTCCTGCGCTTCCTTTACTGCCTGCTGTGCATCACGGCTTACAGGGTCGTCATTTTCGCATGAATTATCTGATGTCGGAGAAGCAGGGTCATCGCTGTAAAGCTTTGCGCCGCACTTGCCGCAATACTGCAAATCAGCACTGACTAAAGCGCCGCAAGCATTGCAGACAACCTTGTTCTTCTGCGCATTGATAAGTTTTCTTGTTGACTCAAGGTTTTCGTTAAGCTCTTTAAGCTCGTCAATCTTGTCGCTCAGCGCATCCTTATCCATTTCGCCTGACAGATAGCTGTCATACACGAATTTACCAAGAGCTTGACACTTCTTGTTGATTTCGCTTTGCAGCCCTGCCTCGGCGTACTTAAGCTTAGAAACATCAATCACTTTTTCAGCCTTCTTGCCTACTGCGTTTACAGCTGATTTTGCATTGGTAAAGAAATCATCAAACAGACTCATATAAACCATCCTTTTTGAATTAATAATTTTTATTATTGTAACGAATTTACAGGGATAATACATTATATCACCCGTTTTAACGGGATTCAAGACAAATATTGTTAATATTCATAGCTACCGCCGCCCACAAACTCTGTAAGCAGTGATTTTGGGTCGAGCAAATCATTGTCAATACACTGAACACGTCTGAGAAGTGACACAAGGCTCTGAGCCTTGTCATAGTGTGCACTGCCCTTTGGTACAGATAAAAGTATAGGAATTGCACGGCAGCCTATAATGCCGAGCTCGCTTTTGTGAAAAGAATCGATAACTATGTCGCTGCTACCGACAAACGGCAAGATATTGACCTTTTCGCCCTCAATTACACTGTCCCACAGCTCAAAGCACTGCTCGGCGTTTATTGAACGGTAGCTTGTATCTCTGACAAGACGTCTGAGCATTCTCAACATCTGACCGGTGAGTACCTCTCCATCAATTACAACCGAACTTTCTATATTAAGGAAGAGCTTTGTAACGCTGCTCTTTTGAATTTTCGATGTCAGCGCAGGATTAATTGCGTGAAGCCCCTCAATAATTACAAAACCGTTTGGCTCAATCTTAATGTGCTGTTTTGTGTCAGCCGGACGTCTTTTTTCAAAATCATATTTCGGCATAAGGCACTCGCCTGTTTCGGTAAGGCTTAAAAGACAGCTTCTTATCTCCTCCAAGTTCAAGGCTCTTATGCTCTCAAAATCACGTTTGCCGTTTTTATCAAACGGAGTTTCTTCAGCTGCAATGAAAAAATCGTCTAAAGATATTTTAACCGCTGACCTGCCCTTGTCAGAAATCAAATGGCGCAGCATCATTGATGTTGTTGTTTTTCCTGCCGAGGACGGACCCGACAGCATAATAACTCCGCCGTTGTCCGAGCGTTCTATAATTTCATCAACAGCTGAATGAATTTCAAGGCGAAAGTGAACATCACTATCCTCAATTAAAGTTTTGGGGTTGCTTATTGCTTCAGCATTTATTTCTTCAATAGAATAAACCTTTGCGCTGCTATAATCAGTATTCTTCATAAAATGATTTAAACCTGCCTTTTCTCTTGATTATTTCGTCAAAGCCGTTTAAATATTCATACGAGTATTTGTAGTTAAATATGCGTTCAATATACGAACCGTTTGGCTGTTTAAGCTTAGTTGTTGCACCTGCGCCGCAGCCGAGAACCGTGTGAGTTTCGTCCATAATGAACACGTTATAAATACCCTCGCTGCCTTTTTTTGACCAACCGACATTTTCAAGGTTGCCGACCATTCTGCTCTGCCTGTAAAGATAATATGGCTCATAGCCGCACTTTGGCAGAAGCTCTGCGCAGTAAAGGTGCATATTTTCAGCCGCCTTTATGTCACGTCTGAGTGTTTCCATACCATCAAGCGTAAGCTGTGAGGAACGCTTCATTGAAAGTGTGTGGACGGTAACGCTTTTCGGGTCAAGTGCAGTAATTCGGTCAAGCGTTGATTTAAAGCTTTCAAAGCTCTCTCCCGGTAAACCTGCAATAAGGTCGGTATTGATATGGTCAAAGCCTGCATTTACAGCCATCTCATACGCTCTTAAGAAATCGTCTGAGGTATGCCTTCTGCCGATTTTTTCGAGTATTTTATCATTTAAGGTCTGCGGATTAATGCTTATTCTGTCACCGCCGCAGTTCTTTATAGCCAAAAGCTTATCCTCAGTTACTGTGTCGGGTCTACCAGCTTCTACGGTGAATTCACGGCAAGCGCTCATATCAAAGCTTTTGTTTAT
Source organism: Ruminococcus sp. zg-924 (assembly GCF_024433635.1). Lineage (GTDB taxonomy): Bacteria > Bacillota > Clostridia > Oscillospirales > Acutalibacteraceae > UBA7067. The sequence goes on along the minus strand of NZ_WNJZ01000007.1, from coordinate 27,364 downwards.
TGCGCCCATTACAGCCTGAAGCTGCTGGGCGTTCAGCGTTGTTGGCGTTCCGCCGCCAATATACACGCTCTCAAGCTTGAGTGAAAGCTGTGCAGCTATTTTTCCTGTTTGCTCAATTTCATCACACAAAAGCTCAACATACGGCTCTATCAGCTTGAAGCTTTTTTCAACAGACTGAGATACAAACGAGCAATAGCTGCACCTTGACGGGCAAAACGGAATTGAAACATACAGACTGAAAGAGTTCGGTGATGAGGTTTTAAGAATTTTTCTTTCGTTTCGCTCTGTAATGACCGATAAATCAATTTTCGGCTGTGATACAAGCAGCTTATCCTTAAAATATGACTTTGCGTAGTCCTCACCGCCGTCCTCACGCAGCCTTCTGAAAAGCTTTATCGGACGAACTCCGGTAAGAATTCCCCAAGGCGGAGTGATTGATGTATATTCACTGAGAAGCTTATACAGAGTGATTGCAAGCTCTCTTTCCTGCTCGTCATCCAAGGCGTCAGCCGGCAGGCATATACTCTTGCTTTTTTGATATGCGCCGAATGAAGCGGTACAGCTAAGCACAATTTCGTTTTCAAGAATTTCACGCTTTGTAACAATATAAGGCTCACCGCTATGCGAAAGGTCACACGCCTGCTTAATTATTTCTATTTTTTCGTTGGGGAAGAACACCCTTGTCAGGTTTTCTATTTCATAGTGGAATTTATGGTTATCAACAAATACCTTCATTTACAGTTTCCTTAATTTTTTATATCTTGCAAACGCCTAAATTTGAAAGGGCAAATTCGCCTAACAATTTTCCATAGCGTATTTCATACAGTAGTTTCTACGCTTTTCCTCGCCGATTAAAGTGTCCTCACCGTGGCCGCAGTGCACCACTGTGTTATCGGGCAGAGCTGACAGCTTTTTTAGTGAGCAAAGCAGCTGTTGTTCACTGCCTGTCGGGAAGTCTGTTCTGCCCATTGAGCCTTTGAACAACGTATCGCCGCAGAAAAGCATACCGTCGGCTAAATATCCGACTCCGCCTCTTGTGTGTCCAGGCAGCTCAATAACCTTTATCTCAGTATTGCCAAGAGTGATAACATCGTCCTGCGACACTGATTTTACAGGCATATCGTAGGATATTTCCTTTCTCACAGAAGCAGAAAGGTTAAAATCCGGTCTGCTTAAAAAGCACATATCCTTCTCGCCGATTACAACCTGCGCATTTGTTTTTTTGTAGGTTTCACCAACATAGCCTATGTGGTCAAAGTGACCGTGCGTAATCAGAATAAATTTAAGCTTTTCCGGCTGTATAGCGTCAATTGCCGCTATCAATGCCTTTGACTTTTCACCCGGATCAACAATGGCACAGTCACCACTTTTTTCGTCAGTTAATATATAGCAGTTGGTCGCAAGAGCACCAACCTCATAGCGTTCAACCTTTAGCATTATTTTTTCAACTCCCGTGAATCAAGAATAATCGTAACAGGTCCATCATTCGTAATTTCAAGCTCCATATCAGCGCCAAAAACACCGCATGCAAGCTTGCTTACACCTGCGTTTTTAAGGCAGAAGATAAAATGCTCATAAAGCCTGTCGGCTTCATCGGGCGGAGCCGCCCCAAAAAAGTTTGGACGTCTGCCGTGGGAGCAGTCTGCACACAGCGTAAAGTTCGACACAACAAGCACCTGACCGCCGACTGCTTCAAGCGAAAGATTCATCTTGTCGTTTTCATCGGTAAAAACACGCAGCCCCCATATTTTGTCTGCCAAAATCTCGGCGTCTTTGTCATCGTCACCCTTTTCAACACCCAACAGCACGGCAAACCCCTGCTCAATTTCGCCTGTCAAAACGCCGTCTGCTTTTACGCTTGCCCGTTTTACACGCTGTATAACCGCCTTCATATTATCCTCCGTTACTGTCTTGATATTGATATAACTCCCTTGACGTTTGAAAGCCTTGAGATAACGCTTCTAAGATGATCCATTCCGTTTACTGTAATTGAGAAGTGCATTATCGCAAGGTCATCCTTAGCTTCCTTGGAGTCCATATTATTTATAAAGATATGCATAGCCGACAGCTGGTTTGTAATATCGGCAAGCAACCCTGTTCTGTCCGTTGACATAATTTCAAGTGTGGTCTGGAATGTTTCATTCACATCCTGCGCCCAAACCGCATTAACATATCGTTCAGGCTGTTCGCAGTGCTTTATATCTTTTGGAATATTAGAACAGCTTCTTTTGTGTATTGAAACACCGTTACCCCTTGTGATAAAGCCTATGATATCATCGCCCGGCAGAGGCTTACAGCACATTGCAAGCTTAATAAGAACATCGTCATGATCCTCTACAATTATACCGCTGCTTACCTTTGTTTTCTTTGGCTTTTCCTGCACAATCGGCTTTGGCTCAACCTGCGCTGTGCCGTATTTTTTGAGATATTCCTCTCTTATTCTCGGCATAAGTTTCCACAGCGAAACTCCTCCGTAGCCTATTGCGGCATACAAATCATCAAGCGACTGATAGCTCTGCTTTTTCAGCACGCTGTTTACAAGCTCAGCCATCTCTGTTTCATTGAGTACGATTTTGGCGTGCTTGAACTCTCTTTCAATCTCAAGCTTGCCTGTTTCTATATTTTCTTCACGCTTTTCCTTTTTAAACCACTGTCTTATCTTACTGCGTGCTTCGCTTGTTTTTACAATCTTCAACCAATCACGGTTAGGGCATCCGCCCTCCTTTTTGGTAAGGATTTCAACAATCTCACCTGTTTTAATTTTATAATCTATCGGCACTATCTTGCCGTCAACCTTAGCTCCCATCATACGGTTGCCGACAGCCGAGTGGATTGCATAGGCAACATCTATAACCGTTGAGCCGTAGGGCAAGTCTATAATATCGCCCTTTGGGGTGAATACAAAAACATCCTCCGGGTCAAGGTCTGTTTTTATGTTTCTCAGAATATCAGTGTTGTCATCGTCCGTCTGATTCTCAAGCATTTTCCTGATCCAGGTTATCTTGTCCTCCAAACTGCCTTTTTTAGAAATTCCGAGCTTGTATTTCCAGTGCGCCGCAATACCGTATTCCGCTGTCCGGTGCATTTCCCATGTTCTTATCTGCACCTCAAACGGTATGCCCTCTTCGCCTATTACAGTTGTGTGAAGTGAACGGTACATATTTGGCTTTGGGGTTGATATGTAGTCCTTAAAGCGGTTCGGTATTGGCTTGAATATTTCATGCACAACACCGAGAACATTGTAGCAGTCGTTGACTGTGTTTACTATTACACGAACGGCAAAAATATCAAAAATTTGTTCTATCGTTTTGCCTCGCATATATGTTTTTCTGTAAATGCCGTTTATACTCTTTACTCTTCCCTCAACATACACATCGGGAATGAGATTCTTTGTTTTTTCAACTATTCTCTCCTTGATTCTCTTAATGAAAGCGTCTCGTCCGTCCTTAGTCAGTGCCAAAGCGTGTTCAATCTCATGGTAGCCAACAGGATCAAGATAGAGAATACTTAAGTCTTCAAGCTCCTCCTTGATTGCTCTGATACCAAGACGGTGAGCAATTGGGGCATAAATTTCCATATTTTCAAGAGCCTTGTCACGTCGCTTTTGCTCACGCATACACTCTATTGTACGCATATTGTGTAGTCTGTCGGCAAGCTTGATAATGATAACCCTGATGTCATTCGACATTGCAATAAGCATCTTTCTGACGTTTTCCGCCTGCTGATCCTCACGGCTTGAATACGGAATTTTTGCAAGCTTTGTTACCCCGTCAACAAGGTCGGCAATTTCCTTGCCGAAGTCCTTTTTCACCTCGTCATAGGTTACATCGGTGTCCTCAACAACATCGTGAAGAAGTGCTGCACACACCGACTCGGTGTCCATACCCAAATCAACAAGAATACAGGCAACTGAGGTCGGGTGGAGAATATACGGCACGCCCGACACTCTGCGCTGGTCGCCGTGAGCTTCAAGCGCAAGCTTATACGCCTTGTCAATAAGCTCCATATCAAAGCTGTTTTCACTCTTTTTAAGCATTTCAACAAGCTGCTCGTAATCCTGATAATGTATTGTTCCAACAGGCATTTTCTATTCCTCCCCAAAGCATCAATATCAGCCTTTATCAATTCCCTTTTTCAATTTCAACATAACCGGTGCGCTTGACAAATCAGCCTTTCCGTTGTATTCAAGTGCTTTAATTGTTAGAATGTCACCGTTTTCCTCACAGCTGATAAGCTGAAGCTCCGCCATAGCCGTAAGAATAACCTTAAGCTTTCCACAGGATAATTTACCGCACCCGAAGCAGCACCAAAGCCTTGCAAGACTTGTTTTCAGCTCGCCGTGTGCCTTTATCTCACGATAAACAAGGGCAAAGTCGGCTCTGCTCGGCAGTATTCCGCTTAGTTTTTCTGCCATTGTCCTGCTGTTGATACTCATTTTCTCATATATTCTTATACTTTGCAAGCATTCAAAAGGGTTTTCCTCGGAAAGCTTTATATCACGCACAACAACAGAAACATTTTCATAGCCGTTATACTCGTTAATATCAAGAGTAACAGCAAGGTCTACGCAGTCGCCGAGGCTAAAGGTAAAACTGTCCCTTGTGTGTGAAAAATACATAACCGTTAAATACTGCTCACCTCTGCAAACGCTCAGCCGCAGATGCTTACCGCCGCCAAGCTCAGTAATTCCTGCGATTTTCATATTGTAAAGGCCGAACAGCGGCTGAGGATTTCCTGCGCCATATGGCTCCAGGTATTCAAGCTCACGCACCAAGTCACAGTTAATGCCGGAGGGATTGAGCTTTAAATCTATATTAAGAGTTGGATACGGCATTTCGCCGATTGTGTCGGCATAGCCGTTTATCATCTTAGCAAAGGTATCAATTTTGTCCTCGGCAAGCGTTATTCCTGCCGCCATAGGGTGGCCGCCGTAATGCTGCAAAATATCCTTGCAGGCAAAAACAGCGTCAACAAGTGAAAAGCCCGCTATACTTCTGCCGCTGCCCTTTGCAACACCGTCGCTTACTGCGATTATTATTGCAGGTCTGCCGTATATTTCTCTTAATCGTGAGGCTACAATACCGATTACTCCGGCATTCCAGCCCTCCTTTGATACAACGATAATACTTTGATATTTTATTTCCGGCTTACTCTCTATTATTTCAATTGCCTCGTTGAGTATATCGTGTTCAATTTTGCGACGGTTTGAGTTATCCTCGTCAAGCTCAAGTGCTGACTCATAAGCCAAATCTTCGTCCTCACACAAAAGCAGCTCAACCGCTGTCTGCGAATGTTTAAGCCTGCCACAGGCATTTATTCTCGGCACGAGTGAATATGAGACTCTTCCTGAGCTTATCTTTTCCGGTTCAATTCCGCCGGCTCTGAGCAGTGCGCTGATACCGGGTCTGGGCATAGTTCTTATAAGCTGAAGTCCCTGCCGAACGAAAAGTCTGTTTTCACCAACAAGCGGAACAATGTCGCCGATAGTACCGATTGTTATAAAATCAGCGTATTCACAGAGCAAATCCTCCTGACTTATCGTGTCGCTTACCATTGCGGCGGCAAGCTTGAACGCAACGCCGACTCCGCACAAATCCTTGAACGGATAATTGCAGTCACTCCTGTGAGGATTTAGCACTGCCACAGCATTTGGCAGCTTCTGCCCCACTTTATGGTGATCAGTTACAACGGTGTCAATACCTAAACCCTTAGCATATTCTATCTCCTGTATTGCAGAGATTCCATTGTCAACCGTTACTATCAGCGTTGCTCCCTGCTGCGCTATCTTGTCAACAGCTTCAAAATTCATCCCGTACCCTTCGCTGAGGCGTGACGGTATGTAATAAAAAGCGTCTGCGCCTATATCGGAAAGATTTGAAAAAAGCAGTGTGCTTGCGCACACTCCGTCTGCGTCGTAGTCGCCATAGATGCAGATTTTCTCGCCGTTTTCTATGGCGGCGGTTATTCTTTGCACTGCCCTTTCCATATCTTTCATTAAAAACGGGTCAAAAAGCTCACCGTCAAAAGGCAGCAGCTGTGCAGCTGTCTGCTCGTCCTCTATTCCTCTTGCCGCCATTACACAGGCGGCAAGCTGCGGAATTCCGGAATTTAAAGCTATGCTCTTTGCCGCTTCTCTATTAAGTTTTGAGACATTCCAGATTTTCATAATTTATGACCACGAAACCCTTTCACAAAACTTGTTTATTTCTTATTCATCATTTCTTCTGCGTGTCTTAACGATATTTCAGTTATATTCAGACCGTCGATAATTCTTGCAAGCTCCGTCTTGCGCTGTTCATAGCTCAGCTTTTTAACCTCAGTGAAGGTCTTGCCGTCCCTAACATTTTTTTTGATTAGAAAATGCGTGTCTGCAAGTGCGGCAATCTGAGCCTGATGTGTTACGCATATAACCTGACGTCCGCTTGACACAGCCTTAAGCTTCTGACCTACCTTCTGCGACGCACTGCCGCTTATACCTGCATCGACCTCATCGAATATCATAGTTGAAGCCGAGTCAGAATCGGTAAGCACATTATTTATCGACAGCATAATTCTTGACAGCTCGCCGCCTGACGCAATCTTTGACACAGGCTTCGGCTCTTCACCGGGGTTTGCCGAAATTAATAACTCTATTTTATCAATGCCGTTTTCTGTAAGCTTTGTCTTTTCTATGTTAACCACAAGACGAACATTCGGCATATCCAGATAAGTAAGCTGTGCTTCAACAGCAGCGACAAACTCCTGCGCTCCGGTTTTTCTAAGCTGTGAAATCTCATTTGCCAAGCCGAGCGCACGGGTGGCAAGCTCGTTGTATTCATCAAGCAGAGCCTCCATATTCTCCTCATAGGACAACAAACTTTGAAGCTCCTTTTTGCCATTTTCAAGGAAACTCTGAATATCGGAATATTCAGGCCCGTACTTCTTAATTATTTTCTGCACAAGGTCAAGGCGGTTTTCGACATCTTCAAGGCTTATTTCGTCGTTTTCACGCTCCTCCATAACAGAGGAAACACAGTCTATGCAATCGTCAATTTCGTAATACACATTATCGAGTCTTTCAGCGATTTTTGCAAGCTCCGGCACAAGTGCTGATGTTTGCCCAAGGCTTTGCACCGCATTCTGAATAGCGGACAATACGCTGTATTCCTCACCTGCGCAAAGCTGTGCGTAAGCATAGGCAAGCGACTCGGCAATTTTTTCCCTGTTTCTGCACACTATGCGCTGTTCCTTGAGTAATTCAAGCTCGCCGTCCTTTACGTCTGCCTGCTCAATCTCGTTTATCTGATATTTTAAAATATCTATTCTGCTTTCACGCTCATTATCGTCGGTTTCAGCTTTGTCAAGTCGGTGCTTGCAGTCCTTAAGCTGATGGAAAACCTGACGATATTCGCCCAAAAGAAGCGCTGTATTAGCGTAATCGTCAATATATTCACGGTGCTTTTCACCGTTCATAAGCTCGTAGCTCATCATTTGTCCGTGAATGTCGATAAGCGTCAAGCCTATCTCCTTAAGCACGGCAACGGGAACAGGAATACAGTTGACACGGCACAAATTCTTGCCGCTTGCGCTTATCTCTCGGTTAATAACAAGACTTTTCGGCTCGTCATCATTTTTACACCCGAGCTTTTCAAGGACATTTACGGTTTTATCGGAAATGTCTGAGAATTGAGCGCTCACAACAGCCTTTTTAGCACCTGTTCGTATAAGCTCCTTTGATGTTCTGTTACCCAAAACAGCGTTTATAGAGTCAATGACAATTGATTTGCCCGCACCTGTTTCACCGGTGAGAACATTAAAACCCTCGGTAAAATCAATTGAGGTTTTTTCAATTACAGCTATGTTTTCGATGTATAGGGTATCGAGCATTTTTGTCACCTCTCAGACAATTTTTTTAAGAAAGGACACAATCGAAGCCGCCTGTGCATCGTTCCTTGCCACTACAAATATAGTGTCGTCACCTGCAATAGTGCCAACAACTCCGTCAATTTCAACTGCGTCCATTGCGGCGCAAACACCCTGCGCCATTCCGCTTACTGTTTTCAAAACTATCATATTTCCTGCGTAGTCAATTGAGGTTACGGAACCAGAAAACAGCGAATTAAAGCTGCCTGTAAGGCTTTGCGGCACCTTTGAAGCGGAAGCGTATTTATATTTGCCGCCGCTGGTCACAACCTTTTGCAGCTTAAGCTCCTTTATATCTCTTGAAACTGTTGCCTGCGTTACATTGAAGCCACACTCGTTAAGCTTTGCAAGCAAGCTGTCCTGTGTGTTTATTTCGCTTGTACTAATAAGCTCCAGTATTTTGGTCTGTCTTTTTGATTTCATTTCATTTCATCCTCATTCGGTACGGCGATTTAGTTTATCGCCGAGCACACTGTAAAAGGTTTTTTCGTTTGTAATAATAAGCTGTACTTCCCTGTCTGCTCGTGAGATTTTTACAGCATCGCCTGCGCACAGCTTCTTTGAGTTTTGCCCGTCAACTGTTACAATAGCCTCGCAGGAATCGTCACACTCCGCCGAAACACTTAAGACTGAGTCGGCAGAAAAAACGATTGGACGGGAAAAAATCGAATGTGTACACACCGGAGTAAAAACGATACAATCCATTGTCGGCTCGACAACAGGACCGCCCGCTGACAAAGAATAAGCCGTTGAGCCTGTCGGCGTTGAGAAGATTAAACCGTCTGCACGGTAGGAACAGATTTCACGCTCGTTGTGTCCTATTGTAAAATCAACTATCCTTGAAAATGAGCCTCTTGAGATAACAACGTCATTGAGTGCGTAAAAAACGCTGTGCTCTCCGCTTTTTGTATTTATTTCTGCCTTAAGCATCATTCTCTTCTCGGTTTTGAATTCACCCTTAATTATGCCGTAGAGCTTATCAAGCTCGGAAGGCTCAAGCTGGGCTACAAAACCGATTCTGCCAAAGTTTACACCGAGTATGGGGCGGCTTTCGGCGCAGGCGTATTTTGCCGCCTTTATTATCGTGCCGTCACCACCTACTGCTATTACTATATCGCAGTGCTTTACCATAAGCTCCGTATCATTATAAAAAACTATATTTTCAAACCCCGAAAAAGCGTCTTTGAATTCATCATTCATCAATACAGTGCCGCCGCAGCTTTCTATTACTCTTACTGCTTTCTTTGTAAATTCAACAGCGCCATTTTTAGTCGGGTTCGGTATAATTGCTGTTTTCAACGCTTTCACTCCCTTTTGTCAAGCGCCTTATGTGAGTCCTCAGTGAGCATTAGCGGCGTTTTATCGGTGAGCATCTGTGTTTCACCGTCTGTTTTTTCAATGTATATAAGATATTCTATATTCCCTTCGGGTCCCTTGATTGGCGAAAAGTCAAGACCTAAAACATTAAAGCCGTTATCAAGACAAAATGCGGTTATCTGCTCAATTACGCTTTGATGAACCTTTGGGTCACGCACAACGCCTTTTTTGCCCACGTTTTCACGCCCTGCTTCAAACTGCGGCTTTATAAGGCAAACCGCCCTGCCGCCGTCCTTAAGGAACTGCCTTGCAACCGGCAGAACAAGACGAAGTGAGATGAACGAAACGTCAACGCTGAAGAAGTCAATTTCATCCTCCACCTGCTCCTTTTGGAGCTTTCTGATATTCTGCCGCTCCATATTTACCACTCGACTGTCATTTCTGAGCTTCCAGTCAAGCTGGCCGTAGCCAACGTCTATCGAATACACCTTTAGTGCGCCGTTTTGAAGCATACAGTCGGTAAAGCCACCTGTTGAGGCTCCTATATCCATTGTGATTTTTCCGTTCAAATCAATTCCAAATTCAGCCATTGCCTTTTCAAGCTTAAAGCCGCCTCTGCTGACGTATTTTGGAGCTGAGGCACGAACCTCCAATTTAACATCAACAGGGTAGACAGCACCGGGCTTATCCGCCTTTTGGTTGTCACAGTAAACAAGGCCTGCCATAATATACGCCTTAGCCTTTTCTCTGCTCTGAGCATAGCCCTGTTCAAACACAAGGGTATCAAGCCTTTTCTTCTCCGCCATAGTTACACCTCCTGCTCCGCCTGTAAAACAGCGTCAGCCATTGATTTTTCATCAAGTCCCAGTTTTTCAAGCGAGCGGTCAACGCTTGCCTGCTTCACAAATTCATCTTCTATGGCAAACACCTTGCATTTGCCGCAATAATCCAATTCATCAAGCTTTATCTCAAAGCTTTCGCCTACTCCGCCTGATTTCATTCCCTCCTCAAAAAAGAGAATTTTCTTAAATTTAAGCGATTGCATAATAGCCTTTGTGTCAACAGGCTTTATCCTGTTAAGCTTTAAGATGCAAAGGCTCTTTCCGCTCTCCTTAAGCATTTCAAGCGCACGGCAGGCTTTTGAAAACAGCTTGCCGTAGGTTACGAGCAAAACAGAGGCATTTTTGTCGCCATAAAAATCAAACGAATTATTTGTGCAGTTATAGTCAAGCGGCTTGTACGGCTGACCGCCTTTAGGATAGCGCACGGCTACAACGCCGCTGTCGCTGTAAATTGCCGCCCTGAGGTTGTATTCAAGCTCGTCAAAATAGCACGGACTGTATATTGTGATATTCGGAACGGAGTTTAACAGTGCAACATCAAAAACACCCTGGTGCGTTTCGCCGTCTGTTCCGACTACTCCTGCACGGTCAACGGCAAGAATAATATGCAGGTTCTGCATAGCAGCATCGTGTATAATTTGGTCAATACTTCTCTGTAAGAAGGTAGAATAAACGGCAAACACCGGAATCATTCCCTTTACAGCAAGACCGCAGGCAAAGGTAACGGCGTGTTCCTCAGCTATGCCGACATCAAAAAAGCGTTCCTTGTGCTTTTTCGCAAATTTAACAAGACCTGTGCCTGTTGCCATTGCGGCTGTAATGGCGCAAATATTGTCATTGTCATAAGCAAGGTCAAGCAGATTATCGCCGAATACACCCGAAAAATCTCGTTTTGAGCTTATCGACTCACCTGTGTCAATGTCAAAACTGCCGACGCCGTGAAAGCTCTTAGGGTCATTCTCGGCAAAGGTGTAGCCCTTGCCCTTTGTTGTAACAACATGAACCATAACCGGGCCGTTTACACTTTTTGCCGCTAAAAAGGCACGCTCAAGCTCCTGAATATTATGACCGTCAACAGGTCCGTAATATGCAAAGCCCAAATCGTCAAAAATAGTCCTCTTATAAACAAGGTTCCTCATTCTTGATTTTGAACGCTTAAGAAGCTTTCTAACAGGACTTCCGAGTATCGGTGTTTTTATAAGAACACGCTCAACTCTTGATTTAAGCCTTAAATACTTCGGGCTCATTCTTATACCGCCAAGGTATCTTGCAAGCGCACCAACGTTGCGTGAAATTGACATTTTGTTGTCATTAAGCACAACTATAAAATTTTTCTTGAATTTACCTGCGTTGTTGAGTCCCTCAAAAGCCAAACCGCCGCTTAACGCACCGTCACCGATAATAGCGACTGTGCTGCCGCTTAATGAACGAAGCTGCTTTGCAACGGCTATGCCAAAAGCTGCTGAAATTGAGGTGCTGCTGTGACCGACATTAAATGCGTCATACGGGCTTTCCTCCCTTTTTGGAAAGCCTGATATACCGCCCTCTGTGCGGATTGAATATATATCGTCAAGCCTGCCTGTAAGTATCTTGTGGGTATAACTTTGATGTCCTACGTCCCAGACAAGGCTGTCGCCTTCATTGCCGAAAACTCTGTGCAGGGCAACTGTAAGCTCAACAGTTCCAAGGTTTGAAGCGAGGTGCCCTCCGTTTTTTGAAACGACACTCACTATTATCCGGCGTATTTCGCTGCAAAGCTGCTCAAGCTGTTCTTCATTCAGTTTTTGAAGTTCTTTCGGTGATTTCACCGTTTCAACAACTGATTTATCTTCCATTTCTCTCTGTCCCTTTTATTTCTATCCCCATTGTTTAAATCTTGCGCTTTGAAAGTGATAGTGCAAGCTCCTTTAAAGCTGTACTGTCACCGTCAAACGCATCTAAGCTTTTTATCGCCTTATCTGTCAGTTCGCCTGCAAGACGTCTGCACTCGTCAATGCCGAGCAATGAAACATATGTAGCCTTATTCTGCTCCAAGTCGCTGCCGACAGGCTTGCCAAGCTGCTGAGTGGTGGAGGTAACGTCAAGTATATCGTCAATAACCTGAAACGCAAGCCCGATGCTTTCGCCGTAGCTTTCAGCGGCGTTGAGCTTTTCTTCGTCAAATACGCCGGAGCCAACACAGCCGAGCAAGCAAGCAACCTTAATAAGACAGCCTGTTTTCTTTTTATCCATTATTTCAAGTCTTTCTCTTTGCGGAGCCTTTCCCTCGCTTTCAATGTCTATTATCTGTCCGCCTATCATTCCTAAAGCGCCCGAAAATTCAGCAAGAAGCTCTGCGCATTTTGCTTTTCTGCAAGCATTTTTAGAGTTAAGACCGAAAAAAATCGTCTTGAATGCAAGAGTCAGCAATGCATCCCCCGCAAGCAGGGCAACAGCTTCACCGAAAACCTTGTGGTTAGACGGTTTTCCTCGGCGTGTATCGTCATCATCCATACACGGCAAATCATCGTGTATAAGCGAATAGGTATGAATCATTTCAACTGCGCAGGCTAACGGCATAACATCGTCAACACTTTCGCCGCACAAGCGTGCAAACTCAAGCACCAATCTCGGACGAACACGTTTGCCGCCTGCCATAAGGCTGTATCGCATAGAATCAATAACATTTTTTTCAAGGCAGTTATCGTTCGGCAGAAATTTTTCAAGAGCCTCCTCAATAAGCCTTATATCTTGATTTACAGCGTTATTGCTCAATTTTCTCATCCACCTTTATTTCGGTTATTTTTTGCTTTGCGTTTTCAAGCCTTTCATAGCACAAGCCTGTAAGCGCCGTACCCTCTTCAAATAGCTTTAACGCCTCGTCAAGAGGTACCTCTCCCCTTTCAAGACAATCAACAATCTCGTCAATTCTTTTCAACGCTTCCTCGTATGAAATATTATTATCCATTTATTTCCTCCGCTATGCAGTTAACACTGCCGTCATTTAAAATTAATCTGAATTTTTCGCCCAATGATATTTCCTTAACCGATTTTACCGTTTTTCCATCCTTTGTCGGCAAAGCGTAGCCTCTTGAGAGAATATTAAGCGGACTTAAATGCATTAAAGCTGCCGCCGAATATTTGAGCGAATTTTCTTTGTCAGAAATATATTTGTCAACCGCCGATTTAAATCTGCGTGTACATACGTCTGCCTTGAGCGATTGCTCAGCTATATATTTTTCAGGAGAAAAAAGCACACTGCGGCGCACCGCTCTTAGCTTTTCCTCACCGTTGTTTATTCTTGATTTCATAAGCTGTAAAAGCGTGAAACGCCTTTGCATAATCGAATTTAAAAGCTCTTCTCTGTCCGGAACGGCAAGCTCTGCCGCAGCAGACGGTGTCGGTGCTCGCATATCCGAAACGAAGTCGCATATTGTGAAATCGGTTTCATGCCCTACTGCTGAGATGACCGGTGTTTTGCAGTCAAATATTTTCCGTGCAAGTCCCTCATCGTTGAATGCCCACAAATCCTCTGCCGAGCCTCCGCCTCTGCCGATTATTATAACGTCGCTTTTACTGTCCATATACTCCAAAGCCCTGATAAGCTGCCCCGGTGCTGTATCGCCCTGAACTGTTACAGGATACAGAATAATCTCGGCTGACGGATAACGGCGAGAGATAATGTTTTCAATATCACGCCTTGCAGCTCCTGTCGGCGAGGTAATAACGCCGACCCTTTCTGGAAACGGCGGCAGCGGCTTTTTATGCTCAACACCAAAAAGCCCTTCATTTTCAAGCTTTGATTTAAGCTGCTCATATGCAAGCGCAAGTGCACCTGCTCCGTCCGGCTGCATATCCTCAACATATAGCTGATATTGACCGCTCGGCTCATAAACGGATATTTTTCCTCTTACGATAACCTTCATACCGTCTGACGGTGCAAAGCGGAGCCTTGACGCAGCAAACGAGAACATAACCGACTTGATGACCGCCTTATCGTCCTTAAGCGAAAAGTACAGGTGACCGGACTTATAGTGCCTTGTGAAGTTTGACAGCTCACCGCAGACAAATACAGTTTTAAGCTTTGGGTCGTTATCTATTATTGATTTTATATAAAAGTTAATTTGAGATACAGTAAGTATTCCAACGCTCAAAGCGTTCACCTCTGATGTGCAAGATATGTAAGATACGCCACACCTGCGGCGTTATCACAGGAAAACTCAGGTTTTGCAAAGCAGCAGTCAATCTCTCGACTTAAGCCTTCTTTTATTATTGAGTTGCTCATTACTCCTCCTGCAAAGAGTATTGGCTGACTTCCATATTCTTTGATAAGCTCACGGCTCATTGATATGAGCGTTTTTTCGATATATTTTAGGCAAAAAAGAGCAACATCCTCGCCGGATACACCGTCATCAAGCATTTTTCTGCACTTGTTTTCAAGTCCCGACAAACAGCAGTTGCAGCCCTTAAGTGTCGGCTTTGGATTGTAGTCTTTCTCACTTTTCAGTGCAAGCTGTTCAAGAAGCGCTCCGCAAGGAAAATCAAGTCCGAGCATAAGTCCCACTCTGTCAACCGTCTGACCAGCGTTTAAATCAAGGGTTTGCGCAATAATCTGAGTTGATATTATTTTTTCTTCATTGGGAGAAACAAGCACAGCCTCGGTTGTGCCGCCCGAAATATGAAAGGCAATGAAGGTGCGGTTTAAAAGGTCGTTTCTTCCGCTTGAATAAACTGCGGCGGCAATATGCCCCTGCTGGTGTGAAAACGAATACAGCGGCACACCCAAAAGCTTTGACGCTATATGTGCTGACGAGCTTCCGACTGTAAAACACGGCATATATGAGCCTTCCTCACTTCTCGGTGTGAACGACGCTCCAACCGCCTCAATTTTACAGTCCGACAAATCAAGCGCATCTAAAACTGTATGAAGCTGCGCCGTATGGTGAAACACCGCATCACTCTGCCTAAGTCCTGCTTGACCCTTTTTTACGGGCAAAAGTTTTTTGCTCTGAAGAATTTCACCGCCTGAATATACAGCCGCCGAGGTTGTGTAGTTACTTGTGTCGAATGCAAGATAAGCCTTATTCATCGGCTTTTACACCCTCAGCTGTAAGCTCGCCGCTTTCAAGCGCATTTGCAACGCTGCCCAAAACACCGTTTATAAAGGCGGCGTCCTCGTCTGTTGCGTATATTTTTGCAAGGCGAACCGCATCGTTTATAATAATTCCGACGGGGTTTTCACCTATTGTATTGTCAGGGCAAAAGACAAGCTGATATACCGCAAGGCGCAAAAGTGTTTTAGACACCTTCGGAATTCTTGACAGCTTCCATTTTTTAAGGTAGCGGCTAATAATTTCGTCGCATTTCTCAGCATTGCTCACACAACCTCTTGCAAGCTCACAGGCAAATTCAAGCGGCTTTTCAACCTCTGAATATGCCTCAATTACCTCGTCCGGCTTATCCTGTGCAAGCTCTGCGCTGAAGCAAAGGCAGAATGCCTGTTCTCTGGCTTTAATTCTGTTGTTATCTGAACCCATCTGCTTTCCCATCCTCTTGTATTTTATTCTTATAATTATACCATAAAATTTATTTTTATCAATCATTCAAATAAATTTTCACATAATAACCAATTATTTTCAAGAAAAATTTATGTGCAAAAGCTTGAGAGAAATAACATAAGCGTAAAGATAAGCCAAACGTCCTTGCCTTATCTACAAATTAATTAAAACTTTATATTTATAAGGTTGCATTTATTTACCCTGAAATGCTATAATTGCATTGTAAAAATTTATCAAAAACAACGAGGTTTTATAATGAACAATCAAAGCTTTGGCCCAAACGGCAGTGTTTATCCGCCATTCAATCAACCACCTCAGGGATATACTCAGCCGCAAATTTATAACAGCAGCCCTCAGCAAGGCTACACCGCAGGCACAAATCCGCAGGATTATTTTTTACCGCCTGAGCCTGCTATGTACGCACCGCCTCAGCAACGGCAATACAGCTATACTCCTTCACCGGAAGAGATACTCGTTCGGCAAAAGCATAATGAAGAACACATTGTACGAAAGCTCGGAAACAGAGCCGGCTGGGCAGCCTTTACTGTGCATATGGCAATGTATATAATAGTTATTTTTCTTACAATCGCCCTATTGCCATCTCAGGATTCACCGCAATACGAAAATATTGCAAGCCTTGTCAACTCAATTGGAGCGATGATTGCAATGTTCATCTCCGGCTTTATGCTTCTTGGGCTTACTCACACAAAGCTTAAGAACGTGATGACGTTTAAGCGCACCAAAAGCTTAAAACGCTGCACTGCCGCTTTTTTTGTAGGGCTTGGCGCAATCCCTGTTTGCAATCTTCTTGCCCAGCTTGTTGCAAACAATCTTTCTCTTATCGGCATTGAAAACAAATCATATGAAACCAGCGGTTTTTCTACTGAGATAGATTTATTCTATATTGTCGTTCAAATACTTTGCACAGCCATTGTTCCGGCGATAAGCGAGGAGTTTTTCTTTCGTGGAGCACTGCTCGGCTCGCTAAAGCCTTACGGTCAGGGGTTTGCAATAGTTATGTCCTCAGTTATATTCGGCTTGATTCACGGCAACTTGGGGCAAATTCCGTTTGCAATCGCCGGTGGAATGTTCTTTGCATTTCTAACGATTTATACCGGCTCGCTTATTCCCTCAATGATTTTGCACTGCATTAATAATCTGCTGTCTGTTGTGCAGAGTATTCTTGTTCAGGTAGTTGACGAAAATATAGTGTACGCCGTTATGATTGCGTATTATGTTCTTTTCTCCATTTTGGCAATTGTAGCCTTTGCAATGCTTTCAAAGCGAGACAAGGATTTTATGCACTTTGAACGACCCGAATCTAAAATATCCGACTCGCAGAAATCGCTTGCATTCATCTCGTCGCCCGGAATGATAGTTTTTATCGTCATTATGGCGCTTGAAACGGTTTTTGCATACTATTCTTTTGGTTAACTATGAACAATGATGAAAAATATATGCGCCTTGCACTTGAGCAGGCGCATTTAGCTTATAAAATAGGAGAAGTCCCGGTTGGAGCTGTTGTGGTGCGAAACGGAGAGGTAGTCGGCACAGGCTACAACCGCCGTGAAACCGACAAAAATGCAGTAGCTCACGCTGAGCTGATTGCAATTGACAACGCCTGCAAAAGGCTCGGCGGCTGGCGGCTGTGGGAGTGTGAGCTTTACGTCACTCTTGAGCCTTGCCCGATGTGTGCAGGGGCTATAATCAACTCACGGATAAGGCGGCTTGTATACGGTGCTTCCGACAAAAAAGCAGGCTCGATTGAAAGTGTTGTTAAAATGCTTGAGCTGCCGTATAATCACAGACCGCCGTATTTAGGCGGTGTATTGCAGGAAGAATGTGCCGAGATACTGAAAAGCTTTTTCAGGGAGATGAGGAGCAAAAAATGAGTATTATCGGAAAAACAGTCACCGTTACGGTTGACAGAAAAATGGGAACATATCACCCGGAACACGCCGATATATATTACCCGATTAACTACGGTTATGTAAAGGATATATATGCTTTTGACGGAGAAGAACAGGACGCTTACATTATCGGTATATCAACACCTGTGCAGAAATTTACCGGCATAGTAATTGCAGTAATACACCGGCTTGATGATATTGAAGACAAATGGGTTGTTGCTCCTTTTGGCAAGCACTATACCGCTGAGCAGATAATGGCGCAGGTGAATTTTCAGGAGCAATATTTTAAAACCGAAATTGAGATATAACGCAAAACAGCCGAGCGGACAAAACCGCTCGGCTGATATATTACTATGTATTTTATTATCAGATGGAAATCTCCATTGCAATTTTGTAGAGGTCATAGTCAAACTTCCTCTTCTTATTTAGAGCCTCGGTAATATCATAATCAACAATTCTGCCGTCTGTAACTGCAACAACACGGTTTCCAATTCCCTGTGAAAGAAGCTCAACAGCCTTGTGACCCATTGCGCTTGCAACAACTCTGTCACGAAGTGACGGCGATCCGCCACGCTGAACGTGACCGAGAACTGTGGCTCTTGACTCAATACCCGTCTTAGCCTCAATTTCCTTCGCAATCTTATCAACGCCGCCAACACCCTCGGCAACAACAATGATGAAATGCTTTTTGCCGCTGCGCTGTGAATCAAGCATTCTTGCAATAACGTCCTTATCAAGGTCATACGGAACCTCAGGAACAAGAATTGAAGTTGCGCCGATTGCAATACCGGTCTGGAGCGCAATATCGCCGCAGCGTCTTCCCATAACCTCAACAACGCTGCACCTGTCGTGTGACTGAGCAGTATCACGGATTTTATCTACCATTTCCATTGCAGTGTTCATAGCAGTATCAAAGCCAACTGTATATTCACTGCAGGCAATATCATTATCAATTGTGCCCGGTATACCAACGCACGGTATGCCCTGACCTGTTAAATCTCTTGCGCCTCTGAAAGAACCGTCGCCGCCTATAACAACAACGCCCTTAACACCAAGCTCACGGCAGGTGTCGGCAGCCTTTTTAACACCTTCGGGAGTGTTGTACTCCTCACTTCTTGCGGTGTAAAGAATTGTACCGCCGATGTGAATAATATTTGAAACACTGCGCAGATTCATCTCGAAAACGTCACCGTTCAAAAGACCGTTGTAACCACGGTGAACACCTATAACTCTGATACCCTTTTGAATAGCAGACCTTGTAACGGCTCTTACAGCCGCATTCATTCCCGGTGCGTCTCCTCCGCTTGTTAATACAGCAATAGCATCTTTTAACATTTTTATTCCTCCGATGTATATATAATTTCAGTAGTTATACCTATTTACTTTTTACTATTATAGTACATAATCCGGTCTATAATCAAGACCTTTTTCCTAATTTTTGCAAAATTGACAAAAGATTAACAAGGATGTCATTTGATTTTACATTTTACCGCATATTACATCCTCATTGTTTTAACAACAACATTGCTCTCGCCTATTCTGCGCTTAAGCTCCGAAACCAAGACAGGGTTTAAATCTACCCACATATTCATTGGAGCTTTTACATAACGCTTTTCCTCAGAGAGATATAATACAAGCGGCGTTCTGCCGTCAAAAACATCTATAAGCAGCTTTGCCTCAAAATATTCCTCGCTTTCAAGACTCGGCACTCTCAGGCACAGACACTCAACGCCTGCTTGACAAGTGTTGTTTTGTGTATGAGCAGTTTGATTTTGCGCATTACCTTGCCTTGCGGCGTTTTTTGCTATCTCCTCTATATGCGCTATATCGGGAGCAAGCTTGATTACATTGCAAAGTATTTTCGGCTCCTCGTCCTCACGTACATTTACACTACCCTGAACATCGACTATTGCACCCTCAAAAATTGCACCGCCGCCCTCACGCATAGGCTGAGGGAATACAATAAGCTCTGCCGAACCTGTCATATCCTCGACAGTCACAAAAGCCATCATATCGTTATTTTTTGTTGACTTTATCTTGACTGCGGTTATTATCGCAAGCAGACGTACTCTTTGTCCATCATTGTACCCACGGCTTCCCTGCTCAGGTTGGTCAAGGATTCTTCCGATTTGGTCTACTCTCATCATTTTCAAAAACGGTGCGTATTCCGACAACGGGTGGCCGCTTAAGTACATACCTGTTGTTTCCTTTTCCATAGCCAGCTTGTCATTCTGCCCGAAATCATCCATGCGAACAAGGTTTATGCTTTTTTCACTTACCTCGTCGTCAAAAAAGCTGAGCTGTCCTATGGCATTGTGCTTTCTCTCCCAGTCAAGGCTGTCCAGAACTACCGATGAATTTATGAGCATTTCACGACGGTTAAGGTCTAAACCGTCAAGCGAGCCGCTTTTCACCAAGCTTTCAAGTGCCCGACTGTTTAGTCCTCTGCCGTTTAAACGCTTACAGAAGTTGTAATAACCTGTAAATCTGCCGCCTGTCTGTCGCTCAGTGATAACAGCGTCGATAACATTCTTGCCAAGATTTTTAATTGCAAGCAAGCCAAAGCGTATATCATTTCCCGATACAGTAAAGCCTACATTACTTATGTTCACATCCGGCGGCAAAACCTTTATTCCCAGCCTTGCACATTCGGATGTATAAACAGCAAGCTTGTTCGGGTTATCAAGCACGCTGGTAAGCAGGGCTGCCATATACTCCTTTGGATAATGGCACTTCATCCACGCTGTTTTGTAAGCTACGTTTGCATATGCCGCTGCGTGCGATTTGTTGAACGCATAGGAAGCAAAGCTCTCCATCTCTTTGAGAATAGAAACGGCTGTTTCCCTGTCTACTCCTCTGCGCAGGCAGCCTTCAACCTCAATCTCTCCGTTTTCGCCTACAAGTCCGTTTAAAAAAATCTCCTGCTCACGTTCCATTACGTCCTTTTTCTTTTTTGACATGGCACGGCGAACAATATCTGCTCTGCCAAGGCTATATCCTGCAAGAGTTCTGAATATCTGCATTACCTGCTCCTGATAGACTATACAGCCGTAGGTAACGTCAAGTATGCTCTTTAAAAGCGGATGCTTGTATTTTATCTTATTGGGATTATGCCTGTTTTCGATATATCTTGGAATTGAATCCATCGGTCCGGGTCGGTAGAGCGAAATAACAGCTATGAGATCCTCGACAGAGCTTGGCTTAAGCTGTGCAAGCACACTCTTCATTCCGGGCGACTCAAACTGAAAAACGCCGTCCGACTGTCCTTTTGACAGCATTTCAAATACCGCTTTATCGTTCTCGGTTATGTCCTGCTCGCTGTAAGACGGATTGACCTTCAGAATCATATTTTCGGCGTCCTTCAGAACCGTAAGGTTTCTAAGTCCTAAGAAGTCCATTTTAAGAAGACCAAGCTCCTCAAGAGTTGTCATTGTGTACTGAGTTACAACCGCCTCGTTGTTCTTTGCAAGAGGAACATAAGAGCTTACCGGATCTCTTGTAATAACTACGCCTGCGGCGTGGGTTGTGGCGTTTCTCGGCATTCCCTCAAGACTCATTGCGGTGTCTATAAGAACCTTAACCTGTTCCTCATTTCTATATCTTTCCTCAAGCTCTTTGGACATTGTAAGAGCCTTTTTTATTGTCATTCCGAGTTCATTCGGAACAAGCTTTGCAACTGCGTCAACTGCTCCGTATGGCATTGCAAGCGCACGTCCTACATCACGGATTGCTCCCCTTGCCGCCATTGTGCCAAAGGCAATAATCTGTGCAACATGGTCACTGCCGTATTTTCTTATAACGTAGTCTATTACCTCCTGACGTCTGTCCTTGCAGAAGTCAACGTCAAAGTCGGGCATGCTTACTCTTTCCGGATTGAGAAATCTTTCAAAGATAAGATTGTATTTTATAGGGTCTATTCCCGTTATGCCTATGCAGTATGCCGCCAAGCTGCCTGCGCCGGAGCCTCTGCCGGGGCCAACAGGAATATCCTGCGATTTTGCATAGTTTATAAAGTCTGCAACAATCAGGAAGTAGTCAGTGTAGCCCATTTCCTTAATTATTGAAAGCTCATAATCAAGTCTTTTTTTTAGCTCATCAGATAAATTTTCGCCGTAGTTGCGGTGAAGTCCTGCAATACATAAGTTTTTAAAATACTCAAAGTGGTCCTGATTGTTCGGAATCTCGAAGTGCGGAAGCTTTGTTTTGCCAAACTCAAATTCAACATTGCACCTCTGTGCGATTTTCACCGTATTGTCATATGCCTCAGGATACGCCTTGAAAAGTGAGCGCATCTCCTCCTCTGACTTAAAATAGAATTCATCTGTTGTAAACTCCATTTTGTCAGGGTCGTTTATCGTGTGGTTTGTCTGTATGCACAAAAGAATCTGGTGCAGGTAGCTGTCATCTTTATTTATGTAGTGACAGTCATTTGTAACAACAAGCGGTATTCCCGTTTCCTCCGCTAATTTTTGTATTTTAAGGGCAACGTGTCGTTCCTCGTCAATGCCGTGATTTTGCATTTCAAGATAGAAATTTCCCTGCCCGAAAAGGCTGTTGTAATAAAGAGCCTTTTCCTTAGCGGCATTTAAGTTTCCTCGGCTGATAAGACGTGGAATTTCACCGGCAAGGCAGGCTGAAAGGCAGATTAACCCCTCGTGGTGCTTTTCAAGCAAGCTATCGTCTATTCTTGGCTTATTGTAAAATCCCTCTGTCCACGCCTGCGACAAAATCTGTGCTAAGTTTTTATATCCTGTGTTGTTCTCACACAGAAGCACCATATGATAATTGGCACGGTCAAGCTCTCCGTTTTTATCGAATCGGCTGTTAGGGGCAACATAAACCTCACAACCTATAATAGGCTTTATTCCGTTCTTTTTTGCAAGCTTATAAAAATCAACGGCGCTGTACATACAGCCGTGGTCTGTAACGGCAACGGCACTCATACCCATTTCCTTTGCCGTTTTAACAAGCTCCTCAAGGCGGCACGCACCGTCAAGCAAGCTGTATTCGCTGTGGTTATGCAAATGAACAAACGCCATAATTTCCTCCTATATATTCTCGGCTATCTCTAAAATACGCTTCATTCTGTGGTTTGCGCCGCTGCGGCTTATCGGCGGCAGCAGCATTTCACCCAAGTCACGCAAAGAGTGCTCAGGGTATTCAATACGCAAATCCGCTATGCTCCTCAAGTCATCGGGCAGGCTGTCGAGCCCTCTGAGCCTTTTTATCTTCTCTATTGCCTCAAGCTGAACAGCACTCGCCTTTGCTGTTTTATTGATGTTCGCCATCTCAGAATTCATCTTTCTGTTTACATCGTTTCTTATACTTTTAAGGATTTTCTCCTGCATTAGATTCATCGACGCTATCGGCGCTCCCATAAGTGCAAGCAGGTCTGCTATCTCCTCGCTGTCCTTTATATAAGCAACATACACACCCTTGCGCATAAGCTGCTTCGGTTCTTTTCCACGAGAGGAAACCTCAGATATAACCCTGCATAAATCATTACAGGCGTTTTTGTACGGCACAGAAAATTCAAGGTGGTAGTCCTTTTTCGGGTCTGACACACTTCCGCAGCACAAAAATGCGCCCCGTAAAAATGACGCTACCGACATATCGTCCTCAAGATTCGCCCTGTTAATTCTCAGGCTAACGCTTCTGCGCGAATGACCAAGCTCTGAAAAAATTCTTTTGCAGTCACTCTCAAGCGGAATACTAAGTGTAAACAGCCGTTCTCTATCCTTTTTACCCGTGAGGGCTGTCTTTTTTTCCGTTATTGCATTGAAGGCTTCAACCATTAAATCCATAAAGCGAGCCGCTGTGTACGGGTTTTCTGTATTAAAAATTATATTATCGTGTGAAAAAAGCTTTGCAAAAAGCAAAAGGCCGTAGCACTCCGCACGCAGTGAAACAGCGTTTTGGTTGACGAAGCTGCACAGCTCTTTCTTGGTTTCAAACGAAAATGACATATTATCATTCCTTTATGCTTTGCGAATATCCCTGTGGTGTACCGCCGCAGGCTGCCCGATTTCGAGCAGATGCTCATACATTTTTCCGGCGAAAGTTACACTCCTGTGCTTACCGCCGGTACAGCCGAAAGCGATTATAAGCTGGCTTTTACCCTCCTTGATATAAAGCGGGAGAGCATAGTCTATATATTGTTCAATTTTTTCATAAAGTCCTTTTGTCTGCTCCCATTTGAGAACGTAATCACGCACATCCTGATCAAGACCTGTTTTAAACTTAAGCTCCTCAATATAAAACGGGTTTGGCAGACAGCGCACGTCAAAAACAAGGTCGGCCTCCATTGGCAGACCGTATTTAAAACCAAACGACATACAGGTAACTGAAAAGCCTAAACGGCTGTCACCCAAAAACAGCGTTGTAACACGCTCCTTAAGCTGTGCGGCAGACAGGTTTGTTGTGTCGATTACAAAATCGGCTCTTTCCTTTATAGGCTCAAGCAGAGTATACTCTAACTTGACGGCGGCTGAGGTTGTTGATGCTCCGCTGCCGTGCAAAGGATGCTTACGGCGAGTTGACTTGTAACGTGTCAGCAGCACATTTTCAGCTGCGTCAAGAAATAAAACCTTGAAACTTTTCTTATCGTTTCTAAGCTTTGTAAGACTATCGTCATAAAGCAGAAAGTCATCCTTGCTTCTGATATTCGTAACAAGCGCAACACGCTTCATTTTTTCATCATTTGAATTGCCGCACAAATCATAAAAGGTTGTAATAAGCGCTGAGGGCAAATTATCAACGCAGTAAAAGCCGATATCCTCAAGCGAATGCATAGCAACTGTTTTGCCTGCGCCGGAAAGACCCGCAATTATTAAAAATTCCATAACTAACCCCCATAATGGCTATATTGTTATATTAACAACATTGCAGTGAACTTTTGCCTTCTTCAAAGTGAAACTCAGAGAGCCTTACTCCTCTTGCAATAACTGTTGAAGTGAACTTTTGCCTTCGTCAAAGTAAAACCTGCCTTAGAAAACGCCGACAGGCTTAACCTCACATTCAAGCTCAACGCCGGTATTATCCTTAACCGTTTTCTTAATATGTTCAATAAGCGACAGCACATCATCACAGCTTGCTCCGCCTGCATTAATAATAAAGCCGGCATGTTTAGGACTTACCATAGCTCCGCCCACGCTTGCTCCCTTAAGTCCGCTTTCCTGTATAAGCGCACCGGCAAAATACCCCTCCGGACGCTTAAACACACTGCCCGCACTCGGATATTCAAGAGGCTGCTTATCCTTACGCCTTTGCATATATTCGTCCATTCTGCGGTTAATCTCTGATTTAGAGTCCTTTTTTAACCTTACCGACAGACCTGTAATAATATTGCCGTTTTCGGTATAAGCACTATGGCGGTAAGAAAGCTTTAAATCTTCACCCGAAAGACTGCCGATTTCGCCGCTTCTTGTTATATGGTTACAATTTATAAGAACATCCTTCATCTCGCCGCCGTAGGCTCCGGCGTTCATATACGCCGCTCCTCCTGCACTGCCGGGTATTCCCCAGGCAAATTCAAGACCGGAAAGTCCGTTATCAAGCGCAAAGCGGCAAAGCCTTGCAAGGCTAACCCCTGCGCCGCAATAAACAGTGTCATCTTCAACAAGCGTTATCTGTTTAAAATCATCCTCAAGCTTAAGTACAACACCCTCAATTCCTTTGTCTGAAACAAGCAAATTAGAGCCTTTGCCGAGAATAAATACCGGAACTTCGTCCTTATCACACTGCATAAGTATTGCTTTCAGCACCGAAATGCTCGGCACTGAAACCAGAAGCTGTGCTTCACCACCGATTTTAAAAGTGGTGTAGCGGCTCATAGGCTCATTTTCCTTAACGTCACAGCCTCTTGAGAGTGCAAGCTGCTTTATATTTTCAATATTTACCATATACTACTCCTATACAAGTGAAATTCCGTTTTGCTCAAGATACTTTTTGAAACGGATTTCATCTGAATTTATAATAAGCTCCTGCGGAAAATCAATTTCATTAAGCATTTCAATGGCACATGAGAAATGTCCTACCTTTGAGGAAAAATGAGCGTCTGAATTAACCACAACATATGCGCCAAACTTTTTGCAGGTCTTTGCAATTTCTACACAGTTTTCGCAAGAGCTTTTACGGAAGAAAAAGGTGTTGTCGTTTATCTCAATGAGCTTACCGTTTCTTGCAAGCTCAGGGATAACCGTATTATAATCATACTTAAATTTTGGCGTACCTGAATGACCTATTACATTTACATTTGGATTCTTCGCAAGGTTCAGATATGCGTTTGTTACGGCTTCAACGCTCGGCTTGCCCTTCCAAAGCAAACCATGAATAGAAGCTACCACCCACTCAAGGTCGGCAAGCACCTCATCCGTCATATCAAGAGTGCCGTCCTTATCCAGTATATTTGCTTCAACACCTTTAAGAACACGAACACCATTATAAGTGGATGGAATAGCCCCGAGCGACTCAAAAAACCACTTTCCGGGCGAGCCGGGCATAGCATAGCCGTGGTCTGTAAGCGCAATGGCATAAAGCCCCTTTTCGGCTGCTGCGGCTATCATCTCCTGAGCCGTGCTGTATGCGTGAGTTGATGCAATAGTATGAGTGTGTGTATCAGCAATAATTCTCATAAAATCACAACCAGTTTATATTAGTCTTGCCGCTGCTTTCGTCTGTTTCAACCTCCATACCGAGGCTTTGCAGAAGCTCTTGCGCAGCATTGTAACCCATCTTCTTCTGTCTGTTGTTCATTGCGGCAACCTCAATAATAACCGCCGTATTACGGCCCGGCTTTACTGGGATTGTCAGAACCGGAACATCAATGCCGAGTATTTCAGTGTATTCATTGTCTATACCCATTCTGTCATACACCTTTGAGCTGTCCCATGCCTCCATATTGATAACAATATCAATCTTCTCGGTAAGCTTAACAGCACCCATACCGAAGATACGGCGTGCGTTGATAATGCCCACGCCTCGCAACTCGATAAAGTGGCGGATATTTTCAGGCGAGGAACCGACAAGCGATTTACTTGAAACACGCCTGATTTCAACAGCGTCATCCGCAATAAGACGGTGACCTCTCTTAATAAGCTCAATCGCCGTTTCACTTTTACCTACACCGCTGTCACCAATAAGAAGTATACCTTCGCCGTAAACCTCGACAAGAACGCCGTGGCGGGTGACTCTCGGAGCAAGCTGAACGTTAAGGTATGACACAAGCGCAGCACTTAAAGCAGAGGTTGTGTCGCTTGAGCGTAAAATGGGCACGCCGTGCATCTTTGAAGCCTTCATCAGCTCGTCAAACGGCTGAAGATTTCTTGTAACTATTATTGCAGGCGGCTTCAGCTTGCATAAGCGTTCAAGCACATGGAACTTCTGTTCGCTGCCGTACTTATTTAAAAAACCTGTTTCGGTATTACCGAACAGTATGATTCTCTGAGGGTCAAAGAATTCCATAAATCCCGTAAGCTCAAGCCCCGGACGGGTGACATCTCTTGATGAAATTAAAATTTCCTTCGTGTCGCAAGGAGTGTACTCTGTTTCGAGAGCAAGCTCCTTAATAATCTCGGAAAGAGGGACTGTAAAGGTGGGTTCCATTATTATCTTCCTTTCAGCGGAATAATTTATACATAGTTATTATATCGTATCAATTCAAAAATTTAAAGAGAAAATTCCATTATTTTATTATAAACAAAAATAAAGATAAAAAATGCAGGACGGAACTTTGATATGCACCCCAAAAGTTAGACACTTTTGGAGGTGCATATTTTTATGGGTAAAACAGGAAGAAAAAACAAAGTATATAGTGCAGAATTCAAAATAGGTGTTATAATGGATATGCGAGAACACC
>NZ_WNJZ01000006.1 GCF_024433635.1 Ruminococcus sp. zg-924 | reverse complement strand
TAATTTTGAGTAAACTCAAATTAATTACGGGTTAATTGATTGCGTTGTTTAATTTTCAAGGTCCTGTTCTGAACACAAGATTTTGCGATTCCCAAGCCGTTTTTTACAACTTTTTGTGTTGCTCTCGACCTGCTCATCTCTCAAGCTCAGTGAGATTAATTATATCACTCTCATTCGCTTCTGTCAAGACTTATTTTGGAATTTTTTAAGCTTTTTTCAAGCTTTTCTAATTCCTCTCGCCTCTCTTGCGACAGCTTCACTATTATATCAACCCTCTGCTGAATTGTCAAGTCTTTTTTTCATTATTTTTTCGTTTTTATCCAATTTTTTATTATCCTATAATCCCTGCTTAAAAGCCTCGCTTCTTACGGTATATATCAACCTTTCTACGTCCTCAAGAGTATTAACCATGCCTGCCTCATTTCTGAACTTTGCAGCACCGTGAAAGCCCTTAAGATACCAGCCTATATGTTTTCTCGCCTCTCGTATACCAATGCGCTCGCCTTTATACTCACACGCAAGCTTTATATGTCGATACATCACCGACAGACGTTCGTCTATGGACGGTGGCACTATGAAAGTGTCCCTGTCAAACCAAGCATTGATCTGCCTGAAAATCCATGGGTTTCCAAGTGCACCTCTGCCCACCATAATATAGTCGCAGTTTGTCTGTTCATACATTGCAGCAGCCGACTGAGCATCGACAATATCTCCGTTGCCTATAACAGGTATATGCAGCGCAGACTTTATCTGTGCGATTATGTCCCAATCAGCGTTGCCGCTGTAAAACTGCTCCCTCGTTCTGCCGTGAATTGTCACCGCATCTGCTCCGTTATCCTCGCAGTATTTCGCCACTTCAAGCGCATTTTCGTTCTCACTGTCCCACCCTTTACGGATTTTTACTGTTACCGGTATATTAACAGCAGATTTTACAGCCGCAACAATCTCACCACAGAGCTTGGGAGTTTTCATCAAGGCACAGCCGCTTCCGTTTCCGCTTATTTTGGGCGCAGGACAACCCATATTGATGTCGATTATATCCGGAGAGTAATTGAGCGCAAATTTGGCGGCGTATGCAACAGTTTGAGGGTCATCACCGAAAAGCTGCACTGCGGCAGGGCAAGGCGAGTCCTCAACAACCATAAGCTCTGCCGATTTTTTGCTGTTATACGAAATGCCCTTTGAGCTTACCATTTCCGTAACAACGTATGAAGCGCCAAAATCTGTACAAATTTCTCTGAAGGCGCGGTCTGCGACACCTGCCATTGGCGCAAGTGCGGCATTACCCTTTATTTCAACATTACCAATCTTCATTTCATAATCCTCACTCTTAAGGAAGTTGTTTTTCAGATGCTGTTTCCTTATAGGCGTCAGTGTCAGTTCCGTCGGCAGCGTACTGCATATGGTAGTAAACCGAAATCAGATAGTCGTCAGGGTAGGTTTTGTCCAAAAATTCGTCAAATGCATTTTGCGGCTCTATTCCCTGATGTCTTGCCGTCATTCTGTTAACAGCAGCAGACGATATGAATATATTTGCAAGCATTGCAATCAAAAGTATCCACGTCAGCGGATAGCCAATTTTGTTAGGAATACCCTCAACAAGCTTTGATACTATCGGCAAAATAAATTTCATCCACAGCATAGCAAGAAAGCCCCATATTCCGGCATAGAGCAGGCAAGTTCTTCCGTTAAGATTTCCCCACATATTACTGTAATCCCACGAAACAGTACCGATAAAGGTTTCCTGATACCAACTGCAAATATATTCACTTGCAGCTCCGAGAAGAGAACCGCATAGAAACGTCCAGAAATCACGCTTATTCCTCAGCCAATAAAGGCACACAGTTATTAAAACAACGCCGACGCCGTAAACAGGGTTAAACGGACCGTAAATTACACCCTGTCGTGATTCATATTTATGGTCCACGAGTAAGCAGAAAACAACCTCGCAGACAACTCCCAAAAAGCTGCCTATCAAAAAAATCCATACAAGCTTATAAAAATTAATTCCACTTGCAAAGCTTTTCTTCGGTTTTTTAGTACTTGTTTCATTACCGTCAACTTTTTTGCTCTCGTCAACAGATACAGCCGGACTATCACTTTCGGTTTTCATAAATACAATAAACCATCCTTAACTTAGTTTTTAAAATTTTCAAAGCTAAAGTAACGCTGTTGAGCGTACTCTGTAACCACAAATTATACTTAAGTAACTATACTGATTATAACGGCGAGTGGGCTTTATGTCAAATGAAAAGGGGCTTAAATCAAACGACTTAAGCCCCAAATAGTAAATTTAAATAACTAAATTATAGTATTAAATTACTCGTTGATAGCAGTAACAACGCCTGAACCAACAGTTCTGCCACCCTCACGGATAGCGAAACGAAGGCCCTCTTCGATAGCGATCGGAGTGATGAGCTCAACGTCCATCTCTACGTTATCGCCAGGCATGCACATCTCTGTGCCTTCCGGAAGGGAAATTACGCCTGTAACGTCAGTTGTTCTGAAATAGAACTGCGGACGATAGTTGTTGAAGAACGGAGTATGACGGCCGCCTTCATCCTTTGTAAGAACGTAAACCTGACCATGGAACTTTGTGTGCGGGTGAATTGAACCCGGCTTAGCAAGAACCTGGCCTCTTTCGATTTCTGTTCTCTGAACACCACGAAGGAGTGCGCCTACGTTGTCACCAGCCTCTGCATAGTCAAGAGTCTTTCTGAACATCTCAAGACCTGTAACAACAACTTTTCTCTTCTCGTCTGTAAGACCAACGATTTCAACTTCCTCGTTAACCTTGATAACGCCTCTCTCAACTCTACCTGTAGCAACTGTACCACGGCCTGTGATTGTGAATACGTCCTCAACAGGCATAAGGAACGGCTGGTCAGCCTTACGCTCAGGAGTCGGGATATACTCGTCAACAGCGTCCATAAGCTCGTGAATGCACTTGTACTCATCAGCAGCAGGATCTGTTGATGTGCTTGAAAGAGCAACATAAGCAGAACCACGGATGATCGGTGTGTCGTCGCCCGGGAACTCGTACTCGTCAAGAAGCTCACGAATTTCCATCTCAACAAGGTCGAGAAGCTCTTCGTCGTCAACTTGGTCAGTCTTATTCATGAATACTACAATATACGGAACGCCAACCTGTCTTGAAAGAAGGATGTGCTCTCTTGTCTGCGGCATCGGGCCGTCAGCAGCTGAAACAACGAGGATAGCGCCGTCCATCTGAGCAGCACCGGTGATCATGTTCTTAACGTAGTCAGCATGGCCTGGGCAGTCAACGTGAGCATAGTGACGCTTATCTGTCTCGTACTCAACGTGAGCTGTGTTGATTGTGATACCACGCTCTCTCTCTTCCGGAGCCTTATCGATGTTTGCATAATCCTCAAAGCTTGCTTTACCCTCAAGGTTGAGCACCTTTGTAATAGCAGCTGTAAGAGTTGTCTTACCATGGTCAACGTGTCCGATTGTACCAATGTTAATATGCGGTTTATTTCTTTCGAATTTTTCTTTTGCCATTGGAATAGCCTCCCTTGAAAAAAATAATAAAAATTTGGTCTTAAACTTATTTTAGCAATAATAAATGAAAATTGCAAGTATATTTTAAAAATTATTCCTCAGATTTCTTGCGTGCTGTAATAATAGCCTCGCCGACAGACTTCGGAACTTCTGCATAGTGGCTCGGCTCCATTACATACTGACCACGACCCTGAGTCTTTGAACGCATATCTGTTGCATAACCAAACATCTCGGAAAGCGGAACAAAAGCGTTAATTCTCTGTGCGCCGTTTTCAGCCTCCATGCCCTGAATCATACCACGGCGTGAGTTAAGGTCGCCGATAACGTCGCCCATATACTCCTCAGGTACAATAACAGTAACCTTCATAATAGGCTCAAGGAGAACCGGATCTGCCTTCTGCATAGCCTCTTTGAATGCCATTGAACCGGCAATCTTAAATGCCATTTCAGAGGAGTCAACCTCGTGGTAGGATCCATCGTAAAGTTCAACCTTAACGTCAACTACGTTGTAGCCTGCAAGAACACCACTGAGCATTGCGCCCTGGATACCCTGGTCAACAGCCGGAATGTATTCCTTAGGAATAGAACCGCCGACAACAGAGTTAACAAACTCGTAGCCCTTAGTCGGGTTAGGCTCAACCTTAATCTTAACATGACCGTACTGACCCTTACCACCAGACTGTCTTGCATACTTCTTGTCAACGTCAGCATTCTTGCGGATTGTTTCCTTGTATGCAACCTGAGGCTTACCAATGTTAGCCTCTACCTTAAATTCACGAAGAAGTCTGTCAACAATAATCTCAAGGTGAAGCTCACCCATACCTGCGATAATTGTCTGACCTGTCTCCTCGTCTGTATAAGCTCTAAAGGTCGGGTCCTCTTCTGCGAGCTTTGCAAGAGCTATGCCCATCTTTTCCTGACCGGCCTTTGTCTTAGGCTCGATTGCAACTCTGATAACAGGCTCCGGGAACTCCATAGACTCAAGAATAACAGGGTGCTTCTCGTCACAAAGAGTATCACCTGTTGTTGTATTTTTAAGACCAACAGCAGCAGCGATATCACCGGAATAGCAGGTGTCAATATCTTTTCTGTCGTTAGCGTGCATCTGAAGAATACGGCCAACTCTTTCGTTGTTATCTTTTGTTGAGTTATATACAGTTGAACCGGCTGTAATCATACCTGAGTAAACTCTGAAGAAGCAGAGCTTACCAACAAACGGGTCAGTTGCAATTTTGAATGCAAGAGCTGAGAACGGCTCTTCGTCTGAAGAGTGACGAACTGTCTCCTCTTCTGTTTCAGGGTTAATACCCTTGATAGCCGGAACATCTGTCGGAGCCGGCATATAGTCAACAATAGCGTCAAGAAGCTTCTGAACGCCCTTGTTTCTGTAAGAAGTACCGCAAGTAACCGGTACCATTGTGTTGGCGATTGTGCTTCTTCTGATTGTAGCCTTAATTTCTTCCTCAGTAAGCTCTTCGCCGTTGAAATATTTCTCCATGAGCTCCTCGTCCTGCTCTGCAACATGCTCGATAAGCTCATCGTGATATTTCTGCGCAATTTCCTTGAGATCGTCCGGAATTTCTTCCTCTCTCATATCTTTACCGAGGTCATCATAATAAACCTCAGCCTTCATCTTGATAAGGTCGATAATTCCCTTGAAGTCGTCCTCAGCGCCGATAGGCAGCTGAATTGGAACTGCGTTACATTTAAGTCTGTCCTTCATCATCTGAACAACTCGGTAAAAATCTGCGCCCATGATGTCCATCTTGTTTACATAAACCATTCTTGGAACACCATAGTTATCAGCCTGGCGCCAAACTGTTTCAGACTGAGGTTCAACGCCGCCCTTTGCACAAAGAACAGTTACCGAACCGTCGAGAACTCTAAGTGAGCGTTCAACTTCAACAGTGAAGTCAACGTGTCCCGGTGTATCGATGATGTTGATTCTTACATCCTTGCCCTTGCTGTCTTTCCAGAAGCAAGTTGTTGCAGCAGATGTAATTGTAATACCTCTTTCTTGCTCCTGTACCATCCAGTCCATAGTTGAAGCACCGTCATGGGTTTCACCTATCTTGTGGTTGATACCGGTGTAGAAAAGGATACGCTCGGTAGTAGTTGTCTTACCGGCATCAATGTGAGCCATGATACCGATATTTCTTGTTTGTTCAAGAGACACCTTTCTGCCCATAAAATCCTCCTTGTTCTATTACCATCTGTAGTGTGCAAACGCCTTGTTCGCCTCTGCCATCTTGTGTGTGTCGTCACGCTTCTTAGCAGCGCCGCCGGCACCGTTGATTGCATCGAGGATTTCGCCTGCAAGTCTTTCCTTCATTGTCTTTTCGCTTCTTGCTCTTGAATAAGTTGAGATCCAGCGAAGACCCAAGGTCTGTCTTCTCTCCGGGCGAACTTCCATTGGAACCTGGTAAGTTGCACCGCCGACACGGCGAGCCTTTACCTCTAATACAGGCATTACGTTTTCCATAGCCTGCTCAAAGACCTCAAGGGCCTCTTTTCCTGTCTTTTCGCTGATGATGTCAAATGCGCCGTAAACAATCTTCTGAGCTACGCCCTTTTTGCCGTCATACATAATATTGTTGATAAGACGAGTAACGAGCTTTGAATTGTAAAGCGGATCCGGCAATACATCACGTTTTGCTATTGAGCCTCTTCTTGGCACTTTACTTCCCTCCTTCACAAAATAAGAGATATCATAGGTACTCGAAAGCGACAAACTCCCGTTGGCCAATACAAAAGGCTTATTATATATAAAAGCACATTTGTATTGTACTGGTTTAAGTCAAAATAATAACCTTTCCTTTGGGTAGCTGCCAATTCCTTATTATTTACCTGCCTTAGGACGTTTTGCACCGTACTTGGAACGAGCCTGCATACGCTTTGCAACACCCTGTGCGTCAAGTGTTCCTCTGATGATGTGGTAACGCACACCAGGGAGGTCCTTAACTCTACCACCTCTGATAAGAACAACGGAGTGCTCCTGCAGATTGTGGCCTACGCCCGGGATATAGGAACTGACTTCGATACCGTTGGAAAGTCTTACTCTGGCAATCTTTCTGAGAGCTGAGTTAGGCTTTTTCGGGGTAGCTGTCTTAACAGCAGTGCAAACACCTCTTTTTTGTGGGGAGCTCTGGTCAATAGCCTTACGCTTTTTAGCGTTCCATCCCTTCAAAAGTGCCGGTGCCTTTGCCTTCTTTTCAGAAACCTCACGACCCTTGCGAACCAATTGGTTAAAGGTTGGCATAATCTTCCTCCTTTCAAAATTTCTTGTGCGCAGTTTATTATGCGCAGCTCTTGCATCAATATTACACTTATTGGTAATAGACACAAATTCACTCAAGCTTATGCGGTTTTTCAACAAGTTTTACAGTTTTTCTACTGCAAAATAACCGCCGCTCGACAATTATTTATTCTATCACGTAAAGCCTTATTCTGTCAACTATTTTTTTCTGTATTTGCGATATTTATGCGGTTTTTGCGTGTTTCCTATAATGAATGTTCAATAGTTGTCTTACATCTTTAATCTTAATTAAAAGCAAGGTGCCACCCCGTGACGCACACGGAACGGCACCTTATATTAGAAAAATATTTATCAGCGAATAACCTCATCGGCTATAACGTCCGATGCCGGAGCTGTTACTCCGTTTTCCTCAATTTGAACACCGCTGTAACGGTGCATACCTGTACCGGCAGGTACAAGCTTACCGATAAGCACGTTCTCCTTAAGTCCCATAAGCGGATCAACCTTGCCCTTGATGGCAGCGTCGGTCAATACCTTTGTTGTTTCCTGGAACGAAGCCGCAGACAGGAAGCTGTCTGTTGCAAGAGATGCCTTTGTAATACCAAGAAGAGTCTGTGTGTAGGTTGCCTCTTGCAAGCCCTCCTCGCCATTCGCAATTCTTCTCTGAATCTCGTCATTTGCGGCGTAAAGCTCGCTCTTGTCAACAAGTGAGCTTGGAAGCAGGTTTGTATCTCCGGAGTCTTCAATTCTTACCTTCTTCATCATCTGACGAACGATAACCTCAATGTGCTTATCGTTGATATCAACACCCTGCATACGGTAGGTTCTCTGAACCTCCTGAATAAGGTAATCCTGAACTGCGTCTGCACCCTGGATTGCAAGAATGTCGTGCGGATTCTTAGAACCCTCGGTAATCATATCGCCGGCTTTAATCTTTTGTCCGTCCTCAACCTTCGGTCTTGAGCCAAACGGAATGAGATAGGAGCGTTCCTCGCCTGTTTCCTTATTATATACAACAGCGTGGCGGTTGTTCTTAATTTCCTCAAAGCGAACGTCACCGTCAATCTCACTGAGAATAGCAAGATGCTTCGGCTTTCTGCTTTCAAACAATTCCTCAACACGTGGAAGACCCTGTGTAATATCCTCTGCAGATGCGATACCGCCTGTATGGAAGGTACGCATTGTAAGCTGTGTACCCGGTTCACCGATAGACTGAGCAGCAATAATTCCGACAGCCTCACCGACTGTAACAGGCTGACCGTTTGCAAGGTTTGAGCCATAGCACTTCTTGCAGACTCCGTGCTTAGCACGACAGCCGAGAATTGAGCGAATCTTGATTCTCTCAACGCCGGAATTAACAATAATGTCTGCCTCTTTTTCGCCCATCATTACATCCTTGGAAACAAGAACGTTGCCGTTTTCATCGCAGAAGTCCTCAAGCAGATAACGGCCGAGCAGTCTTTCGTGCAGACCCTCGATAAGCTCCTGATCGTTGCGAATATCAAACACCTCAAGACCCTCGTGTGTATGACAGTCATCCTCACGGATAATAACCTCCTGAGAAACGTCAACAAGTCTTCTTGTAAGATAACCTGAGTCAGCAGTTCTAAGCGCTGTATCGGCAAGACCCTTACGAGCACCACGAGAGGAGATGAAGTATTCCATAATGTTAAGGCCCTCACGGTAGTTAGCTCTGATAGGAATTTCAATTGTTTTACCAGATGTATTCGCAATAAGTCCACGCATACCTGCAAGCTGACGAATCTGGCTCATACTACCACGGGCACCTGAGTCAGCCATCATGAATATCGGGTTATATTTACCAAGGTTATTTTCAAGCGCTTTAGTAACCTTGTCGGTAGCGTCACCCCAAATGTCAAGCACCTTTGCATAACGCTCGTCATTAGAGAGAAGACCCATCTTGTAGAGGTTTCTTACGTTATCAACGTCCTGCTCTGCCTTAGCAATGATTTCTTTCTTTGCAGGCGGAATTTCAGCGTCGATTACGGCTACTGTAATAGCGCCCTTTGTTGAGTATTTGTAACCCTGTGCCTTTATATCGTCAAGCACACGAGAGGTAACCTCTGTTCCGTGTACTCTTATACATTTGTCAATAATCTGTCCGAGCTTCTTCTTACCAACAAGGAAGTCAATCTCGTACTTAAACTCGTTAGCCGGGTCGGTTCTGTCAACAAAGCCTAAATCCTGAGGAATAGGTCTGTTGAAGATAATCTTACCAACTGTTGTATCCACAATAGCGTGCTTTTCAACACCGTTTTTGTTTATGAAGCGTCTTACCTTGATTTTAGCGTGAAGGCTGATAACGCCTGTTTCGTAAGCCATATATGCTTCATCAACATTGCGGAAGATTTTGCCCTCGCCCTTTTCGCCGTCCTTATCAAGTGTAAGGTAGTACGAACCAAGAATCATATCCTGCGTCGGAACAGCAACAGGACGTCCGTCTGACGGCTTCAAAAGGTTGCCTGCGGCAAGCATAAGGAATCTTGCCTCAGCCTGAGCTTCAGCGGAAAGCGGAACGTGAACAGCCATCTGGTCGCCGTCGAAGTCGGCGTTGTACGCTGTACAAACAAGCGGATGAAGCTTAAGCGCTCTGCCCTCTACAAGCACAGGTTCAAAAGCCTGAATACCAAGACGGTGAAGTGTCGGTGCACGGTTTAGAAGAACCGGGTGACCCTTGATTACAACCTCAAGAGCATCCCAAACCTCAGGCTTTGCTCTTTCAACAGCCTTTCTTGCCGCCTTTATATTCTGAACAGCCTTTGTTTCAACAAGTCTTTTCATAACAAACGGCTTGAACAGCTCAAGAGCCATTTCCTTCGGCAAACCGCACTGATACATTTTAAGCTCAGGTCCAACAACGATAACGGAACGTCCGGAATAGTCAACACGCTTACCGAGAAGGTTCTGACGGAAACGTCCCTGCTTACCCTTAAGCATATCAGAAAGAGATTTAAGCGCTCTGTTATTCGGGCCTGTTACAGGTCTGCCTCTTCTGCCGTTGTCGATAAGAGCGTCAACAGCCTCCTGAAGCATTCTCTTTTCGTTTCTGATGATAATATCGGGAGCTTCAAGCTCCAAAAGTCTTTTAAGACGGTTGTTTCTGTTAATAACACGGCGATAAAGGTCATTTAAGTCGCTTGTTGCAAAGCGTCCGCCGTCAAGCTGTACCATAGGACGAATATCAGGCGGAATTACCGGAACAACCTCAAGAATCATCCATTCAGGACGGTTGCCCGACAAACGGAACGCCTCGACAACCTCAAGTCTTTTCAGGATTCTTGCCTTTTTCTGTCCAGATGCATTCTCAAGCTCTTCCTTAAGCTCTGATGAAAGCGCCTCAAGATCGATTTCCTCAAGAAGCTTTCTTACAGCCTCTGCGCCCATACCGGCTTCAAAATCATCCTCGTATTTTTCACGCATTTCACGGTAATCTTTTTCCGTAAGAATCTGCATCTTTGTCAAACCACGAACATCGCCCGGGTCTGTTACAATGTAATTTGCGAAATAGAGAACCTTTTCAAGCAGACGAGGAGAAATGTCAAGCATAAGACCGATTCTTGAAGGAATACCCTTGAAGTACCAGATATGAGATACAGGAGCCGCAAGCTCTATATGACCCATTCTTTCACGTCTTACCTTTGCTCTTGTAACCTCAACGCCGCACTTGTCGCACACCTTGCCCTTATAGCGGATTCTCTTGTATTTGCCGCAGTGACATTCCCAGTCCTTTGTAGGTCCGAAAATACGCTCGCAATAAAGGCCGTCACGCTCCGGCTTAAGTGTTCTGTAATTTATGGTTTCCGGCTTTTTAACCTCGCCGTATGACCATTCTCTTATTTTATCGGGAGATGCAAGACCTATCTTAATTGATTCAAACACATTAAATTCCATATTTATAAAGACCTCCCTTTATTATTGCTCGTCAGTGCCTGAGCCGTCGCCGTAATCGTCAAACAAATCGGAGTTTTCGGTGTAGAAGGCGGAGTCATCAAGCATATTGTCATCGTCGTCCTCATTATCAACAATATAGCTGTCAAACGTCTCGTCAGTTGCAACGGTTTCGCCAACCTCAAGCTCCTCATTATCAGCAACAACAGGAATATCATCATCGTCAAAGTTCTGGCGAAGGTCAATTTCCTGATCATCCTTGTCGAGCACCTTAACATCAAGTGCAAGCGACTGAAGCTCCTTAACAAGAACCTTGAATGACTCCGGAACGCCGGACTGTGGAATGTTCTGACCCTTTACGATAGCCTCGTAAGCCTTAACTCTGCCCACAACGTCATCCGACTTGATTGTGAGGATTTCCTGAAGTGTATAAGCAGCACCGTAAGCCTCAAGCGCCCAAACTTCCATTTCACCGAAACGCTGACCGCCGAACTGCGCCTTACCACCAAGAGGCTGCTGAGTAACAAGCGAGTACGGACCTGTTGAACGGGCGTGAATTTTATCATCAACAAGGTGGTGAAGCTTTAGGTAGTACATATATCCGACTGTAACCGGATTATCAAAGTATTCGCCGGTTCTGCCGTCCTTAAGCCATGTCTTGCCGTCCTCGCTGAGTCCCGCCTGCTTAAACGCCTCAAATATATCCGACTCATGAGCGCCGTCAAATACAGGCGTCATAATATGCCAGCCCAAAGCCTTAGCAGCGTAGCCCAGGTGAACCTCAAGTACCTGTCCGATGTTCATACGAGACGGAACGCCGAGTGGGTTCAAAACGATGTCAAGCGGAGTACCGTCCGGAAGAAACGGCATATCCTCAACAGGAAGAATTCTTGAAACAACACCCTTGTTTCCGTGACGGCCTGCCATCTTATCGCCAACCGAGATTTTTCTCTTCTGAGCAAGATAGCATCTTACAACCTTGTTTACGCCCGGCTGAAGCTCGTCGTGGCTGTTTTCTCTTGTAAATACCTT
The DNA here is from genome assembly GCF_024433635.1 of Ruminococcus sp. zg-924. Lineage (GTDB taxonomy): Bacteria > Bacillota > Clostridia > Oscillospirales > Acutalibacteraceae > UBA7067. The sequence goes on along the minus strand of NZ_WNJZ01000006.1, from coordinate 96,583 downwards.
AACGTCAACAACAATACCGCTTTCACCGTGAGGCACACGCAATGATGTATCTCTCACCTCTCTTGCTTTCTCACCGAAGATAGCTCTCAAAAGTCTTTCCTCGGCTGTAAGCTCGGTTTCACCCTTAGGAGTAACCTTACCTACAAGAATATCGCCGGCGTGAACCTCTGCACCGATATGGATAATACCGCTTTCGTCAAGGTCCTTAAGCATATCCTCGCCGACCTGCGGAATATCCCTTGTGATTTCCTCAGCGCCAAGCTTAGTATCTCTTGCCTCTGTTTCGTATTCCTCTATATGAATTGATGTATAAACATCATCTCTTACAATCTTTTCACTGATAAGAACAGCGTCCTCGTAGTTGTAACCCTCCCATGTCATAAAGCCGATGAGAGCATTTTTACCAAGGCTTATCTCGCCGTGGTCTGTTGCAGGGCCGTCTGCAAGAACATCATTAGCCTTAACACGCTGACCCTTTTCAACAACAGGAATCTGGTTGAAGCAGGTGCCCTGGTTGGAGCGCATAAACTTAGTGATTGCAAAGTCCTGAACTCTGCCGCTGTCATACTGAACAGTTACCTTGTCTGCGCTTACGCTCAGAACAACGCCGTCCTCCTCTGACAGTACGCAAACGCCAGAGTCAACGCCGGCCTTGTATTCCATACCTGTTCCTACGATAGGAGCCTGTGTTTTTAACAGCGGCACAGCCTGACGCTGCATGTTTGCACCCATAAGAGCACGGTTGGCGTCATCGTTTTCAAGGAACGGAATCATAGCCGTAGCGACAGATACAACCATCTTCGGAGATACGTCCATCAAGTCGAATCTTTCAGCCTCAAGCTCAACAAATTCATCTCTGAAACGGCCGTTAACCTTGGAGTTTACAAAGCGGTTGTTTTCGTCGAGTGGTTCATTAGCCTGCGCAACGATAAATTCGTCCTCAACGTCGGCTGTCATATATATTGTTTCATCGGTAACAATTCCCGTTTCCTTGTCAACACGGCGGAACGGAGCCTCAATAAAGCCGTACTTGTTGATTCTTGCGAAGGACGCAAGATAGGAGATAAGACCGATGTTCGGTCCTTCAGGAGTCTCGATAGGACACATTCTGCCATAGTGGCTGTAATGAACGTCACGAACCTCAAATCCTGCACGGTCTCTTGAAAGACCGCCCGGGCCGAGAGCCGAAAGACGTCTTTTATGTGTAAGCTCCGCAAGAGGGTTTGTCTGATCCATAAACTGTGAAAGCGGTGAAGAGCCGAAAAACTCCTTAATAGCCGCCGTTACAGGTCTTATATTGATAAGAGAGTTAGGTGAAAGTCCGTCTGTGTCCTGTGCCTGGAGCGACATTCTTTCTCTGATAACTCTTTCAAGTCTTGAGAAGCCGATTCTGAACTGATTCTGCAAAAGCTCGCCAACGCAGCGGATACGGCGGTTGCCGAGATGGTCTATATCGTCGGTAGTACCAACTCCGCAGGCAAGACAGTTCATATAGTTGATGCTTGAGAAAATATCGTCAATGGTTATGTGGTTCGGAATAAGCTCTGCCTTTCTGGCTCTGAGAGTTTCCTTAAGAGTCTCCTCGTCATCGCCGCACTCCTCAAGGATTTCACGCAGTACGGCAAAGCAAACCTTTTCGTTAAGCTCGCACTCAGCCTCTGCGTCAAAGCTGACATACTTTGAAATGTCAACCATACCGTTTGAGATAACCTTAATTTCCTTGCCCTCAACATCGAGGTAAGCAATATTTACACCTGCGTCCTCAATCTCCATAGCAAGGCTCTTGCTGATAACCTCACCCGGCATAGCCATAATTTCGCCCGTCATAGGGTTTACAATTGGCTGAGACGGTCTGTTGCCCTTAAGTCTGTCGGCAATACCGAGCTTCTTGTTGTATTTATATCTGCCCACACGTGACATATCATATCTTCTCGGATCAAAGAAAAGATTGTTAATGTGTGTACGTGCACTGTCAACAGTCGGCGGCTCACTCGGACGGAGCTTGCGGTAAACCTCAAGCAAACCTTCCTCAATGTTTGTGCAGCTATCCTTTTCCAGCGTGGCAAGCATTCTTTCGTCCTCGCCGAAATAATCCAGTATTTCCTGGTTTGTGCCAAGGCCGAGCGCTCTTATAAACATTGTGATAGGAATTTTTCTGTTCTTATCAATTCTGACATAGAAAACGTCGTTAACATCGTTTTCATATTCAAGCCAAGCACCACGATTCGGGATAACTGTGTTTGAAAACAGCTTTTTACCTGTTTTGTCATATTCCATTTTGTAGTAAACGCCCGGAGAACGAACAAGCTGAGAAACTATAACTCTTTCAGCACCGTTTATAACAAATGTGCCGCTTGGCGTCATAAGAGGGAAGTCGCCCATAAAGACGTTTGACTCCTTGATTTCGCCGGTTTCCTTGTTCAAAAGACGTGCGGTGACACGCAAAGGTGCTGCAAATGTAGCGTCCCTCTCCTTGCACTCGATAACGCTGTAATTTGGGTGGTCAACATCCAGAGTGTAGTCGATAAAGTCCAAAACAAGATTTCCGTTGTGGTCGGTAATACCCGAAACATCCTTGAAAACCTCTTTCAGCCCTTTTTCTAAAAACCACTTATAGGAATTCTTCTGCACCTCAATGAGGTTAGGCATCTCAATAACCTCATCAATTTTTGCGAAGTTCATCCTCTCTCTGCTGCCAAGTTTAACAGGCTTGACATTTACCATTGGGCGTTCACTCCATTCCAAAAAATTTATTTTTTTAACAGTCGGCACAGTTCGCACGGCAAAAACAAAGAAGAATTTGCCGAATGGTGAACCCGATTGAATTTAAAAAAATACTTGATTTTTTGTAAATTCTGTGCTAATATTTCCGCATAGACCATCGGAAACAGGCACTCTATGCCATTATGTTGCATTTTACAAGTATACATCAAGTAAAATAGCTTGTCAACAAATTTTCGGAAAAAACTTTAAATTTCCTTTAAAATAATAAAAAAATCGCCGCAGCGAGGGAAAACTCGCTGCGGTTTCTTTATAAGAATTAAATTGTACGCTCGGCGGCGTTGTTGGTTTTACGCTAAATTATTCTTGTAAAAAAGAAGTAAATCAACCCGTAAATAACAGACGCAAGTGTGCCGTAAACTATAACCGGACCGGCTATTATAAACATTTTTGCGCCCAAGCCAAGCACAAAGCCCTCTGCCTTAAACTCTATCGCCGGAGCAACAACGGAGTTTGCAAAGCCTGTTATCGGCACAAGGCTGCCTGCTCCTGCGTGCTTAGCTATTTTCTCGTACCAGCCGACAGCCGTCAAAGCTGCACCCAGAAAAATCATAGTAATCGACACAACGGCAGAAGCCGTTTCCTTGTCAAGCCCCGCCGTTTTATACAGGTTCATAAAAATCTGCCCTATAACACAAAAGCCGCCGCCAAATAAAAACGCCTTTACACAATCAAGTAAAATCGGACTATTCGGCGACGCCTTCTCAGCCATCTTAGAATATTCCTGCTTAGTTACCTTCATCCGCTTCACCTCAAGGGTAGTTTGTGCGGATTTTGCGGCGGTTATGCAGAAGTATATGCGGAGAATGATTTAAATTTCGTGCGTCGATTCCGGTCTGTCCGCCAAATCAACGTACTCCCTTTTTTCCTGCACGTTCATATATGCCGGTCGGATAATCTTGCTGGAATTAATAAGCTCCTCAATTCTGTGAGCACTCCAGCCGGAAATTCTTGCAATAGCAAACAGCGGAGTGAAAAGCTCCTGCGGCAAATCAAGCATTGTATAAACAAAGCCGCTGTAAAAGTCAACATTTGCACTGACTCCCTTATACACCCTGCGTTCCTTTGCAATCTGTTGTGCGGCAAGTCTTTCAACAGTGTTGTAAAGATGGAACTCGTCTTGTCTGCCTTTTTCGTTTGAAAGACGCTCAACGAATTTCTTGAACACTCTTGCACGTGGGTCGGAAATAGAATAGATTGCGTGACCAATGCCGTAAACAAGGCCGCTGTGGTCAAACGCCTCTTTGTGAAGAATCTTTGTTATATAATTTCCAATCTCTTCGTCATCGTAATAATCCTTGACATGAGCCTTGATATCCTCAAACATACGGACAACCTTAATGTTAGCGCCGCCGTGCTTCGGACCCTTAAGAGAACCGAGAGCCGCCGCTATTGCCGAGTAGGTGTCTGTACCGGAAGAGGTTACAACATGTGTTGTAAAGGTTGAATTGTTACCGCCGCCGTGCTCTGCGTGAAGAACGAGAGCCATATCAAGAAGCTTAGCCTCAAGCTTTGTGTACTTAGAGTCGGGTCTGAGCATATAGAGAATATTCTCAGCCGTTGAAAGCTCCGTCTGCGGGTTATGTATGAAAAGGCTCTTGTTATCGTGGAAATAACCGTAAGCCTGAAAGCTGTAAACCGATAAAATAGGGAACAGCGAAATAAGCTGTATGCACTGACGCAGTACGTTCGGAAGCGATGTATCGTCCGGATTGCTGTCATAGGAATACAGGGTAAGCACACTTCTTGCAAGTGAATTCATAATATCCTTGCTCGGTGATTTCATAATAATATCTCTTACAAAGCTCATCGGCACCGAACGATAATATGCAAGCAAAGTGCGAAACTCGTCAAGCTGCTGTGCATTCGGAAGCTGTCCGAAAAGAAGAAGGTATGTTACTTCCTCAAATCCAAACCGGTCATCCTTAATAAAGCCGTCAACTATCGCTTCTACTTCATAGCCACGGTAATAAAGCTGACCGTCAATTGGAATTCTTTCCCCGTTTTCTTTTTCAATGAAAGCGTTGACATCTGAAATCTCGGTAAGACCTGTAAGCACACCCTTGCCGTTTACATCACGCAGACCTCTTTTAACGTCGTACTTGCCGTAAAGCTCCGGGTCAATGTTGCTGTTTTCAAAGCAAAGCTTGCTTAACTCCAATATCTCCGGGGTAATCTTGCTAAACTCTCTCTTGTGTTCCAATTAACTCACTTCCTTGGGTAAATATGTACCTATACCGTTTATTCACATAACGGACATCAAAATGTCATTAATTTATAGTCTTTTTCTATTATAGCACATTAAAGCACAGAATTCAAACTTTCACAGAATTTTGCGCTTATTATGTAGAGTTAAACAAAACCAATTGTTTAATTCACAAGTTCTCTTGTATAAGATGATACTCAACAGACTCGGTAAGGGCGATTCGGCTCGCTTCAACAACGTCGGCAGAAACCCCGACCGTTGTCCAAACGTTAACCCCGTCAGACGAGGTGATAAGTACCCTTACAGTTGCCGCCGTTGCGCTTTTTGAATCCATAACACGAACCTTATAGTCGATAAGGTGCATTTTCTTAAGCGTTGGGTAGAATACCTCAAGAGCCTGCCTGAGCGCTAAATCCATTGCGCTTATCGGACCGTTGCCCTCTGCCGCCATAAGCTGAACCCTGTTGTTCACGGCAACCTTAACTGTTGCGGTTGCGCTGCATTCGGCACTCTCGCAAGGTCTGCCTGATACAATCTTGTAGTTGATAAGCTCAAAAAACGGCTTGTATCTGCCAAGGCTGCGGCGGATAAGCATTTCAAGGCTGCTGTCAGCACCCTCATACTGATATCCCTGCTGCTCCATTTTCTTAAGCGAGTCAAGTATTACCGAGGTTTCCTCACTGTATTTTTCAATAGTCGGGTCTATTTTCTTTATCCTTTCAAGCAAAGCGTTCCTGCCCGATATTTCGCTCATCAGAAAGCGGCGTGAATTACCAACCGTTTCCGGCGGAACATGCTCGAACGAGCGTGGCAGCTTCAGCACACCGTCAGCGTGCATACCTGCCTTGTGTGCAAATGCGCTTATGCCCACAAACGGCTCACCTCGCTTTATCGAGGTGTTTGAAATTTCACCTATCTCACGTGCCGTCATTGTTACATTTTTGAGCTGCTCCTGCGGAATACACAGATATTCGCCCGTTAACATCAAATCGGGTATTACCGTTGACAAATTGGCGTTTCCGCATCTTTCGCCGTAGCCAAGGTACGTGCCCTGCACCTGCACAGCTCCTGCCTTAACAGCCATAATAGAGTTTGCAACAGCCATTCCTCTGTCATTGTGGGTGTGGATTCCAACCTTAACATTTGGGAAACGCTTGCATACAACCGACACAATATCGTACATTTCATCGGGATATGTACCCCCGTTTGTGTCGCACAGCGCAAGACATTCAGCACCGCCGTTAACGGCGCTTTCAAGAGCTGTCAGCGCAAAATTGGGGTCATCCTTGTAACCGTCAAAGAAATGCTCGGCGTCAAAAATTACCCTCCTGCCTTTATTCTTAAGAAATTCGCAGGTATCGTATATCATCGCAAGGTTTTCATCAGGGGTTGTGTTGATAATCTCGGTAACGTGCAGTCGCCAGCATTTTCCAAACACAGCAACAAGCTCTGTCCCTGCTCCCAAAAGAGCGCTGAGGTTGCTGTCCTGCTCCGCCTTAATGTCCTTTCGCCTTGTGCTGCCGAATGCAACAAGGCTTGAGTGTTCAAGCTTAAGCTTCTGCGCTTTTTCAAAGAATTCCAAATCCTTTGGGTTCGAGCCCGGGTTGCCTGCCTCAATATATTTCACGCCGAGCCTGTCAAGAGCCTTAACAATGGCAAGCTTATCCTGCACCGAAAACGATATTGACTCGCCCTGTGCGCCGTCACGCAGGGTCGAATCGAAAATCTCTATTTGCTTCATTTAATTTTCACCATCACTTATAAAAGAATCAGTCAAGCTCCATTATCATAGCGTCTGCTGTTTTTCCCGGTGGAATCATCGGCAGAACATTTGCGTCAGGCGAAATATGAAAGTCTATTACAACAGGTGCATTAAGGCTGTACGCTTTTTCAAGCGTCGCTTCAACATCCTCAGCCCTTGTTACGGTCATTCCCTCAACTCCGAAGGAGTGAGCCAAAGCCGCAAAGTCAGTTGCCCTGTGTGGGTCTGTCTGTGAAAAACGTCTGCCGTAAAAAAGCTTTTGCCACTGTCTTACCATACCCAAAACCGTGTTATTCATAACGCATACAACAATCGGCATATTAAAGCTTTTCAGTGTTACTAGCTCGTTTAAATTCATATGAAAGCTTCCGTCGCCCGTTATCAGCGTTACACGGCTTTTTTCTTTGCCGCACTGTGCTCCGATTGAAGCACCCATGCCAAAGCCCATTGTACCAAGTCCGCCCGAGGTCAGGAATGTTCTCGGCTTGTTGAATCTGCAAAACTGCGCCGTCCACATCTGATGCTGTCCTACGTCTGTAACAATAATATCGTTGTCACCCTTTAAACTCTGCACCGCTGACAGAATGTGATACGGAGAAGGATAATCACCCTCGGTCTGCTTAATCTCCCCTTCTTTTTTCCATTTCCTTAACTGCTCTATCCATTCTTTGTGCTCAAGCTGTGGCAAAAGCTCCGCAACAGCCTTAGCTGTTTCCTTTATCTCACCAAGAATAGCGCAGTCGGTCTTAATGTTTTTGTCGATTTCCTTTTTATCAATATCAAAATGTATGATTGAAGCGTTTTCACCAAACCTTTTGCGGTCACCCGCAACTCGGTCCGAGAACCTTGCGCCCACTGCAATAATGCAGTCGGCATTGAGGGTAGCCATTCCCGTTTCATACATTCCGTGCATTCCTAAGTTACCAAAATACAGCTCCTCGTCAGCAGGCATACCGCCTATGCCCATAAGCGAACAGCACACAGGTGCATCAATCTTCTTTGCAAGCTCCAAAAGCTCATTTGACGCATTACTGCCGATAACTCCGCCGCCTGCGTAGATAAACGGACGCTTTGAAGCCTTAATAAGCTCAGCCGCTCTTTGATAGTCATTATCCGCACTTACATAGATTTCCTTCTTTTTCGGGCTTTGCATCTCATACTCAGTTTCAAGAGCGGTAATGTCCTTTGGAATATCAATAAGCACAGGACCTTTTCTGCCTGAGTTTGCAAGCTCAAAAGCCTCTCTGATTGTCGGGGCAAGCTCCTCCATACTCATAACACAGTAGCTCTTTTTTGTAACAGGTGCGGCGATTGACTTTATATCAACCTCCTGAAAGCTGTCACGTCCAAGGCAATCCCTTGTAACATTTCCCGTTATTGCAACAATAGGCGAACTGTCCATTTTTGCGGTTGCAAGACCTGTTATAAGATTTGTTGCTCCCGGACCCGATGTTGCTATAACAACGCCGGTTTTGCCGGTTGCTCGTGCATAGCCGTCTGCGGCGTGTGACGCACCCTGCTCGTGCGCCGTAAGAATATGATTTATTTTGTCGCTGTACTTATACAGTGCGTCATAGATATTCAGCACTGCGCCGCCGGGATAGCCAAAAACCGTATCGACGCCCTGCTCAAGCAAACATTCTACAATAATATCCGAGCCGTTTAATTTCATATTAATCCATATCCTTTCTTATTTCACATTGCATATCTGATGCGGCATAAAAAAACGCCCTTACAATCAGTTAACTGACTGCAAAGACGAAAAACCGCGGTACCACCTTGCTTGCTCATATGAGCCTCTCAAAGCATCGGGCAAAAGCCGAATGCTCGCCCCTATAACGGGGGACAACCGTTCAAGCTTAAAACGCATATGCGCTTCAGCCGAAAACTCAAGGGTGATTTTCCTTTGGGGCAATACCGCCTTACACCAACCGGCGGCTCTCTGAAAAAGCTTGTCCGTAGTACTCTTCCCTGTCAAAGCCTTTTAAAATATTCTGTTACGATTTATTTTATATCGCTACGAGGAATTTGTCAATAGATAATTTTTCAATCATCAAACAAACTCACTTTCAACTATGCGGCTGTATTCACGCAGAGGATAACGCCCGTCGTGAGCCTCACCGCACACCGTTCTCGACATATTTCCACCGGATGTAATTCTGACAACGCCTGCATTGGCAAGTTTTTTGCATATTTCCGCCCTCTTTTCGTGGTTCGGGCACAGCACGGCGGCTGTCTGCAAATAATTCTTATACGGCTTTAAGGTCTGCACAATTTTATCGTGCGTAAGCCTTTTCACCCATACATTTCTATATAGATATGATAGCTTAAGCTCGCTGTCATCTGTGCAGATAACGCTCACACCACCGGATGACATAATAACGTTTTTGGTGCTGTGCTGTTCAAGCCGCTCATTATATATGCTTATCGCATTTTTCGCCCTCATTCCGAAATCAACCTGTCCCACTGTGCTGTTTATGCGTTTGAGTGCTTCAAAGAACCTACCGGCAAAGCTTATTTGCTCCTGATATGACTGCGTATCCACAAATATTCCCTGGCATGAGGAACATAAAAGTTGGTTGGTTGCACATACATTCTCAGCAAGCTCCATAAGCTGTTCTTCATCAGCTGATATATCTGCATATGCAAACGAAAGCTTATGCCCCCATTCTATTATTTTCGTGTTTACTCCTGTAAGCTGTCTTGCTGCCTTAACAGCCATATCACCGCCCCACACAACAACAGCGTCACATAAATCGGCAAGCGACTTCAGGGTTTGCGTTTCGGTTGACGGAACGTCAAAGACATAGATATAGTCAGTAAGCGCAGGTTCAATTTTTATAAGCTCACCGAGCAGCAGCACTGACAGACCTGAATCCCCTGCCGGAAGTTTAAGAATATTTATATTACCGCTTAAAAGACCCTCAATAACGCTGTACGCAGGCAGCGCATCAACATTTCCTGCGGCGATGTGTAAAAGCACACCAAGCGGCAAACGCTTTCTGATTATACCGCCGTCTATTAACCTTTCATCGTCACAAAGCTCAACGCTACATTTATACTTAAGCGATTTTTCCAAGAACAACCGGGCCATCCCGATGAATCTTTGCCGGCTTATACTGAATTTCTTAAGGTATGGCAGAAGAATCTCGTCATACACGCCGTCAAGAACCGCCCTTGCCAGACTGTCGCAGGCATTTATAACCTTATCAAGAGGCAGCTCTTTACCCGCTTCAAGCGGTTTGTAAAGCTCGTTTCTAAGAGAGGCTATTATTTCCTCCTGACGGCTGTCCTCCAAAATTTCACCCTTATACAGTATCATAATTTTACCTCGTGCATTATTATTCAGCTCTGTTCAAATACTCTTGTGCTCCTGCTGCGCAGGTTACAATGTCGCTTATTCCGACCCTGCCGATAATTTCAAGCCATGGCGACGTTTCTCCACACGGACAAGGCTCACTGTGGAGCACACCGATGTCGTCCGTCATAACACTCAGAAGCGGCATACTGCGCACCATAGGGGTCAACAGGTTAACAAGTCCGGGCTGACCGTCCTTTACAGGCGAAAAATCGTCGGGGTTTCTTATGATAACACGGCTGTAAACAGGTATGTGAAAGTGGTGGCATTTGCAGTCGGCATATAAAATCGGATGTTCAACTGCGCCAAAAAACTCAACAATGTTCTCCTGCTCAATTCCAAGCACCTCATATACAAGGCTGTAGAAGTCCTGCTTATCCACTCTTTCGGCGTAAAATTGCTTCCAGCCGCCGCCGAGAGTCACCATACTGCCCTTTGGCATTTTCAAATGCACGCCGTTTTCCTTCATATTTCTAAGAAGAAAATATGTATACGCAGGAAAACCGATTGTCCTCATCGGAAATTTTGATTCGGCACATTTTCGCAGCATATGCTGCACCCTGTCGAATGACAGCTTATAGCCGTTTTCGTTCATTTCGAGCGCATATGTGCGGCTTAAAGCAGGGGCGAAAAATGTAAACCCGAAAGCAGTCTTGCTTATTGCGGTTTTGTTGCTCCTGCTCGGCTGGTAACCAAATATTATATAGTTGACGGGTTTTGCCGACCAAAGCCTATGGTATTTTCCGACGCTTATAACCATATCAAGTCCGTTTTTTAGCGAGCGAAAGTCAAACCCTATTTTCGATTGTGCGCCGCTTGTTCCTGACGAGGTCGCCTTTATCAGCTGTCGCTTATGGGGTACGCTTTCAAGGCGGTGGTGCTTAAAGTAGAGCGTTGGAATAAACGGGAGCCTTACCAAATCATCAAACGAGCTTATACTGTTCGGGTCAAATGAGGCTTCATCAAGTATGCGCCTGTAATCAGCGCAGTGCACGTACTGAAAAGCAGCATTTTCACGCATAGCCGCAACAAACAGCTCATCACTGCCCGTCAAGTCATACGGCTTTTTATACTTGAACAGTTTTTTATCGCAACCCACACAATTCACCCCGTTATACCCGGTTGTTATAGTATATATTATCAGTATAACACACGCCACTTGATTTGCAATAGGAATACTAAATTATAGAATGATTTATATGCTGATTAATACAGTAAATTTGTTGGTATAACCGCAGCTAACCGAAACTTTTCAAAGGTTGTAGCTTTCTTTACCCATCGCATCCGGACAATTTGCATATGAAACAATTTCAAACTGAACTATACCCATTAATCACAGCAGACAGCCGCCTCCGGAAGGAGGCGGCTGTCTGTTATATGCATATCAGATTTTTTACTTTACTATAACCGCCGCAAGCTGTGCTATCTCGTCAGGTTCATCGGGCAGTAGATATATTGTCTGCTTTAAGCAGCTCAGCTTATATCCTGATACCTTGCCGTTTAGAGTAAGCTTTTCACTTTTCGGAAGCGGCGTATTTTTTGAAAATGCCTTTGAAAGCAAATCAGGTGTTGACAGCTCATCGTCACGGCTGATTCCGCCTATAATAAATATCACGTTGCACTCAGAAAGGCTTTCGTTTATTTTATCTCCAAGCATTTCGGGGTTAAATGCCGACAGCACACGGGCTATCCTGTATTTTTCGACAGACAACGAAGCCTTAAGAGCTGTTTCGCAGTAGCCTGTTCTGCGTGCAGAATAAAATATCAAATTACAATCCATAAATTCACCACACAAACTACTGAAGCGGCATAATGTTGACTTCACACGTAAGCTCCAAATCATTGCTCGATTTCACCGTAATAACAGCATATCCCGGTGAAATTCCCTTTACAAGACCGTTCTTGTCAACCGTTGCAACGCTTGGGTCGCTGCTGCTCCAATGCAATGTTTTATCTGACGCATTATCCGGACCTATCGTTGCAGTAAGCTGAATTGAGCTTCCCTCGTAGAAATCATAGCCAGAGTAATTTATGCTCATCTGCGTAACAGGCTGAAGCACCGTAACCTCACACTTAGCCTCATATCCGTTTTTACTTTTTGCCGTTATAACAGCAGTGCCAGGCGACATAGCGTAAACAACACCGTCACTGTCAATATCGGCAACGCCAACGTCGGTTGTGCTCCATTCAAGCGTTTTATCCGCTACGTTATCGGGATTCCAAACAACCGTCAGTCGGCTGCTTGTGCCGTTTTCAAGCGTAATTTCATTGGTTCTGAAGCTTATGCCCTTTTCCTTAAGATTCAGCTCTGTGCTTGATGATGAGCTGTTGTTATTTGCCGCTGCAGCGTCTGCTGCGTCGTGCAGAGTAAATGCACGCTCCTTGCCCTTTAGTTTGCCCTTGCCGTCATACCAGTCAATTTCCTTTGCCTTATATGCCTTTGAAAAGCTTGTAACCTTTGGCTTAGAGCCGCCGTTTGCACTGTAATACACATCAGGCCACAGTGCGTCCTCGTTAACCTTTGCCTTTTTAACGTCAACATCACTGCTCTCACCCGGACGGCACTTTCTTGCAACAACAATGGTTCTGAACTCGCTGTATTCGTATGAACAGGTTGAAAGTGAAATAAGCTGGTCATCCTCGTTTACAGTAACAGGACAGTCAATAAGCGAGCGTTCCCTGATTAAGTAAACGTAATTCATAAACTCAGCGTCGCTGTTAAAAGTGCCTGTTAAATAATCAAAATAATCGCCGTGCTGGTCAAGAGTATTGGTCTTGTAAATCGAAATAATTTTCCAGTCGCAGTCGCCCTCCGGAGTATCAAAATAAACAATAGGATGTTCCTTGTAGTAATCAAGATTGCCCGAATATGTACCGTAATTCATAAGATTCTGGAACATTCTTCCGTCCTGCATATGGTGTCCGTGCATAATTACATTCTTCGCATTCACGTTGCCCTCACTGCGGTAGTCAATAAAGATGCTGCCGTAGCCGGAGGAATTGCCGTTTATGTCCCTATAAAGGTAGTATTGGTTGTTTATATCGTCACCCTTGTGCGACACAACAGGGTAATCAATTTTCGTATCGGGAATTTGCAGCCACGCAACAATCTCTTTGTTTACCTTTTGCAGCTCCTTCCAATTTCTGCTGCTCTTCGGCTTGTCTTCACCGTCATCGTCCACCTGATTTTCAGGCACTCTCGGTATATCGGCAGAAACAGTCGCTCTGAGATCATTCATTAAATTATCATTAAGCATAGGCGCAATAACAAGATAGTTGATAAGATAACCGGCGGTAATTATAAATGTAAGGCTCGCAGCAATCAGAATAAGCTTTCTTATAACCTCGGCAGGCTTGTCGCCCTTCATAGGGATAACACTCTTTAAAAAGCCACGCTTTTTCTTCTTTTTCTTCTTAACAATCGGCTCTATAACAAACTCAAGTCCAAGCTCTGAAACAGATTCATTCGGAAGCGCTGTTCTGAGTGCGGCAGATTCAACAGCCTCCTTAATCATTTCTTCTGTTTTAACACCCGTCAGTGCTTCATCCGGCAGGGTAATAATGCAAAGGTTATTATAGAAAAAGCAATAAGCCTCATTACCCTTGCCTATATCTCCAAGTGAAACGGCATTTGCCCTGCTTACGCCGCTTTCGGAAAGCTCCTGAATTGACGTTAAGTCAGACTCATCCTCAGCTTTATTAAGCTCATTGAGCATCTGCTTTACAGGCGTGTAGTCACAGCTGCAAAGCTGGCACAGCGTATTGTGAACCGTGTTGTCTTTACTGCTGTCATAGGCGTTACGAATGATAACCATTTCAATTTCGTCCTGCGATTTTTCGCTTGACAAAATAGCCTTAATAAGACTTTCCTCGTCGTTATCGACCTCGGTATTATTCAGAACATGCATATTTCTGCGGTTGAGCCTTGTAATAAGCATTGGCAGGTTTTTCTTGAATTCCTTATCACTCTTGCCACTGTTTAATGAGTAAATTTCTATATTCATTTCAGTTCTCCTTGTATAAATCGTAGCCGATTTTTGTAACCTTGAGGTTTTCAAGAGCCTCGTTTATAAGAGCGTCACAGTCAAGCATCTCCTGAGCGAGTTTAACATATTTGAGTATAGGGCGTGTACGTGGATGCTTCGGCGTAAACACCGTACAGCAATCCTCATACGGCTCAATAGATGTTTCAAACGTGTCAATTTTTCTTGAGATTGTTATAATCTCCTCCTTGTCCATACCGATAAGCGGTCTGAACACAGGCATTGTGCAGGCTTCATCGGTGCAGGCAATTGCGCTTATGGTCTGGCTTGCAACCTGCCCTAAGCTTTCACCCGTAATCAACGCAGCGCAGCCGTTTTGCTCTGCAACTCTCTGCGCTATCTGCATCATAAAGCGGCGCATTATTATTGTAAAAAGCTCCTCAGGGCACTTGCTTTGGATTTCTTCCTGAATTCTTGTAAACGGCACCGTATACATTATCATTCTGCCGCTGTATCTCGACACAAGCTCCAGAAGCTTCTGTACCTTCTGCTCTGCTCGTTCGCTTGTATAAGGCGGTGAAGCAAAGTGGACGGCTGTAAGCTCAACACCTCTTTTAGCCATCATATAAGCCGCAACGGGACTGTCGATGCCTCCGCTTATAAGGATTGCCGCCTTGCCGCCTGTTCCAACAGGAATACCGCCGACTCCTCTTTTAGCCGGGCCGTGAATATATGCGCCGAAATCTCTTATTTCAACGTTTACCGTTATCTCAGGATTATGAACGTCAACGCTAAGATGCGGGAAACGCTCAAGAATGCAGCCTCCAAGCTCACGGCAAATATCAGGTGATTTAAGCGGAAATTTCTTGTCAGAGCGTTTTGCCTCAACCTTAAAGGTTTTACACTGCGAAAGCTCATCACTGAGATATTCAATAGCAACCCTCTGTATATCGTCCATATCCTTTTCGGCTCTTGCTGCTCTTGAATAAGCGGCTATGCCGAACACAGTCTTTATTCTCTGCTCCGCCTCGTCAATGTCCGAATACTCATTTGCCGGAGTAACATAGATTGTTGACTGCGCTGTTTTAACGCTGAAGCCGCCAAGCGATGAAATTCTGTGTTTAATATTCTTGACAAGAGCCGTTTCAAAGGTTTTGCGGTTAAGACCCTTTAAGGCAATCTCGCCAAGCTTTATCAGTATAAGCTCATTCATATATTTAATCCTTTCGGTGATAATCCTATTTTCTTACAAGGCTCTCTGTGCCTTCCTTTAGCACACGGCAGAAATACTCTGCCTCCTCCATTGTGCTAAGCCTTGAAAAGCTAAGGCGCAAGGCTGAATCTGTCCTCTGTTTTGAAAGTCCCATAGCTGTCAACACGTGGCTTTGCTTGCCCTTAGCGCACGCAGAACCGCTTGAAGCGTAAATCTCTCTGCTCGCCAGAAAGTGCATCATCGTTTCGCTCCTGATTCCCTCAATCGAAACATTCAGGATATACGGCAGTGCGTCCTTCGGCGAATTTATATAGGCTCTGTCAAGCGTTTCTACAAACGTCTTTATATAATCTCTTATTTCAGCAACGTGATTTATTGCAGAGTAGTCAATTTCGTTTACGGCACAGCCAAAGGCACCTATCAAAGCCGAAGCCTGAGTACCCGGTCTTATTTTACTCTCCTGCTCACCGCCGTAATGCTGGGGAATAATCCTTGTTCCCCTTTTTATGTAAATTGCGCCCACGCCCTTAGGACCGTGAATCTTATGCGCTGTAACACTCAAAAGGTCTGCGCCGATTTTTTCAGCCTTAATCATAAGCTTTCCGTAAGCCTGAACACAGTCGCAGTGAAAAAGTGCAGGTGAATTTTTCTGCTTAATTATTCTCTTTACTGCGTTATACGGCTGAATCGCACCCGTTTCGTTGTTCACAGCCATAAGGCTGACAAGAACGGTATTTTCGTCAACAGCATTTTGCAAATCGGTTTCGCTTATTCTTCCGTCATCCCTCGGCTTTAAATATACAACCTCATATCCCATATTTTCAAGCCTTTTGCAAGCGTCAATAACCGAGGAATGTTCAATGGCGGAGGTAACAATTTTATTGCCTGTGCGCTTGCGGCTTTCCACTGTGCCGAACAGAGCAAGGTTGTTAGCCTCAGTTGCTCCGCTTGTAAAATAAATTTCCCTTTCGTCTGCGCCGAGGCTTTTTGCAACACTCTTTCTCGCTGAGGTAAGCTCCGCCTCTGCCTTAATGCCAAGGCTGTGCAGCGAGGAAGGGTTGCCATAGACCTCTGTCATAATCCGGTAAGCCTTGTCCGCTGCGTTTTTGCTAACCCTTGTTGTTGCGCTGTTGTCAAAATAAACCTGCATTTTCATACTCCCGACTGCCTGATTTATGCTGTTGTGCTTCCCGCCGATAATCTTACACTATATTATACACGAAATCGGCGCATTAGAAAAGGGAATATTAAAATTTAACAAAGTTTTCAGACTTTTTTAATATTCGCAAAACACAAAAAGGGTTGTGCCAAAACGGAACGGTTAAAGCTAAACCGCAGTTTTGATACAACCCCTGATAAAATTTATATTTACTCAACAGTTACCGACTTTGCAAGGTTCCTCGGCTTATCAACATCGTTGCCTCTTAGCACCGCTGTGTAATATGCTATAAGCTGCATGGGAACAGCTGCAAGCATAGGCATTAGCATATCGTTTGTAACGGGAACGTCTATGCGGAAATCGTAAGCCTTCTCGTCAATCTTGAAATCCTCTCTTGTTATGAGGATAACCTTCGCACCTCTTGACTTAACCTCAACAATATTGCTCACCGTCTTTTCAAGCAAATCAGACTGCGTTGCAACGGCTATAACAGGCATACCGTCTGTGATAAGCGAGATTGTGCCGTGCTTAAGCTCGCCTGCCGCATATGACTCGGAATGAATATACGATATTTCCTTCAGCTTAAGCGAGCCTTCCATACTCAGCGCATAGTCAAAGCCTCTGCCGATATACAAAAGGCTGTCGGCAGCTATAAGCTGCGTTGAGATGTACTGCGCCTTTTCAAGGTCAGTTGCAAGTATCTTCTCCATAAGCTCAGGAGTGCCAAGCAAGGCGGAGGTCAGCTTTTTGCACTCATCCTCATCTATTTTACCCTTTGCAAGAGCAAGCTCAAATGCAAACAGATACATAACGGAAAGCTGAACGATATACGCCTTTGTTGAGGCAACCGCAATTTCCGGACCCGCATGGGTATAAATAAGCATATCAGCCTCTCTTGCAATAGACGAGCCTTTGGCGTTTACAATAGCAAGTGTTTTCGCTCCGAGCGACTTCGCAAGGCGCATAGCCGCAAGGCTGTCTGCCGTTTCACCCGACTGAGAAATAATAATTACAAGGTCGCCCTCGCCCACTATCGGATTACGGTAACGGAACTCGCTTGCTATATCAACCGTTACAGGTACTCTTGCAAGCTTTTCAATAACATATTTGCCAACCAAACCGGCGTGCATCGCTGTGCCGCAGGCTACAACAAATATGTTCCTGAAATTCTTGATATTGTCGTGCGTAATTCCACACTCAAAAAGGTTCGGCAGCTCGTTTTCGACCCTCGGTTTAACCGTCATATTAATAGAATTCGGCTGCTCGTTAATTTCCTTTATCATAAAATGCTCGTAGCCGCCCTTTTCAGCCGCACTTTCGTCCCAGTCGGCGGTCATAAGCTGTTTTTCTACAAGCTCCTTGTGCTCGTCATAAATCTTTATTTCATCCTTAGACAACTCAGCAATTTCATCGTGGTCAAGAAGATAATAATCCTTTGTATACTTCAAAATTGCAGGAACGTCTGACGCTATGTAATTTTCGCCCTCTCCAACTCCGACGATAAGCGGACTTTCACGGCGAACAGCATAGATGTACTCCGGATAATCGGCAAATACTATGCCAAGAGCAAACGAACCGTCAAGCTCACCTATTGTTTTAATAATTGTGTCAAGGGGACTTCCGTCATAGTAATAGTTTAAAAGCTGAGCCACAACCTCTGTGTCGGTTTCGCTCAAAAACTCAACACCCCGGTTTACAAGGAACTCCTTAAGCTCCCTGTAATTTTCGATAATGCCGTTATGAACAACAGTAACCCTTGCTCCGCTGTGCGGATGTGAGTTAACGTCAGACGGTTCGCCGTGAGTTGCCCAGCGGGTGTGTCCTATGCCAACGCAGCCGTGAGGCTTGCCCTCAATCTCCATTTTTTCCTTGAGCTTTTCAAGCTTGCCCTGAGCCTTGCATACCTTTATTGCACCCTGCTCAAAAACGGCTATTCCTGCGGAATCATAGCCTCTGTATTCAAGCTTTGACAGCGAATCAACAAGAACGTCGCTGCAATCTCGAAAACCGGCATATCCGACTATTCCACACATACCATTACCTCCGTGTTAAAATTTGCTTTGCTGTGAATTTACAAAAGTCTGCCACAGTTATTATATTTCCAAATTGAGTTATTCGTGATTAAACGTCGGCACAATTGCGTGCAAAGCCTCAACAGTTTTACCTGGCTCGTTTGCAATTGCACACTGCTCAAGCTTTTCAAGCTTTTCTATAAAGACCTCGGAATTTATTGGGATTTGGTTGCCGATAAATATTTTCTTATTCTCGGTCGCCTTAAGTCCCTCCTCGCTCATCAAAAGCTCCTCAAAGAGCTTTTCACCGGGACGAAGTCCTGTGAATTTAATTTCAACATCCTTGTACGGAACCTTGCCGTACATTCTTATAAGGTTTTCGGCAAGCGTAGTTATCTTAACAGGCGAACCCATATCAAGAACAAAAATTTCTCCGCCCTTAGCCATAGCCGCTGCCTGCAAAACAAGCGACACAGCCTCCGGTATAGTCATAAAGTAGCGTATAACCTCCGGGTGAGTAACCGTAACGGGTCTGCCGCTTTCAATCTGCCTTTTAAACAGAGGAATAACAGAGCCGTTTGAGCCTAAAACATTGCCAAACCTGGTTGTAACAAACGCCGTTTTCGATGTGCTGAACTGAGCCATATACTGCACAATCATCTCACAGCAGCGCTTTGTTGCGCCCATAATGTTAGTTGGGTTTACCGCCTTATCGGTTGAAATCATCATAAACTTTTCAACGCCATAAAACTCCGAAAGCGAAGCTACATTATACGTTCCGATTACGTTGTTTTTAACAGCCTCCTCAGGCGAGGTTTCCATAAGCGGAACATGCTTATGCGCTGCTGCGTGGAATACAAGCTGGGGCTTGTACTTTTCAAAAATTATCTTCATCTTTTCCTTGTCACGCACCGACGCTATCAGCGTAACAAGATTAAGCTTGTCGCCGTAATCCATCATCAGCTCTTGCTGAATGTCATAGGCGTTGTTCTCATATATATCTACAATAATAATCTGCTTTGGGTTATATGCGGCAATCTGCCTTGTCAGCTCGCTGCCTATTGAACCGCCGCCGCCCGTTATCATACAAACCTTATCCTTGATAATTTCCTTTATGTCATCCTTATCAAAGATAATCGGGTCACGTCCAAGTAAGTCCTCAACCTTGATGTCGGCAATCTGATGCATAAGCTTTGGCTGTTCCTCATCTAAAAACAGCTCGCTTAAATACGGAACAACCTTAACAACACAGCTCGTTTCTGAGCACAAATCAAGAATATATCTTCTCTGCGCCTCAGTGCACGACGGAATGGCAAATAGAACAACCTCGATATTCTCCTTCTTGCAAAGGCTGATTATATCTTCGCAGTTGCCCATTACCTCAACGCCCATTACCTCTGTACGGAGCTTTTTGGGATCGTCGTCAACAATGCCGACAGGGAGATACTGGTTTGAAGGGTTGTTCGGGTCAAGCCTTGCGCTTTCAATCTCACGCAGGATTATTCTGCACGCCTGACCTGCACCAACAATCATAGTGCGCTTTTTCATCTCTATCTGACCGTGGTCGGTGAGCAACAAAAAGGTTCTTCTAAAGCAGAATCGGAAAGCGATTATCCCTGATGTAATTATAACAAACGATAAAATTGTAAACGAAAACGCAGGATTTTTCGGCAGGTAGATAAGATAGGTAATTAGCAGCACAAAAACACTGCTTATTCCCGTTCCTAAAATACACGAAAGATAATCCTTAATCTTAAAGTAGCGCCAATATTTATTATATGCACCGCTGAACAAAAGCCCTGCGGCTGTTAAAACGATGTAAAGTGTTGTAAAAACAACAAGCTCTGAATTATTCAGCGAACGCCGACCGTTCGACACAATCAAAAGCAAATAGTTTGACAGAAAGCAGCCAACGCACGCAACAAACATATCCGCAAGGCAAAGCACAAGCTTTCTGGGTGAAATATTTTTCATCTATATCATTACCTCTTAGTAGAAACAGACAATTAATTTGGCTTTTCCGACATGACGTATCGCAAAATTAGCTCGCCGACAGCACATTACGCCATATACGCTGACGTCACCGACGGCATTACCCTATGCTTAGGGCAATTTTAAGATGATTATAATATTTTGTCGATAAAAAGTCAAATAATTTAATAGGTTTTCAAATTCATTGCCTATAATTTATTCCTGTCGTTTCCTCTGTTTACACTATTCTTCCCTGCGTTTTTGCAGCATATACTGCAATCCTTACAGCAGCCGCCGCAGGATTTTCCTCTTCTGCGCCAGATGTACCTTACCGCTGCGGCAAACGCAATAATAATGATGATTAGTAAAATTATGCTGAGTGCGTCCATATTACACCCACCCTGCTACAAGTCCTATTGTGTGCAGTAAAAATGCCGCTATCCACGCAATAACGCACTGCACCCCCGCAACACCTATTGCCCATTTTCCGCCAAGCTCTCTTTTTACTGCTGTAATCGCCGCAACACAAGGGGTGTAAAGCAGAGTGAACACTAAAAACACCAATGCTGAGAACGGTGTGAACATAGTGGAAATTGCTGCTGTTGAACCGCCGAGCAGTACCGTAAGTGTTGAAACCACGCTCTCCTTTGCTGTAAATCCGGTGATAAGTGCGGTTGAAATTTTCCAATCGGCAAAGCCTAAAGGTGCAAACACAGGCGAAATAAGACCCGCAATTGCTGCAAGCAGGCTGTCCTGCGAGCGTGTAACTATATTAAGCCTTGTGTCAAAGCTCTGCAAGAACCAAATAATAATCGTTGCAACAAATATAACAGTAAACGCTCTTGAAATAAAATCCTTCGCCTTATCCCACAAAAGCAGCCACACATTTTTCGCTCCCGGCATTCTGTAATTCGGCAGCTCCATAACAAACGGCACGGCCTCGCCCT
Source organism: Ruminococcus sp. zg-924 (assembly GCF_024433635.1). Classification (GTDB taxonomy): domain Bacteria; phylum Bacillota; class Clostridia; order Oscillospirales; family Acutalibacteraceae; genus UBA7067. The sequence goes on along the minus strand of NZ_WNJZ01000006.1, from coordinate 75,191 downwards.
TGAACATAGTGCCCTTGAGTAAAAACGCATATAATATTCCGATAATTATACCCGTAAAGTAAAGCCCTATCATAACAAGCGCACCGTTTTCGGGGAAAAATGCAGTGGTAAACAGAGCATAAATCGGCAGCTTAGCCGAACAGCTCATAAACGGTGTGAGCAATATCGTCATCTTTCTGTCACGTTCAGACGGCAGAGTTCGGCTTGACATAACGCCCGGAACAGTACAACCGAAACCGATAAGCATAGGCACAATACTTCTGCCCGACAAACCTATTTTTCGCAACAGCTTATCCATAACAAATGCAACCCTTGCCATATATCCGCTGTCCTCCAATATAGACAGGAAGAAAAACAGCGTGATAATAGTAGGTAAAAAGCTCAGAACACTGCCGACTCCTGCAAATATGCCGTCTATAATCAGCGAATGGACAACCTCGTTGATTCCGTAAGCGGTAAGGCCGCCGTCAACAACGCCCGTAAGCCAATCTATGCCCATATTCAAAAGCTCAGACAAGCCGGAGCCGATAACGCCGAACGTAAGCCAGAATACCAGCGCCATAATGCATACAAAGGCAGGTATAGCTGTGAATTTACCTGTTAGAATTTTATCAATAGCAGCGCTTCGTGCGTGCTCACGGCTCTCTTTGGGCTTTACAACAGCTGCGTCACACACCGTTTCAATAAACCCAAAGCGCATATCGGCAATGGCGGCGGCTCTGTCAAGTCCTCTTTCCTCCTCCATCTGCACTATGATATGCTCAAGCGCATCCTTTTCGTTATTATCAAGGTTAAGTGCATCAAGAATAAGACTATCACCCTCAACAAGCTTTGCGGCGGCAAAGCGAACAGGAATTTTTGCTTGCCTAGCGTGATCCTCAATAAGGTGCATTATAGCGTGCAGGCATCTATGTACTGCGCCGCAGTTATCGTCCGGCGAACAAAAATCGGTTCTGCCCGGACGTTCACGGTACTTTGCAACGTGCAAAGCATGGCTTACAAGCTCGTCTATACCCTCATTTTTCGCCGCTGAAATCGGCACAACGGGGATTCCAAGCATATGCTCCATTGCGTTTACACGCACCGAACCGCCGTTTTCCCTTACCTCGTCCATCATATTCAAAGCCAGCACCATAGGTATATTAAGCTCCATAAGCTGCATAGTAAGATACATATTTCGCTCTATATTCGTAGCGTCAACTATATTAATAATACCCCTTGGCCTGTCCCTGAGCAGGAATTCCCTCGTAACAAGTTCCTCACTTGAATACGGTGACATTGAGTATATACCCGGCAAATCGGTAACAAGAGTGTTCGCCTTGCCCTTTATTGAGCCGTCCTTTCTGTCAACCGTTACGCCGGGAAAGTTTCCAACGTGCTGATTAGAGCCGGTAAGCTGATTAAAAAGCGTTGTCTTGCCGCAGTTTTGATTTCCTGCAAGCGCAAATGTCAGGCACTCACCCTGTGGCAGAGGGTCGCCGCTCGACTTTGTGTGATATATTCCTCCCTCTCCCAAGCCGGGATGAACAGCGGTGTCAACCGCCCTGAGCTTTGCCTTGCCGTTGTTTTCCTTTGCCTTTACACTGTCAATTTCAATATTTTTTGCATCGTCAAGACGAAGCGTAAGCTCATAGCCGTGGATTCTAAGCTCCATCGGGTCGCCCATAGGCGCAAGCTTTACCATTGTCACTTCAACGCCGGGGATAAGCCCCATGTCAAGAAAATGCTGCCGCAGTGCGCCTTCTCCGCCGACAGTGTTAACAACAGCGCTTTGCCCTGCCTTTAATTCGTTCAGCTTCATACTATATTCTCCCTATGACTTTTGCCCTCCGGGCAATTTATCGGCGGGTTTTGCCCACACCTTAATTAAATTATATTGTTTTAATTGACAACATTACCTTAGTAAGCAGCCATTCAACATTCCATACTTAACATTTTACTCAATACAGATTAATTATAGCACAATTTTTTCTATGAAGATAGCAATTTATCATTTTATGTCAAAAAAAGCCACTCCCCATACTAAAACAGGGAGTGACCGGTATAATATTGTATTCTTTTTGATTAATCCAGCAAATTTTTGTCCGAAAACGAATCGCCTGCTGCATCTGAATAGAGCTTCATCAGCTTTTCAAGAGTCATATTCTCTCGCTGTTCGCCCTCTAACACTGTTATAATCTTGCCGCCGGACATTACAAGCGTCTTGTTGCCCGTATGCAAAGCGTCCTTGATGTTGTGCGTAACCATCAGAGTTGTTATGTTATTCTCCTTGACAATTTCGTTAGTAATATCCATAACCTGCTTTGCAGTTTTCGGGTCAAGAGCCGCTGTGTGCTCGTCAAGCAGCAGCATTTTCGGCGTAACGATAGTCGCCATTAAAAGTGTAAGCGCCTGACGCTGTCCGCCGGAGAGCAACCCCACCTTTGATTTCAGTCTGTCCTCAAGTCCGAGCCCTAAACGTGAGAGCTGCTCACGAAACATTTGCTCATCTGACTTTTTTATTCCTCTCGACAAGCCTCTTCTTGAACCTCGGCTGTATGCAAGCGCAAGGTTTTCCTCAATCGTCATATTCGGGGCAGTTCCCTTTAACGGATCCTGAAACAGCCTGCCAATGTGCTTTGCACGCTTATAACTTTTCTGCATTGTCACATCCTGACCGTCAAGATACACATAGCCGCTGTCGATAATATAAGTTCCGGAAATAGCGTTGAGCATTGTTGATTTACCTGCTCCGTTGCTGCCTATTACAGTTACAAAATCACCCTTTTTAAGATGAAGATTTACGTTGTCAAGCGCACGGCGCTCATTTACTGTGTTCGGGTGAAAGGTGATACACGCATTTTCAAGCTTTAACATTGTTGTTTTTTGCCCTCCTTGCGTTTCTTCTGACTATCTTCTCGCTTACTATCGGCACGCTTATTGCTATAACAACAATTATAGCCGACAAAAGCTTGAAGTACGATGCCGGAAGTCCTATTTGGAACACTACCGTAATAAATATTCTGTAAACCACTGCACCTAAAATTGCGGAAATCAGGTTATTAAGCACCGAGCGTTTGCCAAATATTGTTTCACCTATGATTATAGACGCTATTCCAACAACAACCATACCCGTTCCTGCCTTAGCGTCAGCAAAGTTCTGGTTCTGTGCCAATGCTGCACCCGACAAAGCAACAATCCCGTTTGCAATTGCAAGTCCGAGTATTTTCATTGCGTCTGAGTTTATGGAGCTTGCGTTTACCATTTCAACATTGTCACCGGTTGCTCTTATCGACATACCAATCTGTGTTCTCAAGAACCAATACAGAACAGCCGCCACTGCAATTACTACTACAAGCAGAATCGGAATATCCGCCAGCTTCTTGGCTACGCTGATGTCCATACTACCGCTGAGCAAATCAACTGCAAATGCCTGAGCGTCTGAAAAAATGCTTGTTTTGCCGTTGATGTTAACCGTCGGCTTTTCAGCCATTATGATAAGGTTTATCGAATAAAGACCTGTCATCGTTAGTATTCCGGCAAGCAGGGGCTGAACCTTCAGCTTTGTCTGTAAAATGCCGGTTATCATTCCTGCAACTGCTCCTGCAAGCAAAGCAAGCACAAGCGAGAGTATTGCAAACAGCAAGCCGCTTTCCTTTGACGGCTGCATATTTGTTATCATAACCGACACCGCCGCACCCGTTATGAACGAGCCGTCAACAGTTAGGTCGGGAATATCCAGTATTCTCAGCGACACAAACACGCCGATAGCCATAATTGCATATATAAGGCCCTGCTCAATCGAACCTAAGCCCAATGTTAAAAACTGCATAAATCAATCTATCCTTTTCTGATTCAGACGGAATCATTCAAAAACTACTGTCTTTTCGTTGTTAAGGAGCGATTCCGGAAGCTCCACGCCAATTTTCTCGGCTATTGTTGTATTTACATATGTTGAAAGGTCGTCAAATACAAGCACAGGAATATCTGAAATCTTTGTGCCGTCAAGCACCTTCTTAGCCATATTTGCTGTTTCAATTCCCAAATCCTCATACTTAATGCCGATTGTTGCAAAGCCGCCGTCCTTTACCATTGAGTCTGCACCTACATAGCACGGAATTTTTGCGTCTGCACAAACCTGTGACAATACAGCCATGCCCTCTGCAACTGTGTTGTCTGTCGGTGAGAACACTGCGTCACACTTTGTTACAAGCGACTCGGCAGCCTGCTGAATAGCTGAGCTGTTTTCTACGTTAGCCTCAACATACTTAAGACCGATTTTGTCGCAGTATTTCTTTGCGTTTTCAATATTAGCAACCGAGCTGTCCTCAGCAGAATTGTAGATAAGACCTACTGTCTTAATGTCCGGTGTAAGCTCCAAAGCCATATCAAAGATTTTCTCAACCGGTACTGCGTCGCAGGTACCTGTTACATTTTTGTCAGGCTTTTCAAGCGTTGTTGTAAGACCTGCCTCAACAGGGTTTGAAACAGCCGAAAACAGAACAGGAACCTGGTCGGCATAGTTAAGAGCAACGCTTGCAACCGGAGTTGTAATTGCTATAACAATGTCTGTGTTGTCTGCAACAAAGCTGTCCATCATGGCAGGAACATTTGACGGGTCATTCTGAGCCGACAAAGCTTTGATTTCTGCGTTCTCGCCGTCAACATAGCCAAGCTTATTAAGCTGCTTGATGATTGACTCCTCTATTGTGTTGAGTGATGTGTGCTCAACAACTTTAATGATACCGATTTTCACCTTGTCGCCTGTGCTCTGATTGTTTGATGAAGTGTCAGAGCTTGAACCTGCTGAGCTTGAACCGCCTGAGCAGCCTGCAAAAACAACAAGACATGTTAAAAGTGCCAGAACTAAACATAATACCTTTTTCATTTGAATTACCTCTTTCATAATTTTATTTATAATTTAAAATTAATTCTTAATTCTTCTCGGAAAACAAATGCAGCCTCGCCATCGTTTTGTATATAGCTTCATAAAAATCTCTCCTAAAACAAAAAGTCCTCAGATTACTATTGTAATCCAAGGACAGAATAAACTTATCTGCGGTACCACCTTGATTGACGATAAATCGTCCGCTCACAGAACGCCAACACGCTCCCGCTTTGTAACGTAAGCACACGTTGCGGCATTTCCGCCGCACCCTCAAAGGTCCATTTGCCAACCCGATAGCCGCCTTATTCCCACCAACAAAGGCTCTCTGTGCGCTCGCCGAAGGCTTTACTTCCTTATCAACGGTTTTGTTATTGTAGATAATCTTAGCACACAAATCATTGAATGTCAACAATTTTATTGCATTTATTTCAGTTTTTTGTTGTTTATTGTTGTTTATGCTCCCGAATTTTCCTCTTAAGGTACTCCGCAATCTGGTTTTCATCGTATAAAATCAGGTCACGGTAGCCTGCCAGAGTTTCGTTGTGATGCCTCAGCTCATGCACAAGCACACGCCTTAGCTGCTCATAATATACCTCACGTGATACATTTCCGTAAACCCTTGCAAACGAGCCGTAGTATATCTTAATAAGCGTGCCGATAGATGAGCGTGAATACTCACCCATTATGTAAAGGTCGTTGTCAACGGCCTTCGGGTGAATTTTGAGCTGCGGCAGAATAATTACGCCGCCACTCAATTCCCGAAACAGCGGCTCAGGCAGAGTATCAACTATTTCATCAAGCATCTCATTTGTTTCATCAATAGTGAACATTTATATTTCCTCAGTCGAGAAAGTCCTTAAGCTTCTTGCTGCGGCTCGGATGTCTGAGCTTTCTCAGTGCTTTAGCCTCAATCTGTCTTATTCTCTCTCTTGTAACGTCAAACTCCTTGCCAACCTCTTCAAGAGTGCGTGAACGTCCGTCCTCAAGACCAAATCTGAGTCTGAGCACTTTCTCCTCTCTTGGGGTAAGTGTATCAAGCACCTCTGAAAGCTGCTCCTTAAGCAAGGTGTGTGATGCAGCGTCAGCCGGAGCCGGAGCGTCGTCATCCGGAATAAAGTCGCCCAAGTGGCTGTCCTCCTCCTCGCCTATCGGGGTTTCAAGCGACACAGGCTCCTGTGCAACCCTCATAATCTCTCTTACCTTATCAACAGGCATACCAAGAACGTCTGCTATCTCGTCTGCTGTCGGCTCATGGCCGTTTGTGTGCAGAAGCTGGCTTGAAACCTTTTTAACCTTGTTTATTGTTTCAACCATATGCACCGGAATTCTGATAGTTCTCGCCTGGTCGGCAATAGCTCTTGTTATAGCCTGTCTTATCCACCACGTTGCATAGGTTGAGAACTTAAAGCCCTTTGTGTAGTCGAACTTTTCAACCGCCTTTATAAGGCCAAGGTTACCCTCCTGTATCAAATCAAGAAACTGCATACCTCTTCCGAGATATCGCTTTGCTATACTTACAACAAGTCGCAGATTTGCCTCTGACAAGCGCTTTTTAGCCGCACTGTCGCCCTCCTTGATTTTAATTGCAAGCTCAATTTCCTCATCAGGCGAAAGCAGCGGAACCCTGCCTATCTCCTTAAGATAAACCTTAACAGGGTCGTCAATTGCGATGTTGTCCGTGCTTACCTCTTCAATCGCCTCGTCATCTTTTGAATCAACCTTGATGTCCTCAATCGGCACATCGTCAAAATCCTCGACAATGGTAACATTCATCTGCTCAAGGCTATCATAGATTTTTTCAATCTGATCAGGTTCAAAAACAACCTCGCCCATTGCGTCGAAAATTTCCTTTGTGCTTATCTCGCCCTTTGACTTACCAAGCTCCAAAATCTCTTTGACAATAGTCTTCTTGTCCGGTGCTGTCTGTAACATCGCCATTTCCATCTTTCCTTTCTTTTGACAAGTCCCTTTTATTTCTTTTGCTGTTTAAGCTTTTCAAGATATTTTTCAATATCGCTTATGTCGGCGTCGGCTGCCTTTTCAGCCGTTATCTTCTCTCCCTCCGACAATATAACCCTTATGCAGTCCTCACAGGCGTCGGGCGAATTAACCTCGCTGCCCAAAGAGGCAAGCATACCTGCGATTTTAGCGTTTTCATCAACAGTGAACTCGCCTGAAATATCCGCCGGCATAATTCCTCTGCCCTGAATTGCCCGCTCAGTAATAATTTTATACACCCGCCTGTTAAACGATGTAACCATTTTTTCAGGCGGCAAAAGAGAATGTGCCCTAATAGCCATATCCTGATTATTAATAATATATGCAATCAACGCTTCTTCTGCCCTTGCAGCACGCAGATTTCCTGCTTTTTCCGAATTAATTCTGTCGTCCCTGCCTGAAATACCCGTCTGAATTTCCCTGAACTGCCGTTTTGTTTTTTCTCTGCCTGTTTTTTTACGGTAACTGTTTATCTGCTGGAGCACCGCCTCCTTGCGGGCTGATGTTTCCTCGCTTATTTTTCCTGCGTAAACATCAGCTTCAATCGGACTTTCAACCGTTGCAAGCAGCTTTGCACACTCTGTAAGGTACGCCACAACCTGACTTTGCTCGGTTAAAATATATTTTTGCTTTATCTTTGAAATCCTGTATTCAATATCGTTTCCGCTTTTCTCCAAAAGCTGCATAAACTTTTCGGGTCCCTTTGCGCCGTTCTCTCTTATAAATTCATCAGGGTCCTTAGCGCCCGGAACGGCAATTACCCTTATATCAATTCCTGCGTTTCTCAAAAAACCTATCGCCCTTTGAGCCGCCTTTTGACCTGCCTCGTCCGAATCGTAGCAAATATAAACCGTGTCGGCATAGCGCTTCATAAGCATAGCCTGCTCCTGAGTCAGAGCAGTGCCGAGAGTTGCCACCGCCGTAGTAAAGCCTGCCTGGTGCAGGGCAATAACGTCCATATAACCCTCGCAGAGGATAAGACTGCGTTTTCCGTCATTTTTCGCAAAGTTGAGCGCAAAAAGACTGTTGCTCTTTTTAAAAACCGGCGTATCCGAGGTGTTCAGATACTTCGGCTTCTGGTCGGTCATTATTCTGCCGCCAAACGCAATCACATTTCCCCTTAAATCTATTATCGGAAACATCACCCGGTTATAAAATCTGTCTGACAAATTCCCGTTATTATTCTGATAAACAAGGTTTGCCGCCACAAGCTCCTGAGGTTTAAAGCCTTTAGCCCTCAGATAGTCAACAAGAGCAAAGCGGTTATCGGGACTGAACCCAAGCCCGAAATGCTTTATCGTCTTTTCGCTCAAACCTCTGCCTCGCAGGTAATCAAGCCCTGCCTTTCCTGCGGCAGTATAAAGCATTGAATAATAAAACCGTCCGGCTTCCCTGTTTGCTTCATACACACGCCTGCGCAAATCGCTCATACTTTTATCATAGGAGCTTTCTGGCATTTCCATTCCTGCCCTTTGCGCCAAAAACTTAACCGCTTCGATATAATCAAGGTTTTCAATCCTGCGCACAAAGGTTATTACATCTCCGCCTGCACCACATCCAAAGCAGTAAAACGAGCCGTTTTCAGGGTATATATTAAAAGACGGTGTTTTCTCGCCGTGGAACGGGCAAAGACCAACAAGGTTTCTCCCTCGTCTTTTAAGGCTGACATAGGACGAAGCTATGTCCGAAATATCGCTTCTCGCCTTAAGCTCATCCAAAAATTCGTCCGGCAACGGCAAAAAAACCACCCCCTGTTTCAATCAATCAGTTTTCTACATCTTCTGCCAGAACTTCGGAATAAATAAATTTTCATAGACCGCAACGGCGTAATGGTCTGTCATTCCGGCTATATAATCACATACGGCTCTCTCAACACCTTCGTTGTCTGCAATTTTTCTAAGCTCCTTGTCAAGCAGCTGCGGATGCTCGACAAAGTACGAATAAAGGCACTCAACAAGGTGCGGCACCTTCTTCTCCTCCGACTTTGCGTATTCGCTTTTATAAACATAGTCGAACATAAACTTATGCAGAGAGTTAAAGCTCTTAAAAAAGCCGTCCTCCATTTTTATCTCGCCGTTTTTGCTGTTCTCAACAACATTTACAACCATCGAGTTAATTCTCTCGCTTGTTGTTGCACCAAAGCGCTCAACATACTCGCTCGGCAAATCGCTTACGCTTATCGCTCCGGCTCTTACGGCGTCATCAATATCGTGGTTTATATACGCTATTCTGTCGGCAATTCTAACAACCCGACCCTCAAGCGTGTCAGCGTCTTTTCCTCTTGTGTGGCACAAGATTCCGTTTCGCACCTCATATGTAAGGTTAAGACCCCTGCCCTCCTTTTCGAGCAGGTCAACAACTCTCACGCTCTGCTCAAAATGGCGAAAACCGTCCGGGTACAAATCGTTAAGCGCACGCTCACCTGCGTGCCCAAACGGAGTGTGCCCCAAATCGTGCCCCAATGCGATAGCCTCGGTCAGGTCCTCGTTTAAATCGAGCGCCCTTGCTATGGTTCGGGCAATCTGCGACACCTCAAGCGTGTGCGTGAGTCTTGTTCTGTAATGGTCGCCCTCAGGCGAGAGAAACACCTGTGTTTTGTGCTTTAGTCGCCTGAATGACTTGCAGTGAATTATTCTGTCACGGTCACGCTGAAACTCTGTTCGCATAGCAGACGGCTCTTCATAAACGAGCCTGCCCTTCGTGTTTTTTGCAAGACAGGCTAAGGGTGAAAAACGCTGTTCCTCCCAATAGCAAATCTTTTCGTTAATCGTCAAAAACACCACTCCCTTTCGGCAGTTCGGCACTTCATAATAAAACCTGTCAATATAATTTACTGCAAAAATTCAAAAAATCCTTTAATTATTTTATTTTTTCTTAAATTTCCTGCAAATAATAGCTTTCGTCAATTGAAGCAGCCTCAACCTCGCCGCTGCTTGCCGCTGCAAGCTCCTTGTTGATTTTGTCAAGGCAGCCTTTTTTCACCCGAAATTTCATCTCAACCTGATCTGTAAAAGCGCTGTCCAAAACAACTCCGCCGCCGCTTAGCACAACAGACGACACCCTGCCGTACTGATTATAGCTGCACTTAAGCGTGCAATTGTCACAAAGCTGCATTATAGCAGGGCAGGCTGACTCAACGGCTATTTTAGCACCGTGAGAATACGCTCTCACCAAGCCGCCGGCTCCAAGCAGTATACCGCCGAAGTATCTTGTTACAACAACAACAGCGTCGGTTATGCCCATTTTCTGCATAACCTCCAAAACAGGCACTCCTGCCGTACCCTGCGGTTCTCCGTCGTCGCTGTACCGTTTTATGCCTCCCTCACGCAGGATATAAGCATAAACATTGTGTTTTGCATCCCAATGCTTTGATTTTATTTTTTCTATAAATTCAAGAGCCTGCGCCTGTGTTGTAACAGGCTCGCAATACCCGATAAAACGTGAGCGCTTTTCCACAAACTCGTCAACGCCTGATTTGCTTACCGTTTTGTAATCCGTCATAATATCTCTCCGATTTTATAAAATATGGTAAAAAAAACAGGTGACACCGCTGTGCCACCTGCCGATAATCCATATTATTTTCCCATACCGTAACGCTTCTTAAATCTGTCAACACGTCCGCCGGTATCAACGAGCTTTTGTTTGCCGGTAAAGAACGGGTGGCACTTTGAGCAAATTTCAACACGGATATTCTTCTTTGTCGAGCCTGTTTCAATTACGTTGCCGCAAGCACAAGTGATTGTTGTTTGTTCGTAATTCGGATGAATGTCCTTTTTCATTTCTTTTCACCTCTTTCGCTGAAACCGTGATAACATTTGGATTTTATCACATAACGGATAAAAAATCAAGAACTTTTTTTGCTTTGAGCTAAATTTGTTAAAATAACGATTGCAAAACTTTATTTTTTCATAAGTTTTACAATTATTCCTTGTTTAAAGCGCAATTTTGAGATATAATTAAACTGTAAACCTATTAATATATACTTCAGTAAAAGAGGGATGCAAAATGAGAAAGACTAAAATTATATGCACACTCGGTCCTGCAACAGATGACGAAAACGTAATGCGTGAGCTTATCCTCAACGGTATGTCTGTTGCAAGAATGAATATGTCGCACGGCACTCACGAGGACCACAGAAAGAGAGCCGACGTTGTTAAGAAACTCAGAGCTGAGCTTGACATTCCGGTTGCCCTGCTCCTCGACACAAAGGGGCCGGAAATAAGAACAAAGAATTTTAAAAACGGCAGTGAAATACTTGAAACAGGTCAGACCTTCACCTTTACAACAGATGACATTGAGGGCGACAAGGAGCACTGCTCAATCACCTTCTCTGATTTGCCGAAGGACGTAAGACGGGGTGACAAAATTCTTGTTGACGACGGTCTTATTGAAATGCTCGTAACCTCAATCACAAAAAAGGACATAGTCTGCGAGGTTTTAAACGGCGGAAAGATAGCGTCACACAAGGGCATTAATGTTCCCGGAACACGCCTTTCTCTCCCGTTTATCAGTGAGCAGGACAAAAAGGATATAGCCTTTGCTGTTGAGCAGGACCTCGACTTCATCGCCGCCAGCTTCACCCGCTCAAGCGACGATATTTTAAAGCTCAGATCAGAGCTTGACAAAAACAACTGCAACAACATCAGAATTATTGCAAAGATTGAAAATGCTGAAGGTGTTGACAATATAGACGATATTATCAGAGTTTCCGACGGCATAATGGTTGCAAGAGGAGATTTGGGTGTTGAAATTCCGATGGAGGACATTCCGATTCTTCAGAAAAAGCTTATCACCAAGGCTTACAATGCAGGCAAGCAGGTTATCACAGCAACACAAATGCTCGACTCAATGATGATAAACCCACGCCCGACAAGAGCTGAAGCAACAGACGTTGCCAACGCTATATATGACGGCACAAGCGCAATTATGCTCAGCGGTGAAACAGCCGCCGGCAAATACCCTGTTCAGGCTCTTAAAACAATGGCTAAAATCGCCGAGCGCACAGAAAACGACATTGACTATATCGGACGCTTCAGAAAACGTCATCTCACAGAACAGCCGGACGTTACCTCGGCTATATCACACGCAACCTGCACAACAGCGCACGATTTGGGCGCAGTTGCGATAATCACGGTATCTAAAACAGGTCAGACAGCGAGAATGATTTCAAAATATCGTCCTGCTTGCCCGATTATCAGCGGCACAACAAGCGAAAAGGTTTTGCGCCAGATGAACCTTTCTTGGGGTGTTATTCCAATTTTAGTTGAAGAAAAGACAAACACAGACGAGCTGTTTGAGCACGTTGTTGACGTAGCCGAAAAGCACGGTCTTGTTAAAAACGGCGACCTCGCCGTAATCACCGCCGGTATTCCCCTTGGTGTTTCGGGTACAACAAATATGCTCAAGGTTCACCTTGTCGGAAATGTGCTTGTATCGGGTACAGCAGTTACTCACCAAAGCATTATCGGACGAATCTGCGTCTGCGAAAGCGAGGGCGAGGTAAGCGACAAGTTTAAAAACGGCGATATTATCGTTGCAGCAAAAACAACAAACAATATGCTGCCGCAGCTTAAAAAGGCAGGCGGAATCATCACCGAGCAAGACGGACTTAACTCTCACGCCGCCATAGTTGCCTCAGCTCTCGACAAGCCGGTTATTGTCGGCGCACAGAACGCTGTAAAGCTGCTTAGAACAGGCACAACCGTAAAGCTTGACGGCTCAAGAGGAATTGTATTCAGCGCAAACGCCGCAAAGCTTAAAGATTAATTAATAACAACGCTTTAAAAGCTGTCTCTGTCGGGAGGCAGCTTTTGTTTTGGCACAGCACCAAAACAAATTTTATCTAAAAGCCCCAAAACAAATTTTATCAAAAGTTGTTGACAAGCGCTTAATTTATCCATATAATAGGAGTAACAATTAAAATTATCACTTAAAGACTATGAAGGAAACAAGATACGGGCGGCAAGGCAAAGAGAGCTGTCGGGTGGTGTAAGGCAGCGTTTGTGTTCGTATGTATAGCTCATTCCGGAGTTGTCTGCCCGATAACAGGGCAGAACGCAGGACTGCGTTATCGGTCGGGGCTTTGTTGGAAGCCTTTGAGGAGCATTTATGCTTGAATTAGGGTGGTACCACGGATTTTATTCGTCCCTTTTGCGCTTATCGCTTAGGGGACGTTTTTATTTGTGAATTTGTGAATTAAAAACAGAATTACGGGAGGAATATTTATGTTAGACTCATATAAGAAGTATATCCCCTTCAAGCAAATTCAGCTTGAAGACAGACAGTGGCCGAACAAGACAATTACAAAAGCGCCGATATGGTGCAGTGTTGATTTACGTGACGGTAACCAGGCTCTTATCGACCCTATGAATTTACAGGAAAAGCTCGAATTCTTCAAGCTTCTTTGTGACATCGGCTTCAAGGAAATTGAAATTGGCTTTCCGTCTGCGTCAGAAACAGAATACGAAATCTGCCGTGAGCTTATCGAGGGCGGTCACATTCCGGACGATGTGACAATTCAGGTGCTTGTTCAGGCAAGAGAACATCTTATCAGAAAGACTTTTGACGCAATCAAGGGTGCCAAGAACGTAATTGTTCATTTCTACAACTCAACCTCAACACTTCAAAGAAAGGTTGTTTTCCACCAGGATATGGCAGGAATCACTAAGATTGCGGTCGAGGGCGCAAAGCTAATTAAGGAGCTTACTGACAGCTATGAGGGAGACACAAACATTCGCTTTGAGTATTCGCCTGAGAGCTTCAGCGGTACAGAGGTTGACTTCTCTGTTGATATATGCGCAGAGGTTATGAAGGCTTTGGGCAGCACTAAGGAAAACCCTGTTATTCTGAACCTTCCGAACACCGTTGAAATGTGCACACCAAACACCTTTGCAGACCAGGTTGAATATTTCATCAAACATCTGCCGAACCGTGAGGCAGCTATAATAAGCGTTCATCCGCACAATGACCGTGGCTGCGGTGTTGCGGCTGCTGAGCTTTCACTGCTTGCAGGCGCAGACAGAGTTGAGGGTACATTGTTCGGCAACGGCGAAAGAACAGGCAACCTTGACATTGTTACGGTAGGTCTGAATATGTTCACACAGGGCGTTGACCCACAGCTTGACTTAAGCAATATTCCAAAGCTTAAGGAGGTTTACGAACGCTGCACAAAGATGAAGATTCACGAAAGAACCCCATATGCAGGCGAGCTTGTGTTCACAGCATTCTCAGGCTCACATCAGGACGCTATCAATAAAGGCACCCAGTATATGGAAGAAACACATTCCGACTATTGGGAGGTTCCGTATCTTCCGATTGACCCTGCTGACATTGGCCGTGAGTATGAACCGATTATAAGAATAAACTCACAGTCAGGCAAGGGCGGAGCCGCCTTCGTTATGGCGCACACCTTCGGCTATCATCTACCGAAGAAAATGCATCCTGAGTTCGGCGCTCTTGTTCAGGTGGAGTGTGACAAGCTTGGACGTGAGCTTTTACCAAAGGAGCTTCTCCACGTTTTTGAAAAAGAATATCTTTACATTCCTAAAAAGTACGATTTAGTTAAACACCAAATCACTCAAAGCGGCTCAACGGATGACGATCAGGTTACCTTTGACGGCGTTTTGTCGGTAAATATTGACGGCGATATTTCACAGAAAAATATCAGCGGCACAGGCAACGGCCCGATTGACGCCTTCTTTAACGCCATGAAGTCAATCGGCGTTGACTGCTATAAGTTTCTCTCTTACAGCGAACACGCAATAAGCGAGGGCAGCGACTCAAAGGCTATTGCATATATTGAGCTTCTGCGTAAAAACGGCAAAGGCATTTTTGGAGTAGGCATTGGCAGCAATATCAATATGGCTTCAATCTACGGCTTGCTCAACGCAATCAACCGTGCAAACTACCTGTTAAAGCACGGTAAGTAAATTTATTTTATCGAAGAAAAAGTATAATTTAACTTGCAGCAACGGTTCTTACCGTTACGGCTTGATGCGATAAAATGTTAAAATGAGAAACAGCTCTAACCAAAAGGGAACGGCATAAGCCGTTCCCTTTTATTTTATCTGTTCAATTTTACTCCTCAACCAAAGGATAAGGCATTTCGGGCACAACCTCGTCTGTTGCTTCAAAATGCTTTGAAGTAAATTTCAAAATACATTTCCAGCCGGCAACTATTCCCTTAAAGCTCTTCTTAAACAAGTTGTCCTTATTTTTCTCAAGCAATAAAGCTCTTACAATATTAAACGGCATAGCAAAGAACATTATGGTTCCAAGCCATCGGTGCGACCACTTATAATGCTTGTAGTCACCGTGCTTTTCAAGGAAATTTCTCAGCACACCGAGTGCATTTATGTAATCGCTCATCTTCTTTATGTCAAGGTGAGATACAATACTGCCCGGCCGTTTTGTATAATAATAAAGGCATTTATCAACCACAACAACACTGTCGGCGTGATACATAAGCCTTACAGTTGTTGCTGTATCCTCAAAATACATCTTCGGGTAGCGTATCTGGTCCTCGTTAAAAAACAGCTCACGCTTATAAAGTTTATTCCACACATACGCACGGCTTCTGAAATCACGCATAGTAAGGCGTGCCATTCTTTTGCCGTTTGTAACTCCCGGCAGAGGCTTTCTCACGTTAATTGACTTATGCGTTCCCTTATCCTGCTTGTAAATAGCATAGTTGCAGTAGGACATATCGCAATTGTTGCGCTTAGCTGCATAATAAAGAACGGCAATATAGCTTGGGTCAACATAATCGTCACTGTCAATAAAGGCAAGATATTTGCCCGTTGATACGGCTATGCCTGCGTTTCTTGCGTCTGACAAGCCGCCGTTTTTCTTGTGAATAACCTTTATTCTGCTGTCAAGCCTTGCATAATCGTCACATATCTGAGGACTGTTATCAAGAGAGCCGTCATTTACAAGAATTATCTCAATGTTTGTGAAAATCTGATTGATTATGCTGTCAATACATCTTTTCAGGTACATATCAACATTATATACAGGAACTATAACGCTGACCTCCGGCATATTGTCACGGGTTATATCCTCTCGGTTAAAATAATCTTTTTTTACGGTTTCGTTCATCAGCTCACCATTATTCTCAAATTATACCAAGCGTTTACTAAGGGCATACTTAATACTATGTATCCCAATTCAGTTCTCGCTTGTTTGTTTTTCGTCACTGTCTTCGTTAAACATCTCATTATTCACGCTATTAATAAGACGGTCGTCAATACTCTGTCTTTTGCCTTGCTTATTCTTACCGCTTGTAAAGCGTGAAAACGGTGCTGTGCATACTATTACGGCGTAGTAGGTTATAAACCTCCAGATTAAAATTGCAGATTTAAGCGTGCCGTTTGCAAAGTATTCTGCCATAAACATATTGTATGCAAACTCTGCAATTCCCGATGAACCGGGCAGAGGTATAAGGCTTGATGTGAGGTTTACATACGCCTGAGCACAAACCATATCAACAGGACTTGCACCGCTGAAGCCAAAGGCTCTGTAAAGCAAATACGGGCAAATAAGAATAAAAATTACCTGGCAGAACACAAGCAAATAGTATAATACCATTCTCTTCTTGTACCTGAATACGTTTTTATTAGCCTCGTGAAAGTTTTCAATCTGCTGTTCAAAAGCGAGTGTCTTTTCGTCAGGGTTCTTAATAAACCTGAGTTTATGCATAATCTTGCTGACAAGGTTTAAAAGCTTTTTTGAAAGTCCTCTGCAAAAAGAAACAATAAGCAAAAATGTTGTCACGCCGATTTGAGATACAAAACCCAATATAACAAGGCTCCATTTGTAGGGCGTGTCCATAGTTGCAACAAAATAATCAAATCGCAGAAAAATTGCAAAAATACTTATCGCCGTTGTTGTAAGCTGATAAACAATAAACTTCTGCGTCATACAAGAGGTTGAAAAGCCTGCACTTATCCCCATTTTTGACAACAGATAAATCTGCATTGGCTGGCCGCCCGTTGACGATGGAGTGATAGCGCTGAAAAACTGCCCGACGCAGCTTGTTTTTACTGCGTCCCACATCGTGAAACTCTTAAATTCTGACCTGATAAAAAAATATGTAACGAACACATCCATAACTATGTTCATCATAAAAGCTACAAACGCTACAAAAACCCAGATCCAATTTATTGTACCGGGTGAATTTCTGAGCAAATCCATAAGTCCGTCCGGAGAGATAAAAAAGTATATAACAAGTCCGACAGACATCAGGATAACAAAAATATTCAAAATCAAACTAAAGCTGATTTTAGACTTCTTTTTAGTTCCCAAAGCTTTCCTCCTTAGAGTAATGCGGTAAAACCTTTTCTTTTTGGTGTATCTTAAAGCTAAGGATTAGTATACCATTTTAAGTCATACAAAACAATTGTTATTTTATTCGTTATTTGCAGCATAATTTGCTGTTTTATGTTAGTTTTCACCGCAATTATTTCCGCATGCTTCCAAAATTAAATCGGAAATTGTTTCAACCGCCTTGCCCTTAAAGAATTCCTCGCAGGAATGCTTCATTGAATCAAGCTTTTCAGAGTCGGTTATCAGCCTTTGAATAACAGGGGCGCATTTTTTGCCCTTTGGAAGCTGAATAGCCATATTATTTCTGATAAGGTAATCCTCATTATCAGCCTCCTGCCCCGGATAAGCCTTGAATATAGCCATAGGCAGGCACGACGCAAGCGCCTCGGTAACGGTTAAGCCGCCCGGCTTTGTAATAAGCAGGTCGCTTGCGTGCATATATCTGTAAACGTCATTGACAAAGAAATGAAGCCTTGTTCTCTTTCCGCCGTCGCCTTGCTTTTCAAGCCTTTGCTCAAACTCGGCGTAAAGCTTTTTGTTATTTCCTGTAATGATAATGAGCTGGAATTTTTCCGGTATATTCAAAATTCCCTCGTATATGTCGAACACGTCCGACACACCAAAACTCCCCGCCATCATAAGTATTGTCGGGACATCTTGCTCAAGCTCCATTTCATTTAGCAGAGCGTTCTTATCCTGTTTTATATAGAACACAGGGTCAACCGGTATTCCAAGTGTTCGTATTTTACTTCCTTTTACTCCTAAATTTTCAAGCTGATACTTCATTTCATCGCTTGAAACAACAAGAAAGTCAACATTAGGCTGAATATATGTCTTGTGCGGTGCAAAGTCGGTTACTATTGAAATAAGCGGAACCGTCAGCTTGAATTTTTCCTTTATTGCAGACACCATCTCAGCCGCAAAAGGATGAGTTGTAACTATTGCGTCGGGCTTGAATTCGTCAATTATCGGGAAAATTTTCTTTGACACACTGCCGGTTACGTTATCAACAAGAGAATTGAGCTTTGTGTCCTTGTCGGACCGGCGGTACATCTTGCCATAAACCCTCGGCGCATGCTTTGCAAGAAAAACATAGCCGCCGCTTATCAGCTTGTCAAACGCCTTGCTGACAGCCTTGAGTGCGTCAACAGTTTTTACAACAGCCTCACTGTCACGGGATTTCAAATAGCCTTCAAGTGCCGCTGACGCTTTTTTATGTCCTCCGCCTGTTGAAGCGGTAAAAATCAATACACGCATCTGTTATTATCCTTTCAGCTAATTTTCTTTTGTTATTTACCCGTTGTCCTTTATCAAAATATCCCTATTTAAATCATTATACCAAAACAAACAAAAAATTCAACACCTTTCTTGAAAGCAAATTATGCATCCGATAAAAAACGTAATTATGACATACAAAAAAACAAACTGTTAATTTATTATCTTTGTTCGTTTTTTTGCTTCGTTTTCTTTGCTTTTGTCGGCGTTATGTAGTAGAATATAAGTAGCTGTAACAGACACAGCATTAGTTGGCAACACATAATAGTACAAATTTAATTTGTACCGCCAATCAAATCCCGGAGGTATATAAATGAGTAATGACAACAACAAAAAAGACATTAACTCTAAAATAGATGATATTTTAAACGAAGTTAGACAGCAGCACATTCAAAATGACGCTGAAAAGTCTGAAAGCACAAAAGCCGAACAGCCAAAGCCTGAGCAAACGAAAAAGGTCGAGCCGACAGAGCCTGAGCAAACGGAAAAGGTCGAGCCGACAGAGCCTGAGGAAGAGGAGTTTGTCGATATAAGCGCAGGCTTCACAGCGCAGCAGCCGCAGCAATTACAAGCAGAAAAGCCCGACAAAAAAGCGGAAAAGAAAAAGAAGAAGGCTGAAAAGCAAGCAGCAAAACAGGCTGAGAAAGCAGCAACGGCGCAGCAGCCGGCTGCCGCAGTTGCCATTGATGACAACAGCGAACAAGCAACAGATGTTTCGCAAGCCAACAACAGCACACCTGATTCTGAAGCGGATAAAATAATTTCCGAAATTCCTGCCCTCATAAACGCCGACACAACGCAGCAGGCAGTAATATCTGCCGAGCCGAATAAGTCGGCTGAAACGAAGAAGAGCAAAAAAGGCTTCGTATTAGGCGGAGTCGCCGCAGTTTTAGTGCTTCTCGCCTGTTCGTTCTTTGCGGCAATGGCTCTGACACCGGAGTCCATTCCTGTTGCAGCGCCTATACCGGAGGTTAAAGGAGCTACCCAGACAAATGAAAACGAGTTTGTATTTGCCAAGGGCGTTTCAATTTCCGGCATTGACATCGGCGGAAAGAACCAGAAGGAAGCAAAGGCTCTTATAAAGCTTAAGGAGAGCGACTTTAAGGAGGAGTTCACCCTTAATGTAAACTATGGCGACGGCAAGAAGCTTTCATTTACGCAGGACGACTTTACATATACATTTAACACGGACGAGGTGTTTGAGCAGGCTGTTCAGTACAGCCGTGACGTAAACACCGCAATAAATAACGGTACTATTGACCAGCTTGCTGTACCGGATAAATACAACGTAACAGCAGACGCTGAAAATGGTACGGTTGATTTTGCTGTATCCTGCATTGTAAGCGATTCGTCCATTGAAAAGGTTGTAAACAGAAGTGCTGCAAAGATTGACAAAAAGGCCGTTGAGCCGCACGCAGAGAAATATGACCCCTACGCTAAGAGCTTTGAGAAAATGTTCAAATGGGTTAAGGGCAGCAACGGCACAGTTATCAACCAAGAAGCGCTCACAGAAGATATAAAGGAGCTGTTCAAAAACGGCGCCAAGAGCGGTGACGTTACCGTAGAAACCACAACCGAAAAACCAAAGCACAAGATGGATGAGGTTAAAAACAACGTACAGCTAATCGGTCAGTTCAGCACAGTATCGACAAACGGCTACAATGCAAACGCTAATATGGCTACTGCGCTTGCGGCTATTGACGGAACAATAGTTGACCCGGGCAAGATATTCTCGTTTAACGAGTGCACAGGCGACAGCAACCTGCCTGAAAACGGTTATCTGCCTGCAAGCGTTATTATGAACGAGCAGTATGTTCCGGGCATTGGCGGCGGTATATGTCAGGCAGCAACAACAATTTATAACGCAATGTTGCTTTCAGACATGGGAGTAGAGGAGCGAGCAAACCACTTCTATACCTCCGTATACGTTTACGGCGGTCTTGACGCTACAATCGACTACCCAAACCTCGACCTCAAGATGAAAAACAACACAGATTACCAGATTTTTGTTCACACCTGGATGGACGGAGTTACTCTCAATTGTGAGATATACGGTTTCCAACCGAGCGAATGGGACGAAATAAGAACCGAGTCCGAATGTTCATGGATCGGAAGCGAAAGCTTTGGTTTTGAAGCGGACCGAGTATACTATAAAAAAGGTAAAGAGGTTAAGCGAGAGGATCTTCCGGACTCAGTGTACAGCCTGAAAAACGGTCACTACGTTGTCGCAGGCGATCCGGGTAATGTGTCGAACAAGATTGAAGACCCGAAAAAGAACCTCAAAATTTCATAAATAACGGAATACACTTAAAGCTCCCCTGTGCAGCAGTATGCAGGGGAGCTTTGTTTTGCCGCTAAAGCAATCCGATAAGCGAACAAAGGTAAAAGCAAGAGGGATTACAATGGGGTTCCTTTGGTCGTTTATGGGTAAGGTTTTTTAATGCCTCATTCGGCACAGACCGTTCTGTTTTTGCTAAACACTGATTGAGCCGAACGAATGACTGATAAAAGATTTTTGCAAGAGAAAAGACACGAACAAGCCGTGCCTTTTTTCTTGGGTATAATATATTTTTGAGTAAAAAGCTGATAATTATTCCTCGATGCCGTAATCATCAAGATTTTCAAGCTTGCCTGTAAGCGAGTAAACCACCCACTCAGCAATATTAACCGCATGGTCGCCTATTCTCTCAAAGTACTTTGTTGCAAGGAACAAATCAAGTGCCGGAGCTGAATCATACTCTCCGGACTTAAGTCCTGAAACAAGCTTTTGACGAATCTCGATAAACAATTGGTCAACCGTATTGTCCATCTCAGCCACCTTTTGCGCAAGGTCTAAATCTCTCTTTATGAACGCATCAACGCCTAAATTAACCATATTAACTGCTGTATCCGCAATCTCTGAAAAGACCGTTTTGTCAAGATGACAGTTCTGTGAATCAACAAACTTAGAAATCTCGGCTATATCTTCGGCGTGGTCTCCTATTCTTTCAAGGTCAGTAACAAGCTTTAAAGCAGCCGATATAAATCTCAAATCCTTAGCCACCGGCTGATTGTGCATAATCAAATTTACACAAAGGCTTTCAATATCCTTTTCCTTTCTGTTTATGGCACTCTCATATTCGCTGACCTTATTTATTCTATCAATATCAGATTTCACAAGTGCCATTGCGCTGTACGCAACAGACTTTTCAACAAGACTTCCCATCTCTATTATCTGATTGTTTAAATCGTTAAGCTGAATATCGTAATATTCTCGCATTAGCCAAACCTCCCCGTTATGTACTCCTCGGTTTCCTTCTCCCTTGGGTTGGAAAAGATTTGGTCAGTGTTGCCGTATTCAATCATCTTTCCGAGTAAGAAGAACGCAGTGTTGTCTGCAATACGCAGAGCCTGCTGCATATTGTGAGTAACCATAATTATTGTGTACTGATTTTTAAGCTTTAAGCAAAGCTCCTCGATTTTTCCTGTTGAAATAGGGTCAAGAGCAGAGGTTGCCTCGTCCATCAGCAATACCTCCGGCTTTACAGCCAAGGCTCTTGCTATGCACAAACGCTGCTGCTGACCGCCGGAAAGACCAAGGGCGCTCTTTTTGAGTCTGTCCTTAAGCTCATCCCATATTGCGGCATCCTTAAGCGAGCTTTCAACAATCTCGTCAAGCTTCGCCTTGCTCTTGATGCCGTGTGTTCGTGGACCGTAGGCTATGTTGTCGTACACGCTCATTGGGAACGGGTTTGCCTTTTGAAAAACCATACCCACTCTTTTTCTCAGAATATTTATATCTATATTTCCGTAAATATCCTCGCCGTCAAGCCTGATGTCGCCTGTTATCTTACAGCCCTCAACAAGGTCATTCATTCTGTTGAGTGATTTTAAAAGTGTAGATTTACCGCAGCCCGAAGGCCCGATAAACGCTGTTATCTGATTTTTCGGCATATTCAGATTTACACCTTTTAAGGCGTGGAACTTGCCGTAATACAGATTCATATCTTTAATAGTAAATTTGTCCATTTATGCCCATATATCCTTTCTCAGAGCGTTATTTCTTGCTGCTCAGTTTCTTTGCAATAAAGCTTGACAGAGTGTTTATTCCAAGCACAAGCACAAGCAGTACAACTGCCGTACCCCATGCCTGATCTGTATGCAGTCCTTCGTTTGCAAGCATATACATATGAATTGCAAGAGTTCTGCCCGATGACATAACTCCGTCTACAAGTCCTGTCGTAGAGCCTGCCGTATAAATCAAAGCCGCCGTTTCGCCAACAATTCTGCCTATTGCAAGAATTACACCGGCAAGTATTCCGGGCACTGCGCTTGGGAGAATTGTTTTAACAATTGTTCTGAGCTTGCCTGCACCAAGGCCGTAACTTCCCTCACGGTAAGAGTCCGGCACAGCTATAAGCGCCTCCTCGGTTGTACGCATAATGGTAGGAAGTACCATTATCGACAGTGTAAATGCGCCTGCAAGAACCGAGTATCCCCATTGAAATGCCGTAACAAAGCACAGCATACCAAACAAGCCGTAAACAATTGACGGAATACCCGACAGGGTTTCAGCCATTGTTCTTATTACCTTGACAAGCTTGTTGCCTCTCTTTGCATATTCTGCAAGGTATATTGCCGCACCGATACCAAACGGCACAGCGATAAGCAGTGTGAGCAATGTAATAATAATCGTATTGATAATCGCCGGCATACACGACACATTGTCGCTGTTATATTCCCACGCAAACAGGTCGGGTGTTAAATGCGGAACACCCATTACAAGTATGTAAACTATGAGAAATACCAATGCGAAAATAGAAAGTGCCGCTGCCAGTACAACTATAAGATACATAACAAGTGAAAGCGGCTTTCTTTTGTACTCCTTTAGTCTTTGAGAAAAAGCAATTTTATTTATAGCCTTAATCTCAGACTGTTTTTCATTTATAGCGTCAGCCATTCTTCTCACTCCTACTCTTTATAGCCTGCATTGAAAGGGTTATCAGCAGAATAAACACAAAAAGTACAACGCCGGTTGCTATAAGTGCCTGTCGGTGAAGTCCGGTTGAATATCCCATTTCAAGGACTATGTTTGCTGTCAGCGTTCTTACACCGTCTGTAATTGAGCTTGGTATCTGCACCTGATTGCCTGCTATAAGGATAACCGCCATAGTTTCGCCTATTGCACGTCCGATACCCAGCACAACGCCGGCTAATATACCTGATTTTGAAGCCGGAAGAATTGCCTTGAACACGCTTCTCTCTCTTGTAGCACCAAGAGCAAGCGAGCCTTCGTAATAGCTTTCCGGCACAGCACGGATTGCCGACTCGGACACGCCGATAATTGTGGGCAGTATCATAATTCCCAATACTATCGAAGCCGCAAGCAAGCTCGGCCCGTTTCCGCCAATATTGTCACGGATAAACGGCACTATTACCATAAGACCAAAAAAGCCGTAAACAATTGACGGAACACCTGCAAGAAGCTCTGTTGCAGGTTTAAGAATTTTATAGAGTGCAGGCGGGCAAAATCTTGCAAGAAACACCGCCGTAAGGATACCGATTGGAACACCTATTATTATTGCGCCTGCGGTAACATAAACGCTGCCGACTATCATACACAATATTCCATAACTTGCGGGTTCGTTTGTAGGCGCCCATTTCTGGCCGCCTACAAAATCGAGTATCCCAATTTCCGCTATTGCGGGAATACCGTTATAGAATAAGAAGATACAAATAAGGACTACCGCCGCTATACTTGTTATGGCTGTCAGGAAGAAAACCCCCTGCATAGCCTTTTCTTTTATTCTGTTTATTCTCATTTAATTACGTCGCTCCAAACCTTTGTTTCACCTGTATAGATTGCCTTTACCTGCTCAATTGTAAGGCTTTCAACTGTATTGTTTGTATTTACGATTACTGCGATACCGTCTTTTGCTATTGTTTCTGACTTAAGCTCTGACACTTCGTTGTCCTTAAGCTCACGGGAAGCCATACCGATGTCGCATGTACCCTCAATAGCCGCTGTCATGCCTGATGATGAATCTGTTGTCTGAAGCTCAATCTCAGCGCCTGTGTTAATTGTCTTGTAAGCCTCAATAAGCTTTTCCATAACCGGAGATACTGAAGATGAGCCCGCTATAACAATCTTGCCGCTCGGCTTTGAGCCGCTGTATGCTGCGTTCTCAGATACTGTTACATAGCCGTTGTCAGATACAACCTTCTGGCCGTCTGCACTCATAATGAAGTCAACAAAATCCTTTGCAAGACCCTCAAGTTCGCCCTTGTATGCAATATTGAACGGACGGCTGATTTTGTAATCGCCCGACTTTACATTTTCTGCTGTTGCTTCAACATCTTCAATTTTTACCGCCTTAACTGTATCATTAAGTGAACCGAGTGAAATGTAGCCGATTGCAGCATCGTTGCCCTTAACGTTTGTAATAACAGCCTCTGTGCCGTTAACTGTAATTGCGCTTGCCGCTGTGTTGTCTGTCTTTGTGTCGCCGTCCTTTACAAGAACACCTGTAAGCTCAACAAATGCGTCTCTTGTTCCTGAGCCCTGCTCTCTTGTTATTACTGAAATCGTCTTGCTTGTGTCGAATGTTGATGTTGCCGCTGAACTGTCGTTAGATGAACCTGCACTGCTTGAAGAATTACCGCAGCCTGCGAATGCTGATACAGCTATAAGCGCCGCTGCTGCCAGTGTTAATACCCTTGATGTCTTTTTCATTTTTCATTCTCCTCTTCTGAGTTGATTATTATTTACCTCTTTGGTACGCTTATGAATATAAACCCAAGTTGTAAAAAGCAAATACACAAACAGGTAAAAGCTTTGTAAAATGAATTTTTTTCTTTTTATGTATTATACGTCCATGTCTGGGAAAATTAGTTAAGGAAATACATTATTCATACCCAAATAGGACAGTGATAAAATGGTTAGACTTACTAAAAGACAGGTTGTGCGGCTTGTAAGCTTCGGTGCAGCGCTTTTACTGCTTGTGTCGTGCGCTTGCTTTGCAGGATTTTCAGTTGCAAACCGCTACCGAAACACAATTGAACAGGGCTATCAACTGGCTCTGTCAGAGCTTTCGGACTATATGACAAGCATAAAGTCCTCTTTGGAAAAGGGTATTTACGCCAACACAAGCACAGGTCGGCTGTCCCTGGCTGCAAAGCTTTGCAGCGACAGTGCAGGCGCAAAATCGGCATTGTCACGTTTGCCTGTAACCTCCTCAGAGGGTGAAAAGCTGCACAAATTTCTCTCTCAGGTCGGCGACTACTCACGCAGTATAATAAACGCATCTTCAAGAGGGTATGAATTTTCATCGCAAAACCGTGATACTCTCGTCAGCCTGTCAAGCTACGCAGATAAGCTCTCACCTATTTTAGAAGAGCTGTCGGCAAAATACAGCGACGGCGAAACACAGCTTGGCGTTAAACAGACAATACAGGGCAACTTAACTGAGGAACCTCCGCAGAAATTCACGCTTGATTATGATTTTGGTGAAATCAACAACAGCTTCGCAAGCTACCCTACTTTAATATATGACGGCCCGTTTGCAGACAGCACTCAAAACAGAGAAAGCGTATTTCTTGGCAACTATAACGAAATAAGTGAGCATCAAGCCACTGAAAAAGCCGCAAAGTTTCTGTCCACCACAGCAGATGCCCTGACAATGCTTGAGCCGACACAGGGCAAAATACCCTCCTACGTTTTGTCAACAGGCGACAACGAATATATAACCGTATCAAAGCAGGGCGGCTTTATTGTTGAAATGACAAAAAGCGACTCACCAAACGGCAAGTCGCTTGAATATAAGGACGCAATAAAAAAAGCCGCCGAGTTTCTAAATAAAAACGGCTTTAAAAATATGCAAGAAAGCTATTACGTAATCAACAACAATATATGCATTATCAACTTCGCCTATATGCAGGACGAAGCTGTGTGCTACGGCGATTTGATTAAGGTAGGCGTGTCAATGCAAAACGGCGAAATTGTTTCTTACAATGCGGAAAATTATCTGATGAACCACTGCATAAGAAACACCGAACCGTATCTTCCGCTAAGCTCAGCCCGCCGAAGCCTAAGCCCGTATCTCACCGAAAAAAATTCCCGCCTTGCGGTTGTACCGATTCACGGCGATATTGAATACCTCTGCTATGAATTTTTGTGCAAGGGTGTTGACGGCGAGGATATACTTGTATATATCAACTGCGAAACGGGACTTGAGGAGCAGATTTTAATTCTGTTGAAATCAGACAACGGAGTACTGACAATATAATTTTCAGGAAATTCAAAAATTACTCTTTTAATTCTGAAATTATAGTAGTATAATATACTCATCAAATTGCAAAGGAGAATTCAAATGGATAAATATGTTTGCGAGCCGTGCGGCTGGACTTACGACCCTGAAGAGGGCTGCGAGGAGCAGGGAGTTGCACCGGGAACAGCGTTTGAAGATTTACCGGACGATTTTGTTTGCCCAATCTGCGGCGCAGGAAAAGAAGAGTTTGTAAAGGAATAATTCTTAATCGGTCTGTGTAGTACACAGGCCGATTTTTACTATGTGTTTAACCTGGAGGAAAAAATGAGAATTAACGCAGTTGTATTTGATATGGACGGTCTTATGCTTGACACAGAATGGACAACATACAAGCTGTCTAAAGAAAACGCCGCAAAAATGGGATATGAAATCACTCTTGATATGTTCAAGCAGACTGTCGGTAAGCGTTCACCCGACGCTAAGCTCTATTACAAATCTGTGTTTGGCGATGGGTTTGACTTTGACCGTATGCGGCAAATGAACCTTGAATGTTTTCGGAAATGCATAGAGGAAAACGGAGTTCCGAAAAAGCCGGGAATTGACAAGCTGCTTACATATCTGAAAAACAGCGGAATAAAATGCGCTGTTGCCTCCTCAACAAGTCAGGCGGTAGCCGAGGATTTGCTTAAGCGTGCAGATATATTCAAATATTTCTCCGCCGCCGTTTTCGGCAATATGATTGAACACGGCAAGCCTGCGCCGGACATTTTCATCGAAGCGTCAAGCCGCCTTAACATACCCTGCGGTGAATGTATGTGCCTTGAGGACAGCCACAACGGAATAAGGGCAGGATATTCGGCAGGAATGGTAACCGTTATGGTACCCGATATGCTGCCGCCGAATGATGAAATCATTGGCAAAGCCTACACCGTAGCAAAGGATTTATTTGAGGTTATAGAAATAATAGACAGGATAAATAACGGGTGAACAACAGACAACGAGCAGGTATTTTTGTTTCAGCAACTTAACACGAGATTTTAGAAATTTATTTTTATTATTAAAACCAAAGCATTAAAAAAGGAAGGTGCGCTTTTGGCATCTCCCTTTCACTGTTTTACTCCTGTGAATATTTCTTAACTCCGTCCTCATACGCATTGCCGCCGTAGCAGTCAACCGCAACTATGCACGGAAAATCCTCAACAGTATATCGCCTTACAGCTTCTGTTTCCAAATCCTCATAGCAGAGGATTTCTTCGCTTTTAATACTCTTTGCAATGAGCGCCGCCGCACCACCGATACAGGCAAAATACACACCCTTATTCCGCACGATAGAGTCAATAACCTCCTGTGAACGTGCGCCCTTGCCTATCATTCCTCTTAACCCTAAGTCCATAAGTGCCGGAGCATATTTATCCATACGGTAGCTGGATGTCGGGCCTGCCGGACCTACTGCATAACCCGGCTTAGCCGGGGCAGGGCCAACATAATATATAAGTTCTCCCTTGATATCAACAGGCAGCTCCTCGCCGTTTTGAATCAGTTCGTAAAGCCTTTTGTGTGCTGCGTCACGACCCGTAAGCATAGTGCCGGACAGCAAAACACTGTCGCCTGCCTTTAGTCC
This sequence comes from Ruminococcus sp. zg-924, assembly GCF_024433635.1. GTDB lineage: Bacteria > Bacillota > Clostridia > Oscillospirales > Acutalibacteraceae > UBA7067. Next base: position 46,861 of record NZ_WNJZ01000006.1, on the reverse strand, counting down.
GAGTATATCTTCCTCGCTCAGCGGAAGTCTTAGCTTTTTCATATATCTCAATCCTTTCGCTTGTGGTTAAATTACGGTGCTTTTGTGACGAGCCGCATGGCAGCATATATTCACCGCAACCGGCATACCTGCAATGTGGGTTGGGTAGGTTTCAATATTTACTCCGATTGCCGTTGTGCTGCCGCCAAGACCGGCAGGGCCAAAGCCCATTTTGTTTATCTCGCCAAGCAGCTCCTGCTCCATTTTAGCATATCTCTCATCCTCGTTGCTTGTATCAATTGCTCGGAGCGTCGCCTTTTTCGCAAGCTGTGCCGCCTTTTCAAACGTACCGCCGATTCCAACGCCTACAATCATAGGCGGGCACGGGTTAGGGCCTGCCCTTCTAACTGTATCAAGTACAAATGCCTTTACACCCTCAACGCCCTTTGACGGAGTCAGCATTGCAATAGCCGACATATTCTCGCTTCCAAATCCCTTACCGCCTGCAAGAATTTTTATTTTATCGCCGCTTACAATTCTTGTGTGGATAACCGCCGGCGTGTTGTCGCCCGTATTTTTACGGTCAAACACAGGGTCACTCACCACACTTTTACGCAGGTAGCCCTCGTCATAGGCTTCTCTTACGCCCTGCATAACGGCGTCCTCAAAACCGCCGTCCTCAATTACAACCTTGTCTCCGTACTCAACAAACAGCACTGCCATACCTGTATCCTGACAAAGCGGAATCTGCTCATTCGCTGCAATCTCGTTATTCTCCAAAAGCTGCGATAAAACGCTTTTGCCAACAGGCGACTTTTCGCACTCCAAGCCTCTTTTAAGAGCCGCCGTAATATCGTCCCCAATATAATAATTACAGTCCATAAACAGCTTTTTTACCGCATTGGTAACTGTACGGGCATTTATTTTTCTTATCTCCATAATTAACCCCCGATTAAATTCGTGTTATTATATTATAATCCAAGGCGAACGGGTTTTCAATATCAATTTTTTGCAGTATAATATAGAAAACAACAATTTTCAACAGGAGTGAGATTATGACTAAGGCAGAACAGGCAAAGCAGCTTTTTATGGAGGGCTACAACTGCTCTCAGGCTGTATTTATTGCCTTTGCTGACGAATGTGGAATTGATAAGGAAACCGCTGCGCTTATTTCAAGCGGCTTTGGCGGAGGGCTTGGCAGAATGAGAGAGGTTTGCGGAGCCGTAATCGGAATGTCGATGGCTGCCTCTATGCTGTTCGGTTACAGCGACCCCAAAAACTTTGAAAAAAAGAAGGAGCTTTATGGGATTATTCAGGAGCTTGCAGGTGAATACCGCAAAAATAACGGTTCCATAATCTGCCGTGAAATTTTAGGACTTGACAAAAACGCCCCAACACTGCCGACACCCGACAAGAGAACTGAACAGTACTACAAAAAGCGCCCGTGTCCCTTGCTTGTATATAATGCGGCTGAGATTCTTGACGGGTATATTGCAAAAAACAAAGCTTAAAGCGAAAACCGGAGCACCGCAATGATGCTCCGGTTTTTAATTAACGATTAACTTAACTCCTGCTCACAGCATATCAAGCCGTAACGCTGTATGCCGCAAAATGTCAAGTTGCAGGCATAATAGCGCACAAATTTTATGGTTGTTATCTTTCGTCAAGCGATTTATACTCTCTCGGCTGAGCAACACTTTTGTATGCCGGTCGGATAATCTTGTCTACATTTACAAGCTCCTCCATACGGTGTGCGCTCCAGCCGACAACTCTTGCAATCGCAAATATCGGCGTGTAAAGCTCATACGGAATGTTCAGCATACTGTAAACAAAGCCACTGTAAAAATCAACATTCGGACAAACACCCTTATATATTTTACGCTCCTCTGCGATAACCTCGGGTGCCAATTTCTCTACAAGCGCATAAAGTTCAAAGTCGCTATCTCTGCCCTTTTCCTTGGCAAGACCGCCTACAAAGCTCTTAAGCACACGCTCTCTTGGGTCAGACAGCGAATAAACGGCATGCCCCATTCCGTATATAAGTCCTTTATTGTCGAAGGCTTCCTTATGCAAAAGCTTCTTGAGGTAATCCCTCACCTGCTCCTCGTCCTTTATGTCGCTTACGTTCTTCTTAAGGTCATCCATCATCTCAATCACCTTGATATTAGCACCACCGTGCTTTGGCCCCTTAAGAGATGAAAGAGCCGCCGCCATAACCGAATATGTGTCCGATCCTGAAGAGGTTACAACATGGGTCGTAAAGGTTGAGTTGTTGCCTCCGCCATGCTCCATATGAAGCATAAGCGCAATATCAAGAACCCTCGCCTCAAGCTCTGTGTACTGCATATCGGGTCTGAGCATACGCAGAATATTCTCAGCTGTCGACAGATTCGGGTCGGGTCTGTGAATATACATACTGCCGTCAAGCTCATAGTGATTGTATGCGTGGTAGCCGTAAACCGCAAGCATCGGCAGTTCTGCAATCAGCTTAAGGCACTGGAACAGAACATTTTCCTTTGATGTATCGTTTGCGTTTGTATCATATGAGGCAAGCGTAAGTATACTACGTGTAAGCGAGTTCATAATATCGCCGCTTGAAGCTTTCATTACAACATCACGCACAAAATTGGTCGGCAGTCTTCTTAGCTTTCCCAAAAGTGCGGTAAAATCGTCGAGCTCCTCTTGATTCGGAAGCTCACCGAAAAGCAACAGATAGGTTGCCTCTTCAAAGCCAAAACGCTTATCCTTTGACGCTCCGTTTACAAGGTCGTTTATGTTGTAACCTCTGAACGAAAGCTCGCCGTCGCACGGCACCTTTTCGCCGTTAATAATTTTTGAGGAAACTATCGACGATACTGTTGTAAGCCCTGCTAAAACGCCAACTCCGTTTTTATCACGCAGGCCACGCTTTACATTAAGCTCGTTAAAAAGCTCTTGGTCGATTTTGTCATTCTCAATATATTTTTCTGTACCATAATCAATAAAACTTTGGAGCTTCTTTACGTCTTCATTCACTCTTATCACCTATATTTAACCTTTCTTTGATTAAATTTTAGAATTACCGATTATAGTATTATAGCATAAATCCGTTATTAATCTATGAACGAATAATAAATAATTTTAGAGCTTCCCTCACAACGCAAAGAAAGCTCCGAATTTTGTTTATTGAAATAAGACATCGTTATACTGACGATGCAAAAACCCGCCTATCTCCGCCCAGGATTTTTTTGCCTCAGGGATAATATCGCCTATCATCTGAAACATATGGAACATACCGGGATATCTTGTGAGTATCACTCTGTTTCCGCATTGCTTCATCTTCTCATAAATTGTTATCGCATCGCTTTCAAGAACCTCATATGTACCAACTTGAATAAGCATAGGCGGAAAGCCCTTGAAATCGCAGTGAACAGGGCTCAGGTACTTATCGTGGGGATCGCTGTTGCCCACATATGAGAGTATAAATTCAGGATTATCTATGTAACTGCCGCTGAGAGCGCCCTTTTTTCTTCCGAACATTGGGTCATTGTAAATATTATAGCTGAACGCCTCGCCCTCTCCTGCCAAATCGCACCACGGTGACATACAGACAATTGAGTTTGCAGTTTGCCTGCCCTGCTCAATCAGCTTTTCTGTAAGAGCTATCGACAAATTAGCGCCTGCGCTGTCGCCAAAGAGTATTATATCCTCCGGCTTATAACCACGGCTTAAAAGCCACTCCCAACCGGCGAGTGCATCGTCAAGCGCCGCAGGGTGCTTATTCTCCGGCGCTATGCGGTAATCAATTGAGAAAACCGACGCACCGCCGCTTAGCTTTGAAAGCTTAACGGCAACTCCTCTGTAACAGTCATTAAATTTCATCAAAAAAGCGCCGCCGTGAATCTGGTATATAACCTTCTGCTTGCATTTGCTTGTGTTGTCTGCAAGCAGCTCCGCAGGTAAAGCACCTCCGATATTATACTTTTTAAGGCTGTAACCCTTCGGGGTCTTCCATTTTGACGGCTTAAACGATTCACGCCTGCCGTACTTAACAAGCCCTCCGTCACGCATAGTAGGCGTGCGGCATAGCATACGTGTTGTTTCGGTTGCAATTGCGCCGATATTTGTCATACCCTTCGGTTTTTTGCATTTTACCGCCATAAACACGCCTGCAAAAAAAGCACCTACAAAAGACATCAGCGTTAAAATCTGCTTTAATTTTTCCATTACTTAAACTCCATATATTTACTGTAATGTCCTGTTTGCCGTTCAAACTCCGCCTTTGTTATGCTGTTGCCGTCCTGATAGTATGAGGTGTTATTGCCCTTAACTATCTTATACTTACTGCTGCAACTTTCAAATTTTTCTTTCTTATACTGATAGAAGCTGAATTCAAGGCTTTCATTACTGCTGTATGAATGATTGCTGACACTGAGAATAAGCTCGTCGTTTGCATTGTTTACGAACACAGCAAGCTCAATATCACCGTATTTCAGCGTGTCGCTGAAAGCTCCGGACACACGCTCAACACTGCCGTTTTTGTCCTCGCACACATCAACCTGAACGCTTGTGCCGCTTTTGTAATAAAGCAAAAGCTCTTTTGCTCCGTCACTGTCAATGTCGGCTGTCATAGCGCCCATATAGCTCAGCGTTGACCCGTTTACTCCTGTTATGGATTTGCCCTTTTCCTGTGTCAGATACTCCGACAACGCCTCCGAGCTTTCACGCACATTAATAACGGCTCTCGCCACTGCACTGTCCATACCCTTGAGCGTACCGGTTACAACGCAGGATCCTGAACGCACCCCTGTTACAACGCCGCTGTCGTTCACATTAGCTATTTCCGGCTTGTCGCTTTTCCACTCAATCAGCGAATCATACGCCTTATCAAAATCGAACACCGGCTCAAGCTTTACAAATCTCCCCATAGGCATTGTCGCTTTTCTGCTTTTCAGGGTACTGCCAATTTCATTGAATCCGTCAGTTGCTGCTGCAAGCTTTGAAAGATATTTTGCCTCTTCGTAGCTCTCCCCGTCTATAATAAATTCGCCCTTATCAAGCTTTTTCATCTCTGCGTCCTTGTATTTATAAACATCCTTATATCGTGATGTTTCAGACGCTCCACCTGAATACAGCGTGGTAATTGTTACCTCTCTTGTCCTTGTCTTGTTTTTTAAATCGCTTGAAACAGCGGTTGACTTGATTAAAACACAGTCATCGCCGCTCATAATGATTTCCTTGTAGCTGTCGTAATTTTCCTCAAACACATTGGCAAACGAAGAAAAATTCTTTACCTCGTACGTACTGTCAACGCTGTTGAGCGCAGTTATCTGAGCAAATTCACAGCCTGAAGCACTTTTAAACATCATCAGCAGCTCGTTGCTCTTATCTCCGTTGAAGTCGCCTATCTCGGCTCTTTCAAGTGTTACAAGCATCGTTGATTTCTTGTTGTACGGCTCAAGGCGACTGTCAGGTATCTCAATAAGATAATTATTGAGTATATTTACCTTGTCAAGCTCCTCGTCCTTAACAGTGATTTTAAAATCCGCTCTCACGCCGCTGTCGGTAACGGCACTAATCTGACATTCACCCTTTGTTATCGCCTTTACAACGCCCTCGCTGTCAACAGTGGCAACCTTTTCGTCAGAGCTGCTCCAGCTAATCTTTGGAACTGCGGCATTCTGCGGCAAGTATTTCACGGCAAGCTCTGCCGTATCGCCCCTTTTAAGCTTGTCCTTCCCGCTTAGCGTAAGCTCCGTAACCTGCGGCTGGGTTTCAGTAGGCGGCTCTGTCGGCTGAGTTTCCGCCTCTGTCGGCTTTGCCCAAAAAGCAATCTGTGCCGCTGCCGTCGGATTAAAGTACAGCAATGTGGCTATTCCCACTGCAAACAGCACTACAACTATGGATATTATAATTGCGGCTTTCTTCATTTAATGCCCCAATCCTTTCAACTAAAGAAAAATATTTTAAAATAGTATTAGCATCTATACCTTTATTATAATTAATGCAAACCGCAAGGTCAACAAAAAGTCGGTAAATAACAGTAATTTATCTAATATATGACAAAAGGCGCACCGCTCAGGCACACCTTTTGAATAGTTTACGTTCTGTTTTTTATATGTGTTCTTAACTTGTTCACGGCTACCGGAACAATTGCAAACAAGCCTCGGCGCAGCTGCTCGATAATTGCACAGCTTATAAATATAACTGCGCATACTCCAAGCGCACTGAACACATAAAGCGGAAACGAGCTGTAAAACTCAGCGTCGCTTGTGAAAGCAAACAGCTTATCCCATATAAGGCTTCTTACCATCGGATGCTCATGAATCATATATACGCCGAGATTCAACAGTGCAATGTGGTTCACAATTCTCGACTTGAATTTTAAATCTCTGAAGAAAAGCAGCAGGCAAGCGCCTTGTATTACGCTAATTGGGTTATCGTTAAACATCGCCGGACGCTCATAACCCGGAATACAATAAACCAAAAGCGTATTAAGCACTGCAAGAACAACAAAAGCGGCTATAAATCGCCAATCTGCTTTGCTTCGCTTAGGAATATGCAGCCTGATATATGCACCGAGTATGTACATAAACAAGTAGCCGTAAAGCCCCTTGCCGCCGTTTGTTTCGGCTACGCCGTCCAATCTTATCACCGAGCTTATCGGCTTTATGCTGCTCAGCATAGTCCATACGGAAAAAATGAAAAACAGTATTCCAAGCAGCGCCATAAACTCTCGCTTAGAAATATTGTTAAGGCATCTGTTAACAAACGGGCTTAACAGAATAACAATAAGATACAAGGTCATAAACGACCAGGTTCTTGAAAGCACCGGAAAAAACGACTTGATTACAGCCTGCGGCGTCACCTGAACAAAGCCTGTGATAAACATAAATGCAGGTATTGTCAAAGAAAAAAACAGCATCGGCGCATACATCTTTTTAATCTTCGGCACAACGCCCTTAAGCGTTTTGTTTGAATTTGAGGATACCGAAAAATAGCCTAAAATAACAATATAAACATACACCGGCGTTCTGCTCAAAAACATCATAAACCAGTATAGCCCTCTTTGTATTCCGCCGACGTCGCTCAGGTTATCGGAATACCCGCCATAACAGCAAATATGCAGAAACACCACTTGAAACATTAAAATAATACGCAACAGTTCAATTCCCGATTCACGCATTTTGCCTGTTGACTGCTTAAAAAAGCTCAATGAGTTCACTCCCTTAATAAATAGGCAAACAAAAAGGAGCCTTGCGGCTCCTAAATGTCAATAAATGTTATCAAACAGCTCTTGTAACCTTACCTGAACGCAGGCAACGGGTGCAAGCGTTGATACGCTTTGGTGTGCCGTTAACGATAGCTCTTACACGCTGTACATTTGGCTTCCATGTTCTGTTTGAACGCTTGTGTGAGTGGGAAACTTTGATGCCGAAAGCAACATCCTTGCCACAGATTTCACATTTTGCCATGTGTCTGCACCTCCTTGATGCTGATTAGAGTTTATTTAAATAATGCAACATTAGTTATAATAGCAGATTTACCGCCGGATTGCAAGCAATTTTTTTAAATTTCTAAAAATAATTTTTTAGTTGTATTTCAAAAATTCAAAACCACAAATTATTGTGCCGAAATCACCAAACTTTGATTTTTACACCCTGCAAATGGCGCAGCCGCCACATTCAAGCGTATTGGCGTTAAGCCCTCTTGCAAAAATAATGTCGCTGTACTCAAGCTTCATCGGGGTACTGTCGGCATTTACCGCAACAAGCACACGCTTGTCCTTAATCATTCTTATATGCCTGTTATCTCCACTGCCGACAAATTCCGTATTCAAGCTTTTAAGCTCAGGGTTTTCCTTTCTTGCTTTTATCAAAGTCTTAACCTGCTGCATTATTCCGTCATATTTTCCGCTGTCAATCTCGTCCCACGGCATACATCTGCGGCAGTCAGGGTCATGAGCGCCGTCAAGCATAATCTCTGTACCGTAATAAATGCACGGACTTCCATACAATGAGAAAAGCAGGGTAAGATGCTGGAAGAAAATATCCTCATCGTGTCCGCAGCGGTAATAAAGCCGTTCGGTATCATGCGAATCAAGCAGATTGAACATTACCCTTGAGGACTGCTCCGGATACATAACGGCACAGCGGTTTATGCCCTGTTCAAGCTGCTTTGAGCTAAGAGCCTTGTTAAGCCAGAAGCCGGATATTGTTTCGGTCAAAGGATAATTCATTATTGAGTCAAATTCGTCGCCCCTGAGCCATTGCGTTGAATCGTGCCAGATTTCAGCCAGAAGATACACATCAGGGTTTATTGCCTTCACTCTGCTGCGAATTAGTTTTAAGAATTTGTGCGAAACCTCGTTTGCAACGTCAAAGCGCAGTCCGTCAACGCCGAACTGTTTAACCCAGTATTCGCAAACGCCTGCGAAGTAATCCATAACCTCCGGATTGTTTGTGTTGAGCTTTGGCATAAACTGAGTAAATGCAAACGAATAAAATCTGCCGTCCCTTGTTTCCTTATTAAGCGTAATGGGAAATTTGTTAACCATATACCAATCACGGTACTTCGAGCGCTCGCCGTTTTTCATTAAATCGGCAAACGGAGGAAAATTAATTCCGCTGTGGTTCAGAACCATATCGAGCATTATTTTTATTCCGAGCGAGTGGGCCTTACTGCAAAGCTCCCTGAAATCGTCCTTTGTTCCGAATTCCTCGTCAATTTCATAATAATCGTCAATATTGTACTTGTGATCTGTCGGAGACTTGAATATGGGATTGAAATAAATGGCGGTTATACCCAAATTATGAAGGTACTCAAGGCGGCTTGTAACGCCCTTTAGGTTTCCGCCATAGCGAAGCTTATAGTTAAAGCCCCTTATTTTCTCACTTTTCCAAGGTTTAAGGTGCGGCTCATACTCCCCGACTCTTGCAAACCGTTCCGGAAATATCTGATACCAAACGGCGTCCTCAACCCATTTCGGCGTTTCAAAAAAATCGGAGCTGTTCATCCACGGAAAGAAAAAGCACTGCATACGCTTGCCCGGTATATGAAGCTCATTTTCACCGTAAAAGCCGTCCTCAAAGTAGCACAGCCGTTCATCTCTGCTTTCTATTGTAAAGAAATACTTACACCTTTTGTACGGCGGCTTTAAGCGGATAGACCACCATAGATGGTTTTCAAGCTCCAGCACATCTGTAAGCTTTTCCGTTTTGCCGCTCCAAGCTTCGGCGCCGCCCATAATTCCCGCCTCAAACGGGTCGCCCCACTGTATTTCAACCGAGGTTATATCCTTTCCCGTTTGTATCGAAATTACTATTTCATCAGGGCTTGACTGATAACACATATTGTCCCTTGAATTGTGCAAAATTGCGTCCCTTTTCATTTTTTCCTCCGATTTAAAGCTTTTGCCGCAAATTGTGCGGTGTTTCTTAAGACTTTTTGCGTATATGCGTGTTCGTCAAAATTCCAAGCGTCAGCAAAACACCGACAATAATTACCACCCACATAAACAGACCAAATCCTACATATTCCGTTGTGCCGGCACTGCTTGAGTCGGCGTTATCAGGCGGCAGAGTTTCCGTTTCAGACTGTGTTTCAGGCTGAGAAACAGAGAACCAGTCATACCAATTACTGCTTTCCTGCGAAGATTCGGTTTCCTCAATCGGCTCAGTTTCCTCAACTGGCTCGGTTTCCTCATAATAAGGCTCTGTCGGCTCATAATTATTCGTTTCGTCCTCGTGCGAGGTATTGTCGGACGATGTATTATCAGAATAGTCGGGTTCGCTTTGTTCATCGTCATTATTGTTGTTATTGCTTGAATAATCATCGGTAATATCGCTCACCGTACTGCTTACCCAGCTGTATATATCATCAAAATAACTGCTGTCATCCGGCGCCGCAAAGGCTGAAACAGTTGAGAGTGACAGTAAAACAGCACAGCATACGGCGGCTAAAAGCACCTTAAACTTCATTTTACTCCTCCGTCCCGCAGAGATTTATCTTAGCTTAAATTATATCCGCAAGACGCTGTAATGTCTATACCGAAACAAAAATTTAACATTTATGTAAAAGCTACATTTCATCCTTCAGCACCTTAGCAAGCACCCTGCCAAGAAGCTTTCCCGTGCGACACGCTTCATCAAGGGTGTTAACCTCTGTGCCAACCTCAATAAGAAGCGAGCCTGAATTTATGTTCATATTATACGCAAAGTCGCCGAAGTACAGCGGCCTTGTCATTCCGGGGTAGAGTTGCTCCGCCTTTTGTTGAATTTTCAGCGCAAAGCGCAGATTTTCCTCCCAATGAGCATAATCATAATTACCAGCGGGGTCATAGCCGCTCATAATCATTATCTGAGCCGCTTTTTCACCGTTTACCATAAAGGTCGGCTTGATTTTGCCGTCCTCACCACCGTAGCCGATAGAATCCCTGTGGAAGTCAATTATAACCTTGATGGACGGATACTTTTCAAGGTATTCATAGATTGTTGCTGCACTTCTGTCATATGAGCCGTTGTAGCTTGGGTCATCGTGGTGAGTAGCACTGTGCAAAGCCTTTATTCCGTTTTCACTCAGGCTGTCTGCCATTGCTCTGCCTGCCAATGTTATGTTCTCGCTGTCGTCCTTGCTCCTGCCGGTATATTCCGAGTAATAAACTCCGTTGTCCTGCTGCAGGTACGCCTCGGTTGTGTGCGTATGCACTATAAGCACCTGTGGCTCGTCGGTTTTCTCCGGTTCAAAGCCCAATGGCTGTGACAGCTCGTAATCAACATCTATATCAAAATCAGTTGTGTTTTTTATCGTTATTTCTCCTGCACTTCCGTATTGGTTTTCTATAACAGGGTAAGCCTCGCCGCCATACTCCTTAGGCTTTGCGGTTGCTTTTTCTGTTTTTTGTTCATCCGCCGGCTTGGTTGCGCTCTCAGCCTTATCAGCCACCGAGCTTTCACTCTGATTGTCCTGCGCTTCATCATCTTCTATATTATTCGACACAGGCATAGCAAGCCCCGCCGCCATACAAAGGCTTTCTTCCTGCGAGAAAGCCTTTGGCAAGCGTGAAAAGGTACAGTATACGGATGATAGGAACACCACAGCCGCCATAGCCATTGCCGCCGTCTTTTTGCCCGATTTGATATTCATTGCGCAACAACCTCTTTTTCTTCTTGTAAAAGACTATGCCGTGCAAAAAAATATATGACTATCGAACAAGCGAAATAAGGTCGGAAACGCTTAAACTCGGCTGAAGAGCAACATTCACCGCCATTGAGATAAGCCTTGAGCCTCTCTCAACAAGCAAATCTATCTCGCCCGGTGTTACCACCATTTTCTGTCCGTTTGGGTAAACACTTCGCTTGATAAGCTCAGGCGAGCTTTCGTCGCTGTCAAGCAGTAAATCTGCGGCAAGCGTAAAGGCGTCAACTACGGTGGGTATACCGATTGATACAACGGGAACGCCTACGGTATCACGATTAATTTTAGCTCGGTGGTTGCCTACTCCGTCACCCGGAGATATGCCCGTGTCCGAAATCTGAACGGTACAGCCGAGCCTTTCAAGCCTGCGTGACGCAAGTGCGTCTATCACAATAACAGCCGCAGGCTTTATCCTCTGCGCCACGCTTAGTATCAGCTCTCCTGTTTCTATTCCTGTCTGCCCCGTAACTCCTGTTGCAAGCACAGCTACCGCCCTCAGTCTGTCAAGACCTGTGCTTCTTGCAAGCTCGCCTCTTATGTGCCGTGTTGCAAGCACTCCTCTTGCAGACTTCGGGCCTAATGCGTCCGGCGTTATATTATCATTACCGAGTCCTGCAACAAGCACAAGGCCCTTTTGCGGAAGAAGCCGCCTTATATTTTGCGCAATAAGCTCAAGCCGCTTGTCTGTTTCCTTGAAATCGTCAGTGAGCGTGTCCATCTCAGCTGTAATATAGCTTCCCATATCCTTTCCTATGCTTTGAGCCGCACTGTTTGTTTTGACAAGCAGCGACGAAATCACGATATCACCGTAATCCCTCTTTGTAAGTTCTACGCCTTCCGTATCCTCTCCTGCAAGCTCTCTTGCCTCCATAGCAAGGTCTGTTCTTATCTGCAAAGCTAAAACACATCCTTTACATATATCCTTTACATATATATATTTATTATGGTAAAATGCAGTTGGGTTATCCCAATTTAAAAAAGGAATTGATTAATTTGAAAAAGCTACTTTCAGCTGTCCTTGCGGCAGCATTGATTGTCTGTCCGCATACTTTGGCTTATGCAAAGGATACCGACTCTGTAAAATCAGGCAGAACAGGCGGCGTTATTATTGAACAGGGCGCTTCAGACGAAAACTATCTCAATAAAACAGATAGCAAAGCATCGTCGCTTCCAAAGTATTACAGCAGCGTTGATATGGGTTATGTTACATCCGTAAAGGATCAGAGCATACAAAACACCTGTGTTTTCTTTTCAAGCACAGCAGCTATGGAAACTGCTCTGCTCAAAAACGGCTACGGCAAATATGATTTATCAGAGGAGTATGCTAACTACTGGGCGTCCACAAGACAGGACGGTACAGGCTGGCAGAGGGACCGTGTAAACGCCGGAGCTTTTCCTTATACAGGCTACGGCTATCTTACAACCGGCGGAGTTGTAGCTGAAAGCGAGCTGCCTTATATGAGCCGCACCGAAAGCTATTTTGAGGAGCTTCCTCAGTTAGAGCCGTTATTTTATGCCGGAGGAATAAAATATTTGTCAGGCCCGAAGCTTAACGCAGAGGAATTCAAGAAAGCAATTATGGAGTGCGGCGGTGTTACAGCCTCGTTTTCTATGCATACACGATATGTTAATTATGACACAAATGCCTTTTTCTGCGACGACGAGCTTTCAGTTGAAGAGATAGCCTCCGGCGCACATTCAGTTTTTGTTGTAGGCTGGGATGACAGCTATTCAAAGCAAAACTTTAAAGCCGGTACCCGACCACAAAATGACGGTGCTTGGCTTATTAAGAATTCCTGGGGAAACGACTTAGATTATATGTGGATTTCATACGAGGACAAATACCTTGGCAATGAAATTTTCGGCGGCAACTTCGCTGTTAGCGACATAATCAAAAACCACACCTGCAATGAGCTTCTGACCGTTGACTCCTACGGTCCGCTGTACGAAATGACTTTTTTTGATAATAATGACAGCTTAGTGTATGACGCCACATTCATTAACGTCTTCGATTTTTCAAAGAAAACGCCTGTAATAAGCAGCGTTGAATTTTCAACCACAGCAGCAGGCTCTGACTACACAATTTACTATATTCCTACCGTAAACGGTGTTCCAACCGATAACACACTTCTTTGGACTAAGCTTGCAAGCGGAACCATTGAATACTCAGGAATACACAACATACCCGTTAAATCCTACAAGGTTACCGATTCTCAGGGTGCAATCGGCATTAAGCTCACCTCGTATGATGAAAACACTCCTGTTTCCATCGGCTGCTGTGAATGGTACGGATCATATGGAACAAACGAGTTCCGGTTTTTGCCGAGAACAATTAACGATCGCTCATATATAAACTCTAATAATATGACCATAAACCTTACCGATTATTACAGAGATTACGGAGATGATATCGGTGGCAATTTCACAATCAGAGCTGTTACCAACGTTCAAAAGGGCGATGTAACCTGTGACGGAAATGTTTCTCTGTATGATGCTATACAGCTGCAAAAACAGGTTGTAGGTTTAACCACGCTTGGCAGTGATATTATGAAATATGTAGCTGATATTGACCAAAACGGCACAGTCACTCTTTTTGACGCACTGCTTACACAAAAAATCTCCCTTGGCATAATTGCTTAATCTAAGTTCACAGCGAAAATTCAGTACACTTGTGATGTAACCCGAACAAAGCAAAGCCTTTAACGGCTCTGTTTTGTTCGGGTTTTTTATGACATTATCACGCACTAACAATAATATACATATAAAAAACACGTATTTGCAAAGCAATCTATTTCACTCTGCCGCAGGCAGAATTGCACTGCCGTGCGGTCAACATAAGTCAAATAAATTACTATGGAGGGTTGTGCGTGAAAAACAAATCATTCAAGCTGTCGGGCATTATCGGCACAATATTTATTTTTCTGCTCGGCGCAGAACTTCACTTTTTTTACGACCAAAGCGGAGGACACGTTTTATCGGTACTTTTCGGGGCTGTAAACGAAAGCACTTGGGAGCATATTAAGATTTTTATTGCGCCGTATATAATCTGGGCAATTTTAGAGCTTGCCTATCTTCGCCCAAGCTTCAAGGCATTTGTAGTAGGCAAGGTTGCAGGCCTTTATTCTATTCCAATTGGAATAATCGTTCTGTTTTATTCATACACTGCAATAGTCGGAACTCATCTTTTGTGGGTGGACATTCTTATCTCACTTATAGTCTGTGCGCTTGCTCAATATATATCGTATAAAGTTTATTCTCTTGGGAATGGTGTGGCTCGGTGGTTTGCACCGTCGCTTATTGCGCTTGTGCTGATGGCTGTAATGTACTTTTCCTTCACAGCCGTACCGCCAAAGGCTCTGTTGTTTAAAGACCCTATAACAGGCGGCTACGGAATTCCCGGCAGCAGCTTAGGTGCGTCATATGTTGACAACGCCGCATTTGTATAGTCAAATGCTCAGCCTATCAAACCTGCCTTAAACATAAAATATGCAAGCAATCCGCCGCTCAGCGCACAGGTACAACCAAGTAGAATTTTAACGGCAAGCCTGCTCTTTCGCTTGTAGCTTGACGGTGCGTCCATCTTTTTAAGTATTCTTATAGCCTCACGCTCCAAAAGCTGCTGCTGAACCGACGAAAACTCCGGCTTTACAACAAGCAGAGCCTTCTCGTAATAAAGACTGCCTGTCTGATTTATTTCTATTATCTGTTTATTTATTCCCTTAATCATAGTCTTGCTCCTTTTTATTACAAATTTGTTTTATTTTTCTCAAAAAATCAACCTCAAAATGATATTTGGCACAAAAATATGCAGATATACACCATCGAACGAATTGCCTCAAAAATATTTGCACAGTTTTTATAAAAATAATATGATTTTTTCGACATAATTTTCCCGATTTTTTGTTCCACATTAGAATTATACGATTTGTAAATTCCTTTTTATCAATAAAAATGTTGATAACTATGTTAATAATGAGCAAAACTAAGGATAAAACACGCTATTTTAAGCAAAAAAACGATGTTATTAACATTTTCCACTTGTTAACAGTATTGCTCAATGTAAAAATCTTGCAATATTTTTAAACAATTTGTAATTTTTAGTTTGTCAACACCTTACAAGAAATAAACTCGGTTACAAACTCGTAACTGTCCTGTGGCTGCTGTGCATAAAAATTAATATAGATTTGAATTATATAACACATTTGCTGACACCCGAATTTTATTGTATTTCTTATGTTGACAGCATTACCCTTATTAAGAAATATGTGGTATAATAAAAACACAGTATGTCAAAAAGCATACTGCATTAAAAAATTATCAGATATATAAAATCAAGGAGGAGCGACTATGCCGTTTATTAATTCTAAAATCAGCACAAAGCTCACAAAGCAGCAGGAGCTGGAGCTGAAATCTAAGCTTGGCGAAGCAATTTCTATTATTCCGGGCAAGAGTGAGAAATGGCTTATGGCAGGCTTTGAGGACGAATATTCACTTTATTTTGCCGGAGACAACAGCGCACCGACAGCCTTTATTGAGGTAAGCGTGTTTGGCGCAGAAAACAACGAGGCTTTCTCTGCTCTTACAGCTAAGCTCTGCGAAATCTACAATAATGTGCTTGGAATTTCGCCTGACCGTATATATATTAAATATGAGGGTGTGACAAACTGGGGTTGGAACGGCAGTAATTTCTGATGAAAGAAATACATCTGCTCAAATCTGAAAAATATTTTCCAAATGACAAAAAGGGTATGCCGCTTGGCATACCCTTAATTTTTAATATAAACTTCAGACAATATATCCGATAATTATTTACCGAAATATCTCTTTAAAAGACCTGCAAAGCCAGCGCCGTGTCTTGCCTCGTCCTTAGCCATCTCGTGAACTGTGTCATGAATAGCGTCAAGATTCAAAGCCTTTGCCTTCTTTGCAATCTCAAACTTACCTGCACAAGCACCCTCTTCTGCTTCTGCTCTCATCTGAAGATTCTTCTCTGTGCTGTCTGTGATAACCTCGCCAAGAAGCTCTGCAAACTTTGCAGCATGCTCTGCCTCTTCAAAAGCATACTTTGTGAAGGCTGCTGAAATTTCAGGGTAACCCTCTCTGTCAGCAACTCTTGCCATTGCAAGGTACATACCAACCTCTGTACACTCGCCTGTAAAGTTAGCCTGCAAGCCCTCGTATATCTCCTGATCTACGCCCTGAGCAACGCCTACCTCATGAACTGTTGCATAGTTGCCTGTTGACTTAGCCTCCTTGAATTTATCAGCAGGAGCCTTGCACTGCGGGCAGAACTCCGGTGCTGCTTCACCTTCATAGATGTAACCACAAACCTGACAAACAAACTTTTTCATTTTTAATCTCCTCACTTTTATAAATTTATTCAGTATAACTGAATTGTTAGCTTACACATTCTGAGCCTTACTTTCAAAAAGCTCAGTCCTGCATCTTTCGCAGGTACCGTAGAAACAAAGGTTGTGATGATCAACCTCGCAGTTGTACAGCCTTGCAATTTGGTCATCAAAGCTTCTGCTGTCACCCATACAGTCAACGTCAAACACCGAGCCGCATTTTTTACAAACAAAATGTGCGTGGCAAGATGTTATTCCGTCATAGCGCTCCTGCCCGTTCACATTTGCAACAGATACAACAAGTCCCTGCTCCTTGAACAAGGCGAGGTTACGGTAGACTGTGCCGAGGCTGAAATCAGGATAATCCACCTTAAGCCTTTGGTAAATCCATTCAGCAGTCGGATGAGTGTTTGTTGAGCGCAGTACCGCCAGCACAGCGTCACGCTTTTTACTGAAATTCAGCTTTCTCATCTTACACCTCAATCCGAACTCTTATAAATAAAAACGATAATCATCCTTGTTTCTGTATATAAAATAACACATTAGCATAGAAATGTAAAGGCGAAAACTGTAATATTTTAAATTAATTCATAATTTTTGAATTTTCTGTCACAGGAGGTAATATTTTGTTTATCAACTTCAAGGTTTCAAAAAACCTTATTGCACTTGTGCTGATTTTTACTTTTTTGCTATTAAGCTTCATAGCGTATCCGGGAGCGGAAACGGTAAGAACAAGCGCAGTGAACAGGAAAAACAGCATTGTCCTGCCGGTTATAATGTACCATTCGCTTTTAAAGGATAAAAGGCTTCAGGGAAATTACGTTATCTCGCCTGAGCTTTTCAAAAGCGATGTTAAATTCTTAAAAGAGCGGGGATACAGGATAATAGGCGCACAGGAATTGCTTGATTACACCGACGGCAAGCTGAATTTGCCTGAAAAATGCGTAATGCTCACCTTTGACGACGGGTATTACAACAACTATTTGTATGCGTATCAAACGGCAAAGGAGGAAAACATAAAGTTTATTCTTTCACCTATTGCTATAAACGCAGACACAACATCCGAAAAAGAGCATCTATCCCCGTCTTATTCCCACTGCACATGGGCGCAGCTCAAGGAAATGGTAGACTCAAAGCACGTAGAGCTTATGAATCATTCTTACGATATGCATCAAAATTTATCCAGAAAAGGAACAAAAATCAGCTCCGGCGAAAACACCGACAACTACAAGACGCTTTTGACAGAAGACTTAACGAAGGCGCAGGAGCTGTTTAAGAAGAACGTGGGGTTTACTCCCCTTGGCTTTGCCTATCCGTTCGGAGAGGTCTGCGACGAAGCAGAGCAGGTAATAAAGAAAATGGGCTTTAAGATGTCTTTCTCCTGCAATGAAAAGCTGAACATTATTGAAATCGGAAATTCTGAGTGCCTTTATTGCATAGGAAGATATTTAAGAACCGGCAATACTACAAGCGAGGAATTCTTTGACAAGATTCTGCCGAATGAAAACAAGTAACATATTGCTGTCTGCTTCATATATTGATTAATATGATTATCTTTTAGGTTAAGTCGGTGAAGCGTAAGTGTGCAATAAATCAGAGTTTACAGCACCAAACCAGCAACTAAGAATTTTAACCACACCGCTTTATTTATATTTTCTATTTTAGGAGATGATATTTTGCCATCAGTTTTCATCAGTCCCTCAACACAGGAGTTCAACCCATATGTTGACGGCGGCAACGAGGAATACTATATGAACCTGATTGCCGACGAGCTTATCCCCTATCTTTTGGCAAGCGGAATAACCGTAAACCGCAACAACCCAAACGAAAGCCTTGGCAGGGCGATTGCGCTGTCGAATGAGCAAAGGTATGATTTACACCTTGCGCTTCACTCAAACGCTGCGCCGGAAAGCCTTGCAGGCAAGCTGACAGGCACAGATGTTTACTATTACCCTACAAGCAGCAAGGGAAAAGCAGCGGCAGAGATTATTGCCTCAAATTTCAAGGCTATATATCCTAACCCTAATCTCGTCAAAACGGTATCGTCTGCTAACCTTGCCGAGCTGAAAAGGACAAAGGCTCCCTCTGTGCTTATTGAAGTTGCATACCACGACAACCCTAATGACGCACAGTGGATAAGGGAAAATATCGGCGAAATCGCAAGGAATCTTGCGCTGTCCGTAACTGAATTTCTGGGTGTACCATTCAGAGAACCGTAATATCTGCAAAAAGGGCGGCTCAGTTTGAGCCGCCCAAAATCAGTTCATTTTCACGCTGACGATGAAACCGTCAACATTATTTCCGCTTATCTCGTACTGCTTGCCATTCGGCACAGGAACATTGGTTGCCGTACTGCCTGCCGGCACATAATAAATACACCAGCGGTTCATTTCGCAGTCCTGATACTCCAAAGGTTTCTGTACGCTGTAACCCTTGATTAGAGAAATATATTCCTCAAGGCACAGATTGTTCTCTTTTATATAACAAGCATGAGCTATACCTACATAGCGAATATGCCATGGTTCATGATATATTCCGGTAAGCTCTGTCTTTTCCTGCGGATAGCGGATGATAAAGCCGTACTTTTCGCAATTATCCTTAATCCACGCATACTTACCCTTGCCGTCAAATTCTGTTATGCCGCCGTTTTTGGCCATAAGCGTTAAGTCAAACGCATAGCCGGACTGATGTTCGCTGTGTCCCGGCTTTGTAACCCACTTAGAGCCTTCCGCCTCGCCCTTCTCTTCAATTTCCTCCTTATACAGCTGATCCTGCAAAGCCATGCTGCGATATGCGCAGGAAATCATAAGGTCATTTTCGCCCACCGCCTTTTTAAAGTCGGCAAACATAAGGTTCATCTGGTCAATTGTGGTTTTGTTAGCCTCAACAGCATAGTCCGTTACCTGATAGGTCTTGTTGTAATTCTCGCTGACATTTGCAAGGTCTATTCCGTCATGCCGACAGGCATATTCGTTGTTGATAAGCAACAAAAAGCCGTCGTTCACTTCGGAGTTATCAAGCTGCACAGTTTTGTAATCGTTGGGATATACGGGATTTTCAAGAATATTTGCAGCAATCGTAGCCTCCTCCTGCTCCTTTATACGAGTACCCATACCATTACTGAAAGCAAGCATCATAATTACTGCGCTGACATATATTACCGCAACCACAGCAATCAGAAATGCTCTGCTGCCGATTTTACCGATTTTGTCGCTGCTTTTGCGTTTTTCTCTTTGTTTTGGAATTTGCTCGGAGCTGCGGCGATGCTCAGACCGCCTTTGCCTTGGCTGACGCTCAACGCCGTCAATATCGCCCAAGCCAAAGTAATCTTCGTAGCCGTCCATTATGTTGCCTCGCTTTCATAAGAATAGTGGGAACTAAATTACTTATTCAGAATCTTTCTCTTCAAGAACAGATGTGCAGTGTGGGCAGCGTGATGCCTTTATGTCAATCTCGCTGCAACAAAACGGACAAATTTTTGTTGTAGGCGCCGCTTCCTCTTCTTCCTTTTTAGAAAGCTTCTTGCCAAGCTCTGTAATTTTGTTAATACCCTTAATGATAAGAAATATTACAAGAGCCATAATAAGGAAGTTGATAACTGCGGTGATAAAGGAACCGTACTTAATTTGTACTCCGTTTATGTCGAGCACAAAAGCCTTGAAATCAACGCCGCCGAACAAACCGAGTATCGGTGAGATAATATCATCTACAAGCGAGCTTATAATAGCCTGAAAAGCTGCGCCGATGATAACCGCAACGGCAAGATCAAGTACATTGCCCCTCATAATAAATGCCTTGAACTCGTTTAAAAATTTCTTCATACCCTGTCGCCTTTCCTTTCTTAAAGTATAATTTTGTTAAAGGCTTTTTTGCCTTTCTTTATTACAACAAAGCCATTCTCTTCAAGTGTAGACTTGGCAATGGTCTGGGTCGGGTCGGTTACCTTTACATCGTCAACGCTGACGCCGCCCTGAACAACCAGACGTCTTGCCTCGCTCTTTGAAGAAACAAGCTTTGCCTTAACCATAGCATCTAAAACAGCAATCTCACCGTTTACAAAGTCTTCATCGGAAAGCTTTGTTTCAGGCATATTCTCATTGCCTTTGCCGCCGAATATAGACCTTGCAGCACTCTGAGCCTTGTTAGCCTCGTCCTCTCCGTGAATAAGCTTTGTAACCTCGTATGCCAAAATCTCCTTAGCACGGTTCAATTCGCTGCCCTCAAGCTTTTCAAGCTCATAAATCTGCTCAAGCGGTAAAAATGTGAGCATCTTGAGGCACTTGATAACGTCGCCGTCATCAACATTTCTCCAATACTGATAGAAATCATACGGACTTGTCTTTTCCGGGTCGAGCCATACTGCGCCCTTTTCCGTTTTGCCCATCTTCTTACCCTCGGAATTGAGCAGAAGCTTTATTGTCATAGCATGGCTGTCCTTAGCAAGCTTTCTTCTGATAAGCTCTGTACCGCCGAGCATATTACTCCACTGGTCATCGCCGCCGAACTGCAAATTACAGCCGTATTTCTTAAACAGAGTGTAGAAATCGTAGCTCTGCATTATCATATAGTTAAACTCAAGGAAGCTTAAGCCTCTCTCCATTCTCTGCTTATAGCACTCTGCTGCCAGCATACGGTTTACACTGAAATGTGCGCCTACCTCACGCAAAAGCTCAACATAGTTTAAGTCGAGCAGCCAATCGGCGTTGTTTACCATAATAGCCTTGTCCTCGCCGAATTCGATAAAGCGGCTCATCTGCTTTTTAAAACATTCGCAGTTGTGCTCGATTGTTTCCTTTGTCATCATCTTTCTCATATCGGTTTTGCCCGACGGGTCGCCTATCATGGCTGTACCGCCGCCGATAAGAGCAATCGGCTTATTGCCTGCCATTTGTAGTCTTTTCATAAGGCAAAGCGCCATAAAGTGCCCCACGTGCAGGCTGTCTGCCGTTGGGTCAAAGCCTATGTAAAAAACAGCCTCGCCGTTATTAACAAGCCTTCTTATTTCTTCCTCGTTTGTTGTCTGAGCGATTAAGCCTCGCTCCTGAAGCTCTTCATAAACTCCCATTTCTAATCTCCCCCGTATATGGCAAGGTCGTTAGTCTGACGACCTTGCAGTGATATTTGCCTGTTGGGCAATTTAATTGCGGGCTATGCCCACGCCGTTTTCAGTGTTTTCTCTCACACTTAAAACATTACTGTATATAACAGAGGACGAAATATAAAAACCGTCCTCAAGATAAGAGGACGGATTTGGTCCGTGGTACCACCTCAATTTATCCGCACCTCACGGTACAGACCTTTACGGGTAACTTGCATTACCTCTTCCTGTAACGGGGAAAACCGTCCCGACCTACTCACCAAATGCGTTCAGCAGGGCAGCTCCAAGATGTATTTCAACCGAAAAACGCTCCCGTTTTCACCAAGCCACGGGTTCTCTGCGCCGTCTTTGCAGGTTTACTTCTTCTTTTCACAGCCTTTATAGCTTAAGTATAAATAAAACGCTTTGTTTTGTCAAGAATTCAAGCCAAAAAGAGCATAAAATGTGCTAATTAAAAATCATGGCGATATTCAACAGGCACTTCCTTCTTTTTCAAAAAACCGAACAATTTCCTCAATTCTAATAAAACATTCCTTATCATCAAGCCTTTCATCTTCCAAAACAGCCTTAATTTTCGTCAGTGTCTGATAGCATTTATCTTGCAAAATTCTGCCTGAATCAGCCGCTAAGCTTGGAAACAAAGCCGTACAATCTTCGTTTTTAAGCACATCAGTAAGTCCTGCGGAAATGCTTTAGGATTTTCACAAGACAACATAAATTATCTGACAACAGCTAAAAACAAGGTCGCAATAATGCTACTTTTTTAATGTAATTTTGCCCTCATCGTCAATCAAGATTATATCACCCTTTTTCACACAGCTTGGAAGCTCATTTTGTTCAATGGCAAAATATGATTTATCCTTATCGGCGCAGATTGCAAATTCTCTTTCAAAATTTTCTATCTTAAGGCTTTTCATAAGCTTTCTCCTTTAATAATCTGTTTTAACCTTTATTTCTTTTTCTGATATTTCAAACGATACTTTACCTGATTTATCGGTTCTTAGCACCCTTGCGCCTGACGCTTCAAGCCTTGATATTGTTTCAACCGACGGCAAGCCGTAGCTATTTATGCCCACCGACACAACAGCATATTCCGGCATTGCCCTTTGCAGGAATTCCTCTCCTGTATTTTTGCCGCTGCCGTGATGTGAAACCTTGAGTATGTCGCATTTCAAGTTATCACAGGAATTAACAATATCCTGCTCCGCTTTAGTACCGCAGTCAGCCATAAAAAGCATTGACCTCCCGAAGGCTTCAAGCCTTAGCACAAGGCTGTTGTCATTTTCTGCGGAATAAATTTCAGACGGTGATAAAACGGTTATACCGACATTGCCAACCTCTGTTTTATCGCCTGCACCCATATACTCAACTGCCACTCCGCTTTTAAGAGCCGCCGCTATTATCCCTGTGCCGGAATCATCACCATCAAAGGCATAGCTTGTAACAAGCCTGTCAACCTTTATCTCGTTTAAAATGTTCAGAAAATTATTGCAGTGGTCACTGTCAAAATGGGTTATCACCGCTAAATCTATTCTATCAATACCGTTTTGATGTATGTAGTGCAAGGCGCTGTCCTTTGAACTGCTCTCGCCTGCATCTATTAAAATATGCTTGCCTGCACTGCTTATTATACAACAGTCACCGCAGCCAACACTGAAAAACGAAGCGGTCAGCGAATTTTTTGAGTCAATATTATCCCTAAGCCCGACAAGCTGATAAACACCACTCCAGCCGTTAAGCGCAGTTATCATGATTGAAGCGGCAACGGCTATAACTATTATAAGCCTGACTGCATTCGGAATACGCTTATCTTTTCTGTCTGCCATTTCTTTTTCTGCCGTTTTGCTGCGGTCTGTGCTTGCCGTTTGCTCTTCCCTGCTGTTTTTTCATCTGCATCGCCCTGTATTTTCCGTTAGGCGGCACAAGGCAGGAAGGCGAGGTACCTATCAGATCCTCACGGCCTGCGGCTATCAGTGCATCAATAACCTTGTCCCTGTTTTTGGGGTTGAAGTATTGCAAAAGCGCCCTTTGCATAGCTTTTTCCTTCGGCGATTTCGGCACATAGACCTTTTCCATTGTTAGCGGATTTATCCCTGTATAAAACATACAGGTTGACACCGTACCCGGTGTGGGGTAGAAATCCTGCACCTGCTCAGGTCGGATTTTCTCCCTCTTCAAGAACAGCGCAAGCTCCACTGCGTCCTTAAGCGTAGATCCGGGATGCGAGGACATAAGATACGGCACCAGGTACTGCTCCTTGCCTACCTGCTTTGTTGTCTTGTAGAACTCACGGGCAAAGCGGATGTAGCTTTCGATATGCGGCTTTCCCATTTGGTCAAGAACAGCCGCCGAGCAATGCTCAGGTGCAACCTTAAGCTGACCGCTTACGTGATGCTCAACAAGCTCTGTGAAAAACTCTTTGTCCTTATCCTCCATAAGGTAGTCAAAGCGTATTCCAGAGCGGATAAACACCCTTTTTACGCCCTTAATTTTTCTCATTTCACGTAGAATATCAAGGTATTCACTGTGGTCAACCTGCAGACTTTTGCACGGTGTTGGAGCAAGGCACTTTCTGTTTTTGCAAAGTCCTGCCTTCTCCTGTATCTTACACGATGGTTGACGGAAGTTCGCCGTAGGGCCGCCAACATCGTGAATATACCCCTTGAATCTTGGATTCTCAGAGAGCATTTTTGCCTCCTTAAGAACTGATTCCTTGCTTCTTACAGTTATAGCTCTGCCCTGATGAAAGGCTATTGAACAAAAATTGCAGGCACCAAAACAGCCCCTGTTGTGGGTTATGGAAAACTCAACCTCAGCTATGCCCGGAACGCCGCCGTCCTTTTCGTACATAGGGTGGTAATATCTTTCATACGGCAGTGAGTAGACGAAATCAAGCTCATCAGTTGTCAGCGGCGGCATAGGCTTGTTCTGCACCAATATTCTGTCGCCGTGACGTTGTATTATTACCTTGCCCCTTACTGCGTCCTGCTGTTCCATCTGCCGTTTTGTCGCAAGAGCGTATTCCTCCTTTGACAGGCACACCTGCTCGTATGACGGGCACTCGGTAACGCTCATAGGCTTATAGTCTTTTGTAGGAACAGAGTAGCAAATTCCCCTTATTGAATAAAGCTCCTCTTTCATACAGCCGTCACGCAGCTTGTCTGCAATTTCAACCGTCTGGTTTTCGCCCATACCAAAGCTTAAAATATCGGCTCCGCTGTCTATTAAAATTGAGGGTCTGACCTTATCGTCCCAATAATCATAGTGTGCAAAACGGCGAAGACTCGCTTCAAGGCCGCCTATCATAACAAAGCTGTCGGGATAAAGCCTTTTTACGGCTTTTGTGTATACAATTACCGCCCTGTCCGGTCTTAAACCTGCCCTGCCGCCAGGTGAATATGCGTCATCGCTTCTCTTTCTTTTAGCGGCTGTATAGTGCGCCACCATACTGTCTATATTTCCTGAGGTTACCAAAAAGCCGAGCTTCGGCTTTCCAAAACGCATATAGTCCTCGTCGCACTGCGGCTGTGACAATATAGCCACTTTATAGCCGTGCGCTTCAAGCACCCTTGAAATTATCGACACGCCAAAGCTTGGGTGGTCAACATATGCGTCCCCCGATATGTATACAAAGTCCGGCTGACCCCAGCCGAGCCTGTCCATTTCTTCTCTTGTCACAGGCAAAAACGCCATATCAATTCCCCTATCTGACAGTAGTATTCGGCTCAGCCATAAGACGCTTTACCTCATCCTGAGAAAGCTCACGCCACTTGCCCGGCTGAAGCATACCAAGCTTAACCTGTCCTATCGCTATTCTTTTAAGTCTTGCAACCTCCATACCGAGCTGCTCGCACATTTTTCTTATCTGGCGGTTTCTGCCCTCACGCAATACAATCTCTAAAACGCATCTGCCCTCCTGCCTTGTCACAACTCTTACCTCGGCAGGCGCAGTTTTACGCCCGTCAATCATCATACCAACGCACATTTGCGTCAGCTGCTCCTCTGTAATGCCCGGACGAATTGTAACACGGTAAACCTTATAAACGTGCTTTGCAGGATGCATAACCTTGTTTGCAAAGTCGCCGTCATTAGTCATAAGCAGCAATCCCTCGCTGTCACGGTCGAGTCTGCCCACCGGATAAACTCTGCCGGGAATATCACGCACAAGCTCAGCCACGCATTTTCTGCCCATTTCATCACTCATTGTTGTGACATATCCTCTCGGCTTGTGAAGCATAATGTAGTAGTGCTTCGGCTTTGCCCTTGCTGTTATCTTCTGTCCGTTGACAAGAACCTTGTCGTTATACGGGTCAACCTTATCTCCTATTTTTGCGATTCTGCCGTTTACCTTAACGGCTCCTGCCGCAATCAGCTCCTCCGACTTTCTTCTTGAAGCCACGCCGCAGTCTGCAAGCAGCTTTTGAAGTCTTATTCTTTCATATTTTGCCATAATTCATCCTTTTCCTTAATCCCGAATTCCAAATATCTTTTTTATTCCATCGCCAATAAGCTCAAGAATCCCCTTTTTCTCTTCATAGGCGGCACAGTTATCCTCCGCCACCAAAGCATTTTCTGCTATTATCTTGCCGTTTAATTTATACACAATCCTGCCCACAACGTTACCGCTGTTCACCGGAGCATACAAGAAATGCGGCAGTTGCACCTCTCGTTTTATTTTATCCTTATCCGCACAGCTTACTACGCAGTCAGCAGAGGAATACGCACCAACGCTTATCTTCTCGCAAACACCGCCGACAACTGCCACGCTTTTATGGTATGCCGTATCATCATAGTGCATAGCTTCAAGCTGTGAAAAGCCGTAGTCATACATTTTAATATGGTCGTTCCAATCGTCGCCCGCATTGAGGGTAACAGCTACAAGATGTTTGCCGTCACGCTCGGCGGCTGTAACAAGACACCGCCCTGCCTTTTTGGTAAAGCCTGTTTTGCCTCCTGTGCAGTATTCATACAACGACAAAAGCCTGTTGTGCGACGTATATGTAACGCACAAATCCTCAGGAGATATAAAATCAACCTTAACACTTTTATGCCCTACAAGCTCGGCAAAGGTCTTATTGCTCATAGCGTGTTCCATTAAATGCGCCATATCGCAGGCTGTTGAATAATGGTTTTCATCGTCAAGACCGGACGGCGTTACAAAGCTTGTATTATCAAGCCCCAATGCCTTTGCACGTTTGTTCATCAACTCGGCAAATTTCTCATAGCTTCCGCTTACCCCAATAGCCGCCGCATTTGCCGAATCATTGCCCGACACTGTCATCATACCTGCGGCAAGGTCGGAAAGAGCGAGCTTATAACCAAGCTTCAACCCCATAGACGAGCCTTCGGCTATCATTTCCTTTGTAAATACCACCTCTTTGTCATTCTTTTGCGCCGCCTCAAGAGCCAGCAGAGAGGTCATAATTTTTGTGGTGCTTGCCATAGGAAGCCTTTCTTCGCCGTTTTTGATAAACAGAAACTCTCCCGTATCAATGCAAAGCAGAGCCGCCGCCTGTGCAGAAACCGAAATTTCATCCTCGGCGGCAACGCTTGGCGAAATGGCAAATATCATAGAAAAAGAGATAATTAATGCTGTTATGCGTTTTTTCAAGGCAGTTACTCCTTACTTTTGTATACAGCAATAATTATGCTCTTTTTATTCTGTTTATTCGGCTATTTCTTTGTCCTCGGTTTTCTTTTTGTCCTTTTTGAAAATGCCTGATATTGTATCAATAACCTGCGGAACAGTTTCTGCAATCTTATCGGCAGTGTTGCTGTCATTGTCAATTCTCAAAATTTTAGCGTCGCCCTGATTAACAACAATAAACGCTATCGGAGTTATAGAAACTCCTGCGCCGCTGCCGCCGCCGAAAACCTGCTTATTAATAGCATTTTTTGACGGAATATCACTGCCGCCGGAAGCAAAACCGTAGCTCACCTTAGATACGGGAACTATTGTTGTGCCGTCGGGCGTTGTTATTGGTGTACCAATTATTGTGTTTACGTCAATCAACTGCTTGATTTTGTCCAGTGTTGTGTCCATAAGACCCTGAATAGGATGATTTTGCTGTTCGCTCATTTAAAGCACCGCCTTTTTATTTTTAGTTATATATAAAATTATAATAGGTTTTTCTTGGAAAGTGCAGGTAAAAAGCATTGGCTTTCCATTATAGTATTTCCATTTTTTTCAGCTTCATAAGCTCTTTTACAAATCCGAACAGAGTTTTCAAGGCTGAGTCTGCTATCCACCACAGTTTTATTTTTACCTTAACGCTGCAATTTACCGTTGTATTCTTGCTGTCATAGTCGGGAAAAATCTGCACGCAGGCGCTTTTGTATTTTTTTATGTTACTCAAAACAACCGAAACAGCCGGATAAAGTGCAGCTGAAATATAGCCGTAGTTAATCGCCGTTTGCGCCGCATTCTCGCCGCCGTTTCTGATTTCAATATTAAGCCTTGAAATTACAATGTGTCGGACAATTCCCATTGCGCCGCTGCCGATTATTTTTGCACATTCTGCAACTATCTCCAAAAATCCGCCTACACCGGTCTTTTTCAAAACTTCTTTGAGCTTCTTTACGGTTTCATTTTGCTTTTCAGGCTCGGTCTTTTCCTTCGCCTTTTTATCAGCCTTTTTCTCCTTTTGCTTTTTAGGTTTTTTCGGCTTTTCAGGTAAAAGGCGGATTTTAACAAACAGATAACGAATACTTAGGCGAAGCTCGTCCGTAAAATCGGCATATAATACAACGGGCATAAACAGGAGGAATAAAAAAAACAGGATTATTGCCGATATAACAATAAGCGCAGTCATTTTACACCCTCCTAACAGAATTTATTCGCTCGTGCTGTTTTCGCAATCGCCGTTTTCTTTGTCGTCATCTTCGGCGTTTTCGGCGTTTTCGTCCTTATTATCCGATTGTTGCTTTGGCAGTTCAGGCAACTCATCAAGGCTTGAAATCTGGAAGCACTTCAAGAAGTTCTCTGTTGTGCCGTAAAGCAGCGGACGTCCGGGCAGCTCAAGCCTGCCCTTTTCCTCAATAAGATTCTTTGTTGTCAAACTTCCTATAACTCCTGAGCAGTCAACGCCTCTGACCTGCTCCACAAATGCCTTTGTTACAGGCTGATTATATGCCACAACAGCAAGCACCTCAAGAGCCGCCTGCGACAAAGGGGAATTCTTTTTAATATCCATAACCCGTCTTATCGCTTCGCCGTGCTGTTTTTTATTGCACATAAGGTAGCTGTCGTTAAGCTTTATCACAGCGATTCCGTGGTTATCGTTTTCATAATCCTTTACCAAGGCTTCAAGCTGAGGCTCCACCTGTTTTTCATCAAGCTCCAGCGCCTGTGCAATTCTTTTTGCGTTAACGCTTTCACCGCAGGCAAAAAGCACCGCCTCGCAAGCCGCCTTAATTTCCTTGTCCGTCAAGGGCCAAATCCTCCTTTACAATTACAACCGTTGCATTATCGTCATCGCCGTTTACCCTGACACGCTTGCCTTTGATAAGCTCCAAAAGAGCAAGAAAGGTTGCAACAAGCTCTGACTTTTCGCTGCCGTTTGGGAAAAGGCTGTAATACTTTACCTCTTGTCCTCCCCGCAGCTTGCGCAGTACATAGACTATTCTTGAATTAACCGACACAACTTTTCTTTTTACAATACCCGAAAAAGCGTCAACAGGAGGCGGCAACCGCCGCTTTCCTCTGCCTGCCGCCGACACAAAAGCATCGGCTATATCCTGTGTTTTGTGCAGTCTTGTGTAGGTCATATCGTATTCAATTTTCGCCGGCTGCCTTGCGTATATATCAAAGCAGGACATTGCACCCAAAAGCTTTGCTGTTTTGCGGCACTCCTGATAATCAAGAAGCTGTCCCTCAAGCTCTTTTTTAAGCTCCTCGGCTTCCTCGTGCTTCGGCAACAGCATAACCGACTTGATGTACACAAGCCTTGACGCCATTTCAAGGAATTCGCTTGCTATGTCCATCTGATTTTCCTGCATGGCGTTTATCTGTATCATATACTGCTCTAAAAGCTCAGATATTTGTATGTCATATATATCAAGCTTGTGCTTTGCAATCAGGCTCAGCATTAAATCAAGCGGGCCTTCAAATGCCTCAAGCTTGTATTGAAGCTTCGTACTCTGCTGCATATTCTCTCCTTATGCAAACGGCAAAAACGGCAGATTTGCAAGCCACATAACACCGCTTGCCAACGTTCTTTGAAATACAGCAAGCGGGCCTGTTAAAAATCCGGCGAAAATAAGAACATATATTCCGATGATAAAAAACTGCTCATAGCGATAAATCACGTTTGTAATTCTTGCCGGCAGGCACACAAAAAGCACCTTTGAACCGTCAAGCGGAGGAATCGGAATGAGGTTGAACGCCGCTAAGGCGATATTGATTGAAATATAGTTGTCTAAAAACAGCACCACATAGTACACAAATCCCGATCCTGAGAGAAGCGACTCATAATACATGCGAGGGTTAACAAATATAATAAGGTTAAAAATCAGCGCACCAACAAAAGCCGCCACAAGGTTTGAAAACGGGCCTGCCGCCGCAGTTATAGCCATACCGATTTTGGGGTGTTTAAAATTGTTCGGGTTAACCGGAACAGGCTTTGCCCAGCCAAAGCCGATAAGTAAAATACACGCCGCACCGAGAGGGTCGATATGTGACATTGGGTTTAAAGACAATCTTCCGCTGTATTTTGCTGTTCTGTCACCCAATAGGTTAGCCGTAAAACCGTGCGCCCATTCATGAAAAGGCAATACCAAAAAAATAATCACAAGACAAGCAAGTATTCCGGCGACTGCACTCTCAAACGAAAGCCGCCCTTGTATAGCTTCAAGCAGCATATTCATACCTCCGTGAGGGTATATTACCCTAATTTATAAATTCATATTAGCATTATACATTATCGCCTGCAAAATTACAAGGATAACAAAGCGTTGAAACGAGAGAAATGTTATAAACCACGCACAAATAAAAAAACGCCCTCCATCAGGAAGGCGCACAATTCAGCAATTATTGGTTCTCATTATCAATGCTGATAGCCGCATTGAGCATTATAGCACACTCAATTCTCTTGCGGTGCAGCTCACATCCAAGCTTGTATATACCTGTAACACTGCCCGTTGAATGGTAAGCATTCGCCGCACAACCGCCGCTGCAAAACAGCCTTGCAAAGCAATCGTTACATTCCTCTCTTGCATAGACGTTGCACCTTTTAAACTCATTGCATACGTCAAGGTTAGTCACGCCGTCATCTACATTGCCCATAAGATATTTCGGGTCGCCCACAAACTGGTGACAGGGATAAAAGTCGCCCCACGGAGTTACAGCCATATATTCAGTACCCACTCCGCAGCCTGCAACTCTTTTGTAAATGCACGGACCGCCTGTCAAATCTATCATATAGTGGAAGAAGTTAAAGCCGTTTCCGCCTCTGTGACGCTTGAGCATTTCAACCGCCAGCTTTTCGTACTGTTCGCACAGAACAGGCAAATCCTCCTCCTTCAGCGCATAATCAGCGTCCATAGAAGCGACAACCGGCTCCATTGCAAGCTGCTTGAAGCCCAAATCGGCAAGGTGAAGAATATCGTTTGAAAAGTCTGTGTTGTAGTGTGTGTAGGTTCCTCTTATGTAGTAGTCCTTCTGCCCTCTTTTTTCAGCCATTTCAAGGAATTTCGGCAGTATAAGGTCATAGCTACCCTTACCATTTCGGCTGACCCTCATTCTGTCGTTAGTTTCCTTCCTGCCGTCAATGCTCAAAACAACATTGTGCATCTCACGGTTGGCAAAGTCCATTATCTCTTCATCAAGAAGCACACCGTTTGTTGTAAGCGTAAATCGGAAATTCTTGCCGCACTCCTTTTCTCTGCCTCTTGCATACTCAACAAGCTGCTTTACAACCTCAAAATTCATAAGCGGTTCGCCGCCGAAGAAATCAACCTCAAGGTTCTTTCTTGTTCCCGAATGTTCAATGAGGTAGTCAAGAGCCTTCTTGCCGACCTCAAAGCTCATAAGCGAACGATCGCCGCAGTATTCGCCCTCACCTGCAAAGCAGTATTTGCACGCAAGGTTGCAGTCATGCGCAATGTGCAGGCACAAAGCCTTTAAAACGGTCGGGCGGTTTTGAAGCTCCTGCGCCAACGGCAAATACTTGTCCTCGCTGAAGAGCTTGCCCTGCTCCTTAAGCGACTTTATATCATCAAGAACCTCGTAAACCTCATCTGCTGTTATGTTATCGTACTTTTCGGTTATCTGCGCCGCTATTTCATCAGCGTTTTTCTTGCCGTAAAGTGCAATTATATCGTAAGCCGCCTCGTCCACAAGGTGAACACTGCCGCTGTTTACATCTAAAACTATGTTATATCCGTTGAGCTTATATTGATGAATCATACCGTTATCCTTTCTCTCCGTTAAGAAAACCCATTGCAGAAAAAATCGCCGCACAGCCATTGCCATACAGCGATTATTAATTCTAAAAAGCAATTATTTCTTGCTCTTTTCGCACTGCTGGTTTGCAATGCCGCATGATGTTTTGCAAGCTGACTGGCATGATGTCTGGCACTCGCCGCAGCCGCCCTTCTTTGCAGATTCTGCAAGATCTCTTGTCTGAACTGTCTGAATTCTTTTCACTGTGAATTCACCTCTTTCGGGTTAGGTTGTTCCAAAATTATTTTATCCTATTTTTACGCTTATGTCAATATCTGCATAATGCGATTATAGCGATTATCTTATTTTGCAGCCGCACGGAATACTGTCATCAACAAAGATAACCTTAACGCCGCCGTCACCGTCATCTGACGCCAGAATCATTCCGCAGCTTTCAACACCGCACAACACAGCCGGCTTTAAGTTAGCAACAAGGATAATCTTCTTGCCCTTTAATTCGTCAGGCGTGTAGAACTTTGCAATGCCGGAGGCTACAATTCTCTCGCCCTCACCGTCGTCAAGCGTAAGCTTTAATAGCTTTTTCGCCTTTTTAACAGGCTCACAGTCAACAATCTTGGCTACTCTTAGCTCAACCTTTGCAAAATCATCAATACCAATTTGTGCAAGGCCCTCAATTTTAACCTTTTTCTCTTCCTTTTGTTCCTTTGCACTCTCACTGTTCTTGATAATGCTGTTAAGCTCCTCAATTTCCTTGTCAACATCAATTCTTGGGAACAGAGCCTCGCCCTTCTTAACGGTTACATCAAGTGGCAGAACGCCGAATTTGTCGGCATTTTCATAGCTTGCACATTTCTCACAGCCGCCTATTTGCTCAATAGCCTTCGGCATAGTTGTCGGCATAAATGCAGAAAGCAGAGTTGCAACAATTCGTATTGTGTCCAGCAGATTATAGAGAACGGTTGCAAGCCTTGCTTTTTTACTTTCGTCCTTTGCAATAACCCAAGGCATTGTTTCGTCTATATACTTATTGGCACGTGACACAACCTTGAAAATCTCAGCAAGAGCGTTGTTGAGCTGGGTCTTGTCCATATAATCGTCAACTGAGGCACTAAGCGCTGTTGCGCACTCAATCAGCTCATCATCAAAGTCACCGCTTTCACGCTCGGTCGGCAGTGTGCCGCCGAAGTATTTTTCAACCATAGCAACGGTTCTTGAAACAAGGTTACCAAGTCCGTTTGCAAGGTCGGAGTTAATTCGGTTAATCATAATCTCATTTGAAAACGAGCTGTCTGCGCCGAGAGCCATCTCACGCAGTATATGATAGCGGATAGCGTCTGCTCCGTAGCGCTCACCCAAAATAAGCGGGTCAACAACGTTGCCGAGCGACTTTGACATTTTTTGTCCGTTAAAGGTAATCCAGCCGTGAACTGCAAGGTGCTTTGGCAACGGAAGGTCGAGCGCCATAAGCATTGCGGGCCATATAATAGCGTGGAATCGCATAATATCCTTAGCAACCATATGAACATTTGCAGGCCAGAATTTTTCAAAGTCGTTATATTTATCGTTATAAAAGCCGAGAGCAGATATATAGTTTGAAAGAGCGTCAATCCAGACATAAACAACATGCTTTTCGTCAAAGGTAACGGGAATTCCCCATTTGAACGATGTTCTCGACACGCACAAATCCTCAAGCCCGGGCTTGATAAAGTTATTTACAAGCTCCACTGCTCTTGTTTTCGGCTGGAGATAGTCGGTTTCGGTAAGGAGCTTTTCAACTCTGTCGGCAAACGGCGACATCCTTAAGAAGTATGCCTCCTCCTTAGCCTCGACAACCTCTCTGCCGCACTCAGGGCATTTGCCGTCAACAAGCTGGCTGTCCGTCCAGAAGCTTTCGCACGGTGTACAGTACTTGCCCTTGTACTCGCCCTTGTAAATATAGCCCTTGTCATAAAGCTCCTTGAAGATTTTCTGCACTGTTTCAACGTGATAATCGTCCGTTGTGCGTATATATCTGTCATAGCTTATATTCATAAACTGCCAAAGGTTCTTAAAAATCTCAACTATTTCATCAACATACTGTTTTGGGGTAATTCCCTTTTCGGCAGCCTTCTGCTCTATTTTAAGACCGTGTTCATCTGTTCCTGTAAGAAACATTACGTCATATCCCTGCATTCGTCTGTAACGGGCAATACTGTCGCAGGCAACAGTGGTGTAGCAATGCCCGATATGCGGATTGCCGGACGGATAATAGATTGGTGTTGTAATGTAAAACGGTTCTTTCTTACACATAGAGTGATTCCTCCTTAACTTCAGCAAATGAGCTGTATATTTAATTATAGCAATTTATGTAAAAAAGTGCAACAGCACAATTATTCAAAAAGCTCAGGATGCATACGGCTGTAATGGAAAATATACTGCTGTGCAATTCCTGCGTACCGACCCAAGTCTTCTATTGTAAATTCCGGCAGCAGCACCGCCATTGCACGCTTCATCCAAACATCCATCGGAAAGCACTCCAGCCTGTGCATACCGTACAGCAATGCGCACTCGGCAACCTTTGGCCCTACACCCTTTATTTTCATAAGGCTCTGCCTTGCCTCGTCTATCGGCATTTTCTGCACATCGTCAAGGCTTATTTCCCCACAGCTTACCCTTTGCGACGCATCAATCAGATATTTTGCCCGAAATCCGCTTCTCAGTGGCGACAAATCCTCCACACTAAGCCCTGAAAGCTTATCGGCACTCGGAAAGGTGTAGCCGCCGTCTGCTGTTTTATCGCCGAAGCACTCGCACAGTCTTTTTATTATCCCCTTGATTCGAGGAATATTGTTGTTTTGAGATATAATAAACGAGCACAGAGCCTCCCAGCTGTCCTGCCTGAGTATTCTGATACCCGGCGCATATTCCGCCGCACTTTTCAGTACGGGACTTAACTTAGACAACTCACGCTTTATTGCGCCGTAATCAAGGTCTAAATCAAAATAATCGCTCCACAGCCTGTTATCCTCTGCCTTACCGCCAATTATATATAGGTCGCCCCTCTTAAGTCTCACCGTAATCTCACGGTCAAAGGCTATACCCCTGAAATCACCGTTTTCCTGCTCCTCCCATCGAAAGCTCTGCCCGCAGTCGAGAGTTTGCCCAAGGTTGAGGTCAGCCACTCCCCTATATACAATTTCGTTTTCTAATACTTCACATTCCATATTGACACCGCTTTACAAAATTATAGCTTTTATTGTAATGAGTATATCATAAAGCGGCACTTTGTGCTACAATATATTTATTAATAACCAAGTGAAAGGACGTAAGCTTATGAAAGAAACTATCTGCACCATTCCGATAAATGATGTGTTCGGTCCTAAGGACGGCTGTCCTATCTGTCGACTTCACAATATGCTTGAACAGAATTATCTTGACTATATCTTAGGCGCTGCTATGATGGAGCCTGATGTAAGAATAGAAACAAACGAAAAGGGGTTTTGCACAAAGCATTTTCATATGATGGTTGGCAAGGGCCGCAGACTGCAAAATGCGCTTATCCTTGAAACTCACCTTGACAATATAAAAAACAAGCTTATAAGCGAAAACGCCAAGGGCAAGCCCGACAAAAAAAATATTGCCGCACTTGAACAGCTTCAACGCAGCTGCTATGTGTGCGACAAAATAAACTGGGGTATGGAGCATATGTTCAGAACTATTTTTTCAAGCTTTGCAAACGATCCCGAATTCAGAAAGCTTTTTGAGCAGCAGCCGTTTATATGTCTGCCGCATTACACGATGCTTATAAAATCCGCATCATCAAAGGGCGGTATGAAAGGCTCACAGCTGTCGGACTTTTACAAGAGCACGGCAAAGCTTTCGGGCAAGTATTTAAGCACGCTCAAGGACGATATTTCGCATTATTGCAAAATGTTTGATTACAGAAGCAACGGACA
The DNA here is from genome assembly GCF_024433635.1 of Ruminococcus sp. zg-924. GTDB lineage: Bacteria > Bacillota > Clostridia > Oscillospirales > Acutalibacteraceae > UBA7067. The sequence goes on along the minus strand of NZ_WNJZ01000006.1, from coordinate 10,924 downwards.
GGATTGGGGCAATTCAAGGGATTCCATTGAGCGCAGCGTGGAGTTTCTGACCTCAGAGAAACCGGATTATATCGAGTGATAAGGATTGAATCACAATTATAGTTTTTTATCAATTAGCTTTTCTGTTCCGGCTCGTTTAAAATTTGGTGTTTATTCCTGCGGCATTTTTACGCTGATTTTGTTACTCAGCACTCCGCCGTTTATAGCAACGGAGCATTTTCCTAACTGCTCAAATCGCATATTAAAAGCCGACTTTTCATACTGCACCGTATTGCCGTAGGACAACGGGTCATTAAAATAATAATAATGCTCGTCATAGCCTGTAAGCACAAGGCAATGCTCGTTTGCAATCCAATTATATATATCCCCGTCATTATAGGGTGAATTTTCAGAGGCGCCCTGAACAATCCAGCTATCGGTTTCAACAGGGCTCCACAAATACATTGTTGACCACACAAGCACCGGTTCATCCTGAACAATATATGTATCAATCAGCTCTTCAAGGCTCATTCCTGTTGTATCCTTAGCTGTATTTTTAGAATCGGTTTCGTCAAAAACCTTGTTAAGAGCGTCAACTATTACAGGCGGATAGCACCCAAGAGAATCCTCATTATACGGTGTACCTATAAACGCAGTGTACGGGTCCGGCCCCACAACATACATTCCGTCATCGCTTATTCTGAGATAATCCATATGCAGATAACCGTCAATAAAGGTTTCCGGCGTTATATCATAATTGTAGTAATTCAATAGCATTGTTGCGCTTATTGACTCACAGCCGGAGGGATATTGTCCGTTTTGTGATATAAACGGAACATTTTCTATCCGATGTTTATTCGGCGATACGGAAACCACTGTGCATTTTGCGTAAAGCCCCGAAGGGGATGACGCTGTTACCTCAAACTTTCCGACCTTATTAATAGTTAGCACTGCGCTTGTCCCGTTTTTCACCTTAAGCTCGCCCGCTTTTTCATCACTTAACGTCCACTTGATGCTTGTCGGCAAAATTGAATCGGAGTTGACTTTAAGCTTTAAATCAACACTTGCAAACACCTGCGCATTATACTCGCTTTGCTCAAAGGCAAGCTTGCTTTCGTCGGTGAATTGCTTTGTATCAATAGAGCGGGTACTTTCGGTGGTTTTCTCATCATTCTCGGTCTGCTCAACATTAGCCTTGGCAGGCTCTCTCTCAACTGCGGAACTTAGGTTTACAACCGTTTGCTTTTCAACCCGGGCAGGCTTCATCGCTGTTTCTGCGCTTTCAAACGGGAATATAACCTTAACGGCAATAAACAAAGCCGCTAAAATAACAAACAAAAACAAAATAACCATGATAGTTATTTTGTTTTTTGAATTTAATTTCAATCCATTCATATTCAATCAACACTCGTTTTTATTGAATTAAGCCGTGTTATTGAGTATAATTAAAACACGGTTTGATGTAATAATCTTAACACATAAATTTCATTTCGTCATTCGTTTTCGACACTCAAAAAAATATTTAACAATTTGGTTAAAAAGTTCTGCAAAACGATGTCGGAATGGGTAAAAATTCTTTCTTTTATTTGGTGAAAATTATGCAAAAAATATTTGACGTACACGCACATTATGACGACGAAGCATTTGACAGCGACCGTTATGAGCTGCTTGACACAATGCTAAACAGCGGCGAAATAGTCGGAATTGTTAACGGAGCCACCGACATTGAAACAACCCTGTTCGGGATAAGCACAGCGGAAAAATACGCCGGCTTTTACACAAGCGCAGGCTATCACCCCGAAAACGCTGAAAGCGCACCAAAGGACTTTATTGACAGAATAGCTGAGCTTTTGCAGCACCAAAAGGCTGTTGCAATCGGTGAAATAGGCCTTGACTACTATTGGAAGAACGTGCCTAAGCAAATTCAGCTTGAGGTTTTTGAAAAACAGCTTGCCTTGTCAAAGGAGCTTGACCTGCCTGTTGTAGTTCACGACCGTGACGCTCACGGCGACACATACGAGCTTTTGAGGAAGTACCGCCCCATGGGCATAGTTCACTGCTTTTCAGGCAGCGTTGAGTTGTCAAGAGAGGTTGTGCGGCTTGGTATGTCGATAAGCATAGGCGGTGTTGTCACCTTCAAAAACGCTCGGCACAGCGTTGATGTAGTACGTGAAATTCCTCTTGACCGTCTTATGCTTGAAACCGACGCCCCGTATCTTACACCTGTTCCGTACAGAGGAAAGCGGTGCGACTCACGTATGATAAAATTCACCGCCGAAAAAATTGCTGAAATCAGAGGCATTACAATAGACAAGCTGCTGACGCAAAACATTGAAAACGCCTGCTTAACCTACGGTATATCAATATGAAGCGCATTATCTCTATGCTTGCCGCTGTGCTGATTCTCCTTTCTGCAACTCAGCCTGTGCTTGCCGCAGAATACTGCTATTCACTCACGCTTAACAGCAAGGTTCAGACAGGAAAGAGCTTTAAAGCACAGCTTAATGTTTTTGGCGGTGGTGACGTTGCCGCCGCAATATTTACAGTCTGCTTTGATTCTTCTGTAATGGAGCTTAAATCGGCTGAGCTTTGCGACGGAACAGACGGAAAGCTTGAATACAACACTGTTGGCGGTACAACAAAGCTTGTTTTTCTGAACACAAAGGGTCAGCCGCTGACGGGTGAAGAAAACGGCATTATATCGCTTAAATTCAAGGCGCTGTCAACCCCGTGCAATGCTTATATCACACTTTACTGTGAGCAGGCTGTGTGCTGTAACGAAAGCTATCTTCCTTGCAGCTACGGCGTAGAGTACCCTGTTGAGCTTGCCGATAAGATAAGCGGCAGTGTTTCACGCTCAAGCGGAACAAAGGTTAATTCAAAGCCGTCATCAAGCAGCTCAAACAGCAAGGCTTCTTCAGCCGACAAAGGCAGCAGTATATCCGGCAGCGAATCTTCAGAAGGCTTGACACAGCAACACCAAAACGGAATCGTAAGCCTTGGTTCAAAGGAAGCGGCGCAGTCAAATACAGCTTATATTATGCTCGGTGCAGTTATCACTCTATGCGTTGTTTGCGCTGTATTCGCCATTTACAAAGTCGGCAAAAAACACGGCGAAGCTGAGCAGGCTCAAAAAGCAAAACAGAGCAATCCTGACGCCGAACAGGACGAGAAAGCAATCAACAGCGATAATGTACAACCTCCTGTTTCCGACACCAACGCACTCAACGAAGCTTTTGAATCTGATAACGCCGACCTGTTTGAAGGCAAGGAGAAGTAACAAAGGAAAATAAAATGCTTTACAATACACTTAAACTTTACTCGGAATCGGGTATTTATCCCTTTCATATGCCGGGGCACAAGCGAAACGCCGAAATGGCTATGCCGCTGTCAATCACTCATGATATGACCGAGGTTGACGGTCTTGACGATTTGCACTGTGCTGACGGAATACTTAAAGACGCAATGGACAACGCCGCCTGCTTTTTCGGCGCAGACAAAACCTTTTTTCTTGTAAACGGAAGCACCTGCGGCATTTTAGCCTCTCTTGCCGCCTGCACAAAGCGAGGCGATACAATCATCTGCGCACGGAACTGCCACAAGTCGGTTTACAACGGAATTTCCCTGCTCGGACTTAAACCTCAGTACATAACGCCAAACACCATTCCACTGCCGTTTGGGTGCTACGGCTCAATCAACCCAACAGACGTTGAGAGGCTTTTAAAGCAGAACATTTACACCGCAGCAGTAATCATCACGTCCCCTACATACGAAGGAATAATATCGGATATAAAAACGATAAGCGATTTATGCCACCATTACGGCGTACCGCTTATTGTCGACGAAGCACACGGTGCTCATCTCGGCCTTTTTGGCGGCTTTCCTAACGGCGCAGTAAAAAGCGGCGCAGACATTGTTATACAAAGCACACACAAAACCTTGGGCGCAGTTACGCAGAGCGCACTTGTGCACGTTTGCGGCAAGTTAGCCGACAGCAAAAAAATAGCGCAGAAGCTTGCTGTTTTTGAAACAAGCTCACCGTCATACCTGATAACGGAAAGCATAGACAGCACGATTAATATTCTGCAAAAAAGCGGCAAAAACCTCTTTTCTGCTTATCTGAAGCGGCTTGATGATTTTTCAGAAAAAGTAAAACAGCTTAAACATACAGATATTCTCTTTTACGGGAACAGCCAATACGAAAAGAACGGCGAAATATTCGCTTTTGACAGAAGCAAGCTCATCATAAGTGCAGTAAAAAACGGATATTCAGGTGCGCAGCTTTCCAAAATTCTGCTTGATAAATACAGAATACAGGTTGAAATGTCCTCGCTCAACTACGTTGTTGCAATGACCTCATACTGCGACACTGACGAGGGTTTTGACCGCCTTATATCTGCTCTGCGTGAAATTGACTGCGGCACTGTCGGCTCATATTCGCCTAAGTCTGCGGCAATGCCGACAGGTTATATCAGGGCAATGGAGATATTTGAAGCCGATGAGCTTGACAAAACAGAAATACCTCTTGTGCAAGCCGGAGGCAAAATATGTGGAGAGTTTTTATTTGCATATCCGCCGGGAATACCGCTTGTTGTGCCCGGCGAGATTATCACCAAAGAGCTTCTCATAGTCATTTCTGAGCTAAAATCGGCAGGTGTATTGTTAAAAAGCAGTGCTTCGGGCTGTGCAGAGTATATAACAATTATTGATAATCAGCTAATTTGCGAAAAAAACGCCGCAAAAACTTGACCTATTGATTATGACATACTATAATAATAGGTAAAAGCTTGTGAATTAGAAGGAGTGACGGAAACATGATAAGCGGTGCTGAAATTATGGTAAAATGTTTGGAAAGCGAGGGTGTATCCGTCATCTTTGGTTATCCCGGAGCCGCTATCTGCCCATTTTACGACGCACTTTTAGACTCTAATATAAAACACATACTTGTCAGACAGGAGCAAAACGCCGCACACGCCGCAAGCGGTTACGCCAGATCAATCGGCAAACCGGGTGTTTGCGTTGCAACCTCCGGTCCGGGCGCTACAAATTTAATTACAGGTATTGCTACGGCTTATACCGACTCAATTCCGATTATTGCAATAACAGGACAGGTCAGAAGCGATCTTTTGGGGCGTGACGTTTTTCAGGAGGCAGACATAACAGGAGCTTGCGAGCCTTTTGTAAAGCACAGCTATCTTGTTAAGAACACAGCTGATTTGCCGAGAATTTTCAAGGAAGCGTTCCATATTGCCACAACAGGCAGACCGGGTCCTGTTCTTATTGATATTCCGATAGATATGCAGACAAACAAGATTGAAAGCTTTGAATATCCTACGGAAGCCAATATAGTAGGCTATAAGCCGAATGTAAAAGGACATGCTGTTCAGATAAAGAAGGCGGCTCAGCTTATTAACAGTTCCTCCCGTCCTGTTATAGTTGCAGGCGGCGGTGTGCTTTCATCCGGTGTTAAGCTTCAGCTTGTAGATTTTGCCGTAAAAACAGGTATTCCCGTTGTTTCAACAATGATGGGCATCGGCGTTATGCCGTCTGAGCACAGGCTGTATCTCGGTATGCTCGGCAGTCACGGCAAGGGCGTTGCAAACAGGGTTATTCATGAGTCGGATTTGATTATCGTATGCGGCGCAAGACTCGGTGACAGAGCAGTAGCCGCACCCGACCAGATTTCTGAACGCTCTAAGATTATACATATTGATATTGACCCTGCCGAAATAGGCAAGAATATAAAAACAACCGTTCCGATTGTCGGCGATATGCGCAATATTATGAGCAGGCTTGCTGATGAAGTCGGCGAATACCACGTTTCACCTATGTGGGACGATACAGTAGAACGCTGGAAAACAGATTTGTTCCGTATTCCGCAGGAATTTGAGGGCTATGTTGAGCCAAGGCGTTTTGTTGCAACCTTATCAAAAATGCTGCCGTCAAAGGCAATTTTAGCGGCTGACGTTGGACAAAACCAAATATGGTGCGCTAACAATTTCCGCATAAAAGAAGGCAGATTTTTAACAACAGGCGGTATGGGCACAATGGGCTATTCCATTCCGTGCGCTATTGGTGCAAAATTTGGCAGACCGGACCGAGAGGTTGTTGTTGTCTGCGGTGACGGCTCGTTCCAGATGAGTATGAATGAGCTTGGCACAATAGCCCAGAACCACCTGAACATAAAAATCATCATTATGAGAAACGTAAGGCTCGGAATGGTAAGGGAGCTGCAAAAGAATCTTTATAAAGGACGCTTCAACGCAACCTTCCTTGATGACGACGCACCCGACTTTATGAAGATTGCCGAAGCATACAACATTCCGTCTGCATGCGCAAACTCAAACGAAGAGGCTGAGAAAATTGCCGAGGAAATGCTTAAAAGCGACAGTTCGTTTATGCTTGTATGCAATGTTAGCCCCGAAACACCCTCGATTTAAGAAAGGAATTTTATATGAAACACACATTAACAGTTCTGGTTGAAAATCAGGCCGGTGTTTTAAGTAAAATATCCGGACTGTTCTCAAGGCGAGGCTTTAACATAGACAGCCTTGCGGTTGGTGTAACAACCGACCCTAAGCTTTCACGAATCACTATCGTTGCCGACGGTGACGAATATGTTTTGGAACAGCTTGAAAAACAGCTCAATAAGCTTATCCCCGTTATCAAGGTTAAGGCTCTTGAGGACGGCAATTATATAAGCCGTGAGCTTTCACTTATAAAGGTATGCTGTCCTTCCCCAAAGAGGCCGGAGCTTCTTAAGATTGCCGAAATGATGCACGCAAACGTGTGCGACGTTGCGGCTAACACCATTACAATAGAATTTTCCGACACAACAGAAAGAACAGAGATACTCTTGAATTTATTAAAGCCATATGGTATCCGTGAAATCGTAAGCACAGGCACTGTTGCCATCGAAAAAGGCACAGCAAGCACAAACTAATAAGCGGTTTTACAGAAATAACATATACAATAATGCCAAATTGGCAAGGAGGAAAATTATTATGCCAAAAATTTACTACCAAGCAGACTGTGATCTTAATCTCTTAAAGGGTAAAAAGGTTGCTATCATCGGTTATGGCAGCCAGGGTCACGCACACGCACTTAACCTTCACGACAGCGGTGTTGACGTTGTTGTAGGTCTTTACGAGGGCAGCAAGAGCCGTGCAAGAGCCGAGAAGGCCGGACTTACAGTAATGACAACAGCCGAGGCTGCAAAGGCAGCAGACATCATTATGATTCTTGTTCCTGATGAAAAGCAGGCTGACCTTTACAAGAAGGACATCGAGCCGTACCTCACAGAGGGCAAGGCACTTGCATTTGCACACGGCTTCAACATTCACTACAAGCAAATCACACCTCCGTCAAATGTTGACGTATTTATGATTGCTCCTAAAGCTCCGGGCCACACAGTAAGAAGCGAGTACGTTGAGGGCAAGGGTACTCCTTGTCTTATCGCTGTTGAGCAGGACGCAACAGGCAAAGCAACAGAAATTGGTCTTGCATATGCAGCAGGCATCGGCGGCAGCCGTGCAGGCGTTTTGGAAACAACCTTCAAGATTGAAACAGAAACAGACCTCTTCGGCGAGCAAGCTGTTCTTTGCGGCGGCGTTACAGCTTTGATGAAGGCAGGCTTTGAAACTCTTGTTGAGGCAGGCTACGCTCCGGAGAACGCTTACTTTGAGTGTATCCATGAGATGAAGCTCATTGTTGACCTTATTTACAGCGGCGGCTTCAAGAAGATGAGATATTCAATTTCCGATACTGCTGAGTTCGGCGACTACGAAACAGGTAAGCGCCTTATCACAGAGGAAACAAAGAAAGAGATGAAGCAGGTTCTCTCAGAGATTCAGGACGGTACATTCGCTTCAAAGTGGATTGCAGAGAACAAGAACGGCAGAGCACATTTCAACTCATGCAGAAGAATTGCTGCTGAGCACCAGCTTGAGAAGGTTGGCGCAGAGCTTAGAAAGATGTACTCATGGAACGGTGAGGACAAGTACGCTGACTAATTAAGCGCACTTTATTATATCAAATTCGACACCCTCGGTTAATTCCGAGGGTGTTTCTGCACCTAGGGATAATAATTTTATCATAGCTTCCTACCTGAACTCTCTGTCAAAAGATATAGAGTAAAACGGACAGTATATAATGGTAAAAAATTAACTTCTCCGCAGGAAATAATCAAATTTGCTTCTTTGTGTAATCTTGACGGCTTACTGCTGATAGGATTTTGTGACCACGATTATATGTACCTTAGAAATCGTATGAGAAGCACATTCAGGGGCGTACGAAATCGTACGCCCCTGAAATTATGCTATAAACACCGATTATTACGTTATGGCTTTGGCTTTCCGCAGTTTTGGCAGAACTTGCCTGAATTATCTGTGCCGCATTCGCACTTCCATTTGCCGTCACTCGGCATCGGCTTGCCGCAGTTCTGGCAGAACTTACCTGTATTCTCTGCACCACATTCACACTTCCAAGCGCCGCTTTCAACCGGCTTTGGCTTGCCGCAGTTCTGACAGAATTTCCCTGTATTCTCTGTGCCACATTCACACTTCCAGCCGCCTGCAACTGTTGTTTTTTGAGCTGCCGCCTGCTGCGCCGCAATCTGCTGCTGTTGATAGCCGCCAAGAATGTTTGCACCTTGATTCATAGCCATTCCAAGACCCATAAAGCCTGCCATACTGCCGCCATCATTGCTGCCGGCATTAATCATAGCCTGACCTGCTGCTGTTGCAAGGTAGGCAGCCTGCGCTGCAGGATCAGAAACAGCTGATGCCTGTAAAGCAATCTCATTTCTCTTGTCGATGAGCTTCTGCGAGGTTTCATCGTAGGTTGGAGCAGAAACGGCGACAGAGAACAAGTCCATACCTCTGTTCTGAAGCCAGAGCTGATCAAGAGCCGTCTGCATATAAGCACTGAGCTGATCACCCTTAGAGGTAATAAAGCGGATACTCTCGCCTGCTGCTGACATCTGACCAATAGCTGTACTGAGAGCAGTCAGAAATTCGCCGTTGTATTGAGCCGAAATTTGTGAGTAATCAAGTCTTTTGTTGCCTGTTACATACTCCTTTGGTACAACATTCTCATAAAAAAGGAGCGGATTCCTAATTATCATTGAATAAACGCCATGAACCTTTAAGCGAAGCTCGGCATTGTAAAAGCTGTCAAAATAATTCAACGGATTTGGGGTACCGAATCTGATACCCTTAATCTCCTGAAGATTTATGTAGAATGCTCTTTGAGTCTGCGGAGTAGAGCCGCCGAATTTAATTCTGTTCCATACATCCTTAAAGGTATCCTTGAACTGACCGTTAAGCATTGAAGGCATAGAAGAGTTCTCAACCTTGAAGTAGCCGGGTTCTGCAGTGTAGTCAACAACACGTCCGCCATCAACAAGAATCATCATCTGGTTATCGTAAACCTGAATAATAGAGCCGTTGCTGATTACGCCATCTGTGCTGGCATACTTGTTGTTATTTGAATGCGGAGCAACAGCCGGAGCAAACACGGTTGTATCGCCCATTTCAGACGGCTGATAAGCTTCAAGGGTTTGCTCCTTGATAGCACCGCCAACGGCTCCTGTAAGAATTTTAATAAGTCCCATTTTTCAATTCCCCTTTTTTATTTTTTAACAGGCCTAAGCATAGCCGCACCAATAATACCGGCGTCATTACCGAGTGTAGCAGCGCAGATTACTGTCTGTTTGTCATTATGCTTTGTATATCTCTCTCTTTCAACATAAGCTCTCAGCGGAGCAAGCAAGGTTTCACCCTCGTGGCTGATACCGCCGCCTATGCTCAGAATATCCGGCTGGAATATATTAATTGCGTTAACAATACCGCAGCCGAGATACTTAATATATTTTTCAACAACGGCTGCACCGGTTGCGTCGCCATTGCGCATTGCATCGAATGCCGTAATTCCGTTAACCTTGGAAATATCACCGTCAAGCGCCTTGAGCATATATGAAGAATCTGCTCTTTCACCAAGAATTGCTTCTTTTGTCATATTTATAAGGCCGGTAGCCGAGGCATATGTTTCCCAGCAACCACGTCTGCCGCAATTGCACTCTCTGCCATCCATCACAATTACCATATGACCCATCTCAGCGCCCGCATAGTTAGAACCGCTGTAAATTTTTCCGTCAATAATGATACCTGCGCCTACGCCCGTACCAAGTGTTATTGTAATAGAATTTGTAGCTCCCTTCGCAGAGCCGGCAAGAAATTCACCATAAGCGGCAGCGTTTGCATCATTCTCAATAAGAATTCTTTTATCAAGCCTTTCAGACATCATTTCGCCAAGGTCCCAATTGTGAAAGAACAGGTTAGCTGAATACTCAACAACACCCGTTGCAGGATTAATAGCACCCGGAACACCAATGCCGATTTCCTTAATATCTGCCATTTTAATGCCGGCCTTTTTTACAACCTCCTTGCACAATGCAGCCATAGAGTCGCAAATCTCTGCTTCAGGTCTTGGCACAGCAGTTTTACAGCTTGCCTTGGCAACGATTTCATATTTTTCGTTTACAATTCCGGCAACAATATTGGTGCCGCCGAGGTCAATTCCTAAATGAAACATAATAACATCCCTTTCTTACATCTGTGATTAATTATATGCAGTTTTTAGGCGTAAAAATACAAGTAAATTATAGCATATGCACTAAATATAATAAAGGTTATAATAGAAAAAAATATAATTTTGTTGAGTATTTACAGTTTTTCTTCTAATCGCTTGTTAACTTTGCAGAGAACAAAAAAGCAGAGGTTTAACCCTCTGCTTAAATCACTGATATTCATTGTGAAGAGCACCCTGAAAACTGAATAAAGATTTAGAAAAGAAGAAACATTGCACTGAGTTAACCAAAAGGACTGTGGTCAAGCCCTCGACCTATTAGTACTGCCAAGCTGAATGCCTCACGGCACTTACACAC
>NZ_WNJZ01000005.1 GCF_024433635.1 Ruminococcus sp. zg-924 | reverse complement strand
TATTATTTCTGTTTCATATTCCTTTACATGTCGATAACTTCTTGGCATAAAAATATCCCTCCTGATGTATATTCTACATCAAGAGGGGTCTTTTTTCTATTGTCCATTTTTTACGGACTTGTTCACTGTTCAAGGGATTTTTGTTGCCTTTTGATTTAATTTTATCTGAGATATAGAGTTGTTAGCTTTGCTGAATTTTCGCTCAAAGCCTAAATCATATACTGCGTGTCGGTAACCCGACACAAGCCGACTTTAAGCTTAAGCGCAGCGTGTGAAAGGTGTAGACGGCTCAGTTTTAAACCTCTGACAATATGTAATTACAAACTTTCAAAAATTCTTGTTCCTCTGTTTTTCAACCAGTAGAGCAAAAGAGCCGTTACAGCTGCAATCAAAACAGTACAGCATAACAGGAAAATCGCAGGAGTAACAATGAACATTGTTAGAAAATAAAGCAGAGCAAATAAAACAATAACTCCCCAGCCGCCGAATAAGGTCAGCAAAATACCCATACTTTGCTTAACTGCAACAGTTTCGTTTGTCCATGTCAAATTTGGCGATTTTAAATTTATAGCCAACCCCATAGTTGCATTGAATAAAACAAATATTACTGAGAAAATTGGCAAGATAATCGCAGAGGGAATGTCCGGGATGAACACAATGTCAGTGCATAATGCAAAAATCAATACCGGAACCGCCGAAATATAAAGGTGAAGCTTCATCTTTGCTTTAAGCACCTGCCATGCTGATACAGGCATTGACTGCAAAATCCAGATATTCTTACCCTCAAGTGATATAGACGGAGCCGTTATGTCGTTCATTGAGGCAGTAAAAGCAATAACAGCAGCGGCTGCTATAACTTTCAAATCAGCCATTTGCGGTGTTAGGTTAAAAAGCTCATTAATATCGCTGCTTTTTATCAATATGAATACTGCGGCTACGATTGTAAAAACACTGCCCAAACCGCAGTTGAGCATATATGTTGAGCTGCCTATAAATCGCTTGAATTCCTTGCGCAGCAAAGCTCCGCTTACACTGCTTTTTGTTAGCTTTTTTTCCTTGTATTTAACCTTAGCCGTACCTTTATTTGAGGTTGCTATTTTCAAAAAGCTTCGTGACAGAACCCAGTATACCAAAGCAAACAGAGCAATTACTATTGCAGCGGTAATAAGCAGCGATATCGGATTTCCTGTTGACGCAAGTCCCATATGATAAATCGGAAACAACATTCTTTTAATGGTTTCGCCAACTTCCTTGCTGTTATCAACAATCGCACCAATAATTCTGTATGCTTGAGAATAGAAGTAGTAATACGCTGCAAAAAATGCAAGTGAAAGTATAACTGTAATAATATTTTTGCGCTTAAGCTTAGACGCTACAAGGGCAACTACCCAACCTAAAATGCAGGTTAAGGTGAGAATGAATAAAGATAAGAAAAGCATAACAAGCAGCGGACAAATTACCGAAAGAATCTGCGGCGGCGTTGTTATCCAGTACATAATCATGCACGGAACAAATACAAGAGCTTCAAAGAAAAATCCCATTATCCAAACGGCAAACATTCTTGCAAATAAAATTTTGGACGGTGGAATTGGCATAGCGAGCAGCATTTCATTATCTTTAGCCTGATACAGGGTTGCATATGTGGTAAAAACACTGCCGAATACACCCATAATTATTGCAGCAAGACCGATTAACGCAAAGTATAGCCAGTCCATTCCTATTAAAACCATCGGCATGCAAAGCATACCGCTGAGAACAAAGAAGAAAGCGCAAAATATAGCGTAAAGAAGTCCTAAAGCTACGCAGGTAGCAACAATAGAACCTGTGCTGCGCCGCTGGTTGTTTTTAGTGTTTTGAAAAATAACGGTCAGTATTCCTTGCAACTCTTTTTTTAGTAGTGTTTTCAGCATTTTTCGTCCTCCAGTTCAAGGAATACCTCTTCAAGTGAATCGTCGCCCTTAACCTCGTCCATGTCGCCTGATTTTATAAGCTTTCCGCCTTTTATAATTGCTACCTTGTCGCAAAGCTTTTCTGCAACCTCCAAAACGTGTGTCGAAAAGAATATCGCTCCGCCGTTGTCACAAATGTCACGCATAAGGCCTTTTAGCAGATGCGAAGCCTTAGGGTCAAGACCAACAAACGGTTCGTCCATTATAACAAGCTTCGGGTTGTGAATAAGCGCAGAGATAATTGCAAGCTTCTGTTTCATACCATGCGAGTATGCGCTTAGCGGCTGTGCAAGGTCTTTTGTTATCTCAAATGCGTCCGCATACTTGTGAATTCGGCTTTGACGATCCTCAGCGCTCACAGCAAAAATATCAGCCACAAAATTAAGGTATTGAACACCTGTCATATAATCGTACAAATCAGGATTGTCCGGTATGTATGCAATTTTTGATTTACATTCAATCGGGTTTGTTTTAACAGATGTGCCATCAACATATATTTCGCCGTTATCAAAGCGCAATATACCGCAGCAAGCCTTAATGGTTGTTGTTTTGCCGGCTCCGTTGTGGCCGATAAAGCCATAAATTTCTCCCGGCTTAATGTGAAGCGAAAGGTCGTCAACCGCCTTTTTGTCACCGTAGCTCTTTGTGAGATGCTCAATTCTTAGCATAATAAATCCTCCGTTATTTTTTCAAATTTGATTAAGAATTAGTAAATATTTGTTTTACATTAACCTCCCCGACATTATTTGATCTTATTTACTTAATTATGTTGTTTTTGCTTTAAGATGTCAATAGATTATTAAATATTGTCAAAAATGTAATAAATTCCATTGCCTTAATTAAATATAATAATTATTCGACTATAAAACAGTAAAAAAGCTAAAAAACATTTTTTGGAATTAATCTATTGACAAAAAAAGGACTTAGGAATATTATTCAATTATACTGTGTTTAATTCTTAATTTTTTTAACGGAGGCATAAATATAATGAACGTTTTATTTTGGGTTTTATTTGCGCTGATTTCCGTTGCAGTAATTGTAATTATTGTTCTTATCTGTGCAACAGTATATTTCTATCGACTTACTATTTTGCGTAAGCCGACTGCTACGCTTGAGAATAATATTAACGCCAGCACCGATTGGTCTAAGCATTTAGATTTTATCCATAAGCGTAAAGAGTGGTTTTACGCCCAGCCAATGGAGGAGGTTTATATCAATTCCTGCGATGGCTTAAAGCTTCACGCAACCCTGTTGAAAAACAGTTCACCGTCAATAAAAACGGTAATTTGTTTTCACGGCTACACAAGCTGCGGAAAAAATGATTATACATCCCTTTCTAAGTTCTATTATGAACACGGCTTTAATGTTCTAATTGTTGACGAGAGGGCGCACGGTGAAAGCGAGGGCAAATACATTGGCTTCGGCGTGCTTGACCGCAACGATGCGAAAAGCTGGGTTCAATACATTATCGAACAGTTTGGCAATGACAGCATTATTTTTCTGCACGGTACTTCAATGGGCGGCGCAACTGTACTTATGGCAACTGGCGTTGATTTGCCAAGCAATGTCAAAGCCGTTGTTTCCGACTGTGCCTTTACAAGCGCATATGACGTTTTCTGCCATATACTTAAGCGTGATTACCATATTCCGAAATTCCCGATTATGAATTTGACTGATTACTTAACTAAGAAAAACGCCGGCTACGGCTATAAGGACGTAAACACTATTGATTGTGTTTCTAAAACAAATATTCCTATACTGTTCATTCACGGCGATAAAGATGACTTTGTTCCTTATTGGATGAGCGAAAAAAACTATGCTGGGTGTTCATCTGAAAAAGAATTGCTTATTGTACAGGGTGCCGACCACGCTGAGTCTTATTATGTAAACACAAGCGCATATGAAGCAGCTCTCTTACGTTTTATTGAAAAGTATGCACATTAACCGGCTTAACTCGGCAATATAACAAGCTTGCCGTTTCTTTATTGTGAAAAACGGTATTATTAATAATCTTAAATATACGGTTGCGTGTTTAAACGCAGCCGCTTTATTTTTGTATTTCATAGAATTAACTGATTAAGTTAAAATTTTTTTAAATACCTCTGTAATTCTTGCCCGTTATTTAACAATGTGATATAATAACAAGATAGAGTAAGTATGAATTTTGATTGTTAGAAGGTGAATCTCTTGGTTGTTTTGGGCATAGACCCCGGATATGCTATTGTCGGGTGGGGTGTTATAAGTTTTAACGGCGTCAATTATGCGCCGCTTGGCTTTGGAGCAATTACAACCGATGCAGGAATAGACTTTAACCTCCGCTTGGAGCGTATATATGATGAGCTTGATTTGATAATCAAGCAGGCTAAGCCTGACGCAATGGCAATTGAAAAGCTTTATTTTCAGAACAATCAGAAAACGGCAATCAATGTTGCACAGGCAAGAGGCGTTATTCTCCTTGCGGCGCAGAAAAATAATGTGCCTGTTTTTGAATACACTCCACTTCAGGTAAAAATGGCTGTAACAGGCTACGGTCAGGCTAAAAAACCTCAGATTATGGAGATGACAAGGCGGCTTTTAAAGCTTCAGGCAGTGCCAAAGCCCGACGATACGGCGGACGCACTTGCAATGGCGATAACCCATACGCAGGCGGCGGGAACAAACCTGAAGGCGATGATTTTTAAAAGGAGTTTAAATTCATAATATGATATACAGCGTAAGAGGAAATTTAATTCACATCGAGCCGGCCTTTGTGGTCATTGAATGTGCGGGCGTCGGCTACAAATGCTTCACGTCAATGAGCACGCAAAGACTTCTGCCAAAGCTCAATAGCGAGGCTATGCTTTATACCCAGCTTATTGTACGTGAGGACTCAGCCGAGCTTTACGGCTTTGCTTCAACATCAGAGCTTTCCTGCTTCAAGCTTTTAACAAGCGTCAGCAAGGTAGGCCCTAAGGCAGCTATTTCAATACTCTCTGAGCTTTCTCCCGAACAGCTTGCAATTTGCATTGCCTCGTCCGACAGTAAGGCAATTACCCGTGCAAACGGCGTGGGGCTTAAGCTTGCGCAGAGAATTATTTTAGAGCTGAAGGATAAGCTTAAGGTGTTTGATACATCAGGCGGAGATATGCCTGTTGCGTCAGGTGGCAGTGCCGAGGCGTCCTTTGGCAATACGCAAAAGGCTGTTGAGGCACTCGCTGTGCTTGGCTATGACAGCGGCGAGGTTTTACCGATTTTGTCTAAGCTTGATTCAAGCAAGAGCGTTGAGGATTTGATTTCTGCCGTACTAAGAGAGATGGCGGCACGCTGATTTCGGAGGAATTAAAATGGAAATGGACTACGAAAACAGAATACTGAGTCCCTCGGAGATACCCTGTGATTTAAACGGCGACGACAATCCGTTAAGACCTCGTTGCCTGGACGAATATATAGGGCAGGAAAAGGTCAAGGAAAATTTGTCTGTCTTTATTCAGGCAGCAAAGCAAAGAGGAGAAGCGCTCGACCATGTTTTGCTCTATGGCCCTCCCGGACTCGGAAAGACTACGCTTGCCGGAATAATTGCAAACGAGCTTGGCACAAACCTAAGAATAACCTCAGGTCCTGCCATAGAAAAGCCCGGTGATTTGGCGGCTCTGCTTACAAGCTTAAATGAAGGTGATGTGCTTTTTATAGATGAGATACACCGTCTGTCACGCTCGGTTGAGGAAATACTGTACCCCTCAATGGAGGACTTTGCAATAGATATCGTCACAGGCAAGGGTCAGATGGCGGCTTCATATCATCTGCCACTGCAAAAATTCACCCTTGTCGGCGCAACCACAAGAGCAGGTCAGCTTACTGCTCCGCTAAGGGATCGTTTCGGCGTTATACTGCGCCTTGAGCTTTATACTCCGGAACAGCTTTCAATGATAGTAAAGAGAAGTGCGGGCATTTTGAATATGCCGATTGACGAGGACGGTGCTCTTGAAATAGCGTCACGCTCAAGAGGAACACCGAGAATTGCAAACCGCCTTTTAAAGCGTGTGCGTGATTTTGCTCAGGTGATAAGCAACGGCGTTATTAACGGGCAGTCTGCCAAAACTGCGCTTGATAAGCTTGAAATAGACGGACTCGGACTTGACGCAAACGACAGACGTATGCTTGAAGCAATGATAAAGTTCTATAAAGGTGGCCCTGTTGGGCTTGAAACGCTTGCAGCGGCTATCGGTGAAGAAGCTGTAACAATAGAGGATGTTTACGAGCCGTACCTTATGCAGATTGGCTTTCTAAACAGAACACCGAGAGGAAGATGTGTTACAAGAGCAGCCTGCAAGCATCTTGGCTATGATTTTGACGGAGTAGAGGTTGTATCACAGCCTACTCTGTTTGATAACTGATATTATGTGAATTATACTTTAAATTTCAGGAGGACAATATGGGAAGATTATTTGGTACTGACGGAGCAAGAGGAGTTGCAAATACAGAGCTTACGCCTGAGCTTGCAATGAATATCGGCAGAGCTGCGGCTATGGTTCTTATTAATAAGGAAACTGAGCACCCTAAGGTGTTAATAGGCAAGGATACACGCTTAAGCTCTGATATGCTTGAGGGAGCCTTAATAGCAGGACTTTGCTCAGTTGGAGCAAATGTAGTTAAGCTTGGAGTAGTTCCGACTCCGGCTGTTGCATATTTAATAGGCAAATACGGTGCTGACGCAGGTATAATGATTTCTGCATCTCACAATCCTTTTGAGTTCAACGGAATAAAAATATTCAATATGGACGGTTTTAAGCTTCCTGATGAGCTTGAAGAGCAGATTGAATCCATAGTTCTCGACGACGACGCTCAGCCTTACCCGAAGTATTCACACGAAAAGCTTGGCCGTGTTGTAGAGGCTGATACGGCGGCTGACGATTATATCAGCCACGTTGTTGAAAATGTAGCGCACAGACTTGACGGTCTTGAAATTGCCCTTGATTGCTCAAACGGTTCCTCATCAAGAACCGCAGAAAAGCTCTTTACTGCTTTAGGTGCAAAGTGCCATATGCTTTTTGATAATCCGAACGGAACAAACATAAATGATGACTGCGGCTCAACTCATATGGATAATCTGATGAAATATGTTAAGGAAAACAACCTTGATGGCGGTATGGCTTTTGACGGCGATGCTGACAGATGCCTTGCTGTTGACGAAAACGGAAATCTTGTAGACGGCGACTTTATAATTGCAATCTGTGCTCAGGATTTAAAATCAAGAGGAAAACTCAAAAATAATGCAGTTGTCGGCACAATTCTGACAAATATGGGTTTCAATAAGTTTTGTGAGAGCCAGGATATTAAGTTTGTTTCTACAAACGTAGGTGACAGATATGTGCTTGAGTCTATGCGTGCGTATGGCTATAATCTTGGCGGCGAGCAGTCTGGTCATGTTATCTTTCTTGACTACTGCACAACAGGCGACGGTCAGATGACAGCGGCTCAGCTTTTGAGTATGATGAACAGAAGAAAAGAAAAGCTTTCTGATATGGCTAAGCTTATGAGCCGTTTTCCACAAGTAATGATAAATGTTAAGGTGTCAAACGAAGGTAAGCTGAAATTTTACACCGATAAGGAAATAAAAAAAGAAATTCAACAAGCCGACGAGCGCCTTGGCAGTCGTGGCAGAATCCTTGTAAGAGCGTCAGGCACTGAGCCGCTTATCAGAGTTATGGTTGAGGGCGAGGACTCAAGCGAGATTACAAGCATAGCAAACCAGGCGGCAGAGCTTATAAGAGAAAGACTTGTATAATTCGGAGGATATAATTATGCGTTTTGCAAATTGGCAGGATTATGAGCTTATCGACTGCTCAAACGGCGAAAGACTTGAGCGTTGGGGAGATATTATACTTATTAGACCCGACCCTCAGATAATTTGGAACACTCCTAAAGCTAATCCGCTATGGCGCAAGGCGCACGCTCGCTACCACCGCAGTTCAAGCGGCGGCGGTAAATGGGAGGTTTATAAAAAGCACCCCGATGTTTGGAAGATTAAATTTAACGAACTGTCTTTTCAAATTAAGCCTATGGGCTTTAAGCATACGGGTGTTTTCCCTGAGCAGGCTGTAAACTGGCTTTTTGTTGATAAGAAAATCCGTAACTGTAAGCGACAGCTCAATGTTTTGAACCTGTTTGCCTATACAGGTGGAGCAACCCTTGCCTGCGCTAATGCAGGAGCAAAGGTTTGCCACGTTGATGCTTCAAAGGGTATGGTGCAGTGGGCAAAGGAAAACGCAGCGGTGTCGGGTCTTTCGGATAAGCCTGTCCGCTGGATAGTTGACGATTGCGTTAAGTTTGTTCAGCGTGAAATCCGCAGAGGGAATAAATACGACGGCATTATTATGGACCCACCGTCTTACGGCAGAGGCCCCGGCGGAGAGGTATGGAAGCTTGAGGAACAGCTTTTCTCACTCGTTGAGCTTTGCGCAGGTGTTCTTAGCGACAATCCGGAGTTTTTTCTGCTTAACTCATACACCACAGGACTTTCTCCGGCAGTGATGGAGTATCTGCTTGGCGTTTTGATTCAAAAGAGGTTCGGCGGCAGTATAAGTTCAGATGAAATAGGTCTGAAAACCACAGATACGGGTCTTGTGTTGCCTTGCGGTTCAAGTGCAATCTGGCAATCTTAAGCCGGTTATCGGCTTGAAAATAATAAGGCGCATAGCCTTGTGTGTTATTAGGGGAGAAAATGGAAGATTTTATTAAGGTTGAAAACGTAAGCTTTCAGTACGTCAGCGATGTTGAGGACGAACCGACTGTGCCTGTAAATGTGCTGAAGAATATTTCAATGGAGATTAAAAGGGGAGAGTTTGTTGCTCTGCTCGGTCATAACGGCTGTGGTAAATCAACAATGGCAAAGCTGTTAAACGCAATGCTTCTGCCTCAGCAGGGTAAGGTGACAATCGACGGACTTGATACCTCCGATGAAGAGAAATGCTATGATATAAGAAAAACAGTCGGACTTGTCCTGCAAAATCCTGATAATCAGCTTGTTGCGAGTATTGTTGAGGAGGATGTTGCGTTCGGACCCGAAAACCTCGGCGTTGACCCAAAGGAAATCAGAATAAGAGTTGACGAAGCGTTAAAGGCTGTTGATATGTACGAATATAGAACTCATGCTCCGTTTAAGCTTTCGGGCGGACAGAAGCAGAGAGTTGCCATAGCAGGAATAATAGCTATGCAGCCTAAGTGTCTTGTCCTTGACGAGCCAACCGCTATGCTTGACCCAAAGGGTCGTGATGAGGTTATTGCGACAATAAAAAAGCTTAATAAGGAAAACGGCATTACCATTGTATTAATCACTCACTATATGGACGAGGCTGTTCAGGCGGACAGAGTAATTGTAATGAACGACGGAGCAGTACTTGTTCAGGGTGAACCGCATGAGGTGTTTTCTCAGGTTGAGCTTTTAAAACGCCACCGCCTTGATGTGCCGCAGGCTACCGAGCTTATGTATAGATTAAGGGGCAGAGGCTTTTTCTCCGGCGTTGAGCAGGCGCAGTTACCCCTCGACTCCGATGAATGTGTAGCTGTGATTGACAGGATTTTTAAACAAAAACAGGCAGAGGAATAATATGAATATAATCGAAACCGAGGACTTATCATTCGTCTATGGGCAGGGAACTCCGTTTGAAAAAAAGGCGAACGATAAGCTTAATATACAAATTAAAGAAGGCGAATTTATCGGAATAATCGGGCATACAGGCTCAGGCAAATCAACGCTTGTGCAGATGCTCAACGGTCTTATAAAGCCTACAAGCGGAACAGTAAAGCTTTGCGGCGAGGATATATGGGCAGCTCCGAAAGAGATAAGAAAAATCCGCTTTAAGGTTGGTCTTGTTTTCCAGTATCCTGAGTATCAGCTGTTTGAAGAAACGGTTGAAAAGGATATCGCCTACGGTCCCGGCAATATGGGACTTTCAGATGAAGAAATACAGCAAAGGGTTCGTTTGGCCGCTCGCTTTGCAGGGCTTAAGGATGAGCTTCTGAAAAAATCTCCTTTTGATTTGTCCGGCGGCGAAAAAAGACGAGCCGCTATTGCAGGCGTAATTGCAATGGATCCGGATGTACTTATTCTGGACGAGCCGACAGCAGGTCTTGACCCGTCAGGCAGAGATGTTTTGCTTGCGCAGATTAAGCAGTACCACGATGAGAGAAAAAACACCGTTTTGCTTGTTTCACACAGTATGGAAGATATAGCAAGAACAGCCGACCGCATACTTGTTATGAACAAGGGTAGGGCTGCTATGCTTGAGGACACACAAACTGTCTTTTCAAGGGGAGATGAGCTTGAAAAAATGGGACTCAGAGTTCCGCAGGTGACTAAGGTTATGTCAAGGCTCAGGGAAATGGGTTATAATCTGCCGTCGGGTATTCTTACGGTTGAGCAGGCAGCAAACGAGCTGCAAAATTTGCTTGGTAAACGTTGATTATATAAATTAAGGGATGATCATTTGCTAAAGGATATAACATTAGGGCAGTTTTTGCCGGGCGATTCGCCTGTGCACAGGCTTGACCCTCGTGCTAAAATATTGCTGCTTATTGCGGTTATTGTTTTCATTTTTATAACAGGCAACTATATCTCGCTTGCGCTTGTCGGCGTGTTTATTATTGCTGTTATTCTATTTACCAAAATTTCTCTTAAGATGTATCTAAAGAGTATGAAGATGATTTTGTTCATCGTTTTGTTTACAGGCTTAATAAATCTGTTTTACGGCAAGGGCGAGCCGCTTGTTCAGTTAGGAATTTTCACAATTACCGAGGCAGGCATAAACAATGCGATATTTGTCACCGTAAGAATTGCGCTGTTAATTCTTGCAAGCTCAGTGCTTACATTTACAACCTCACCGACCGATTTAACAGACGCTGTCGAGCGTCTGCTTAAGCCGCTTACTGTTTTCCATATAAAGGTGCATGAGGTTGCTATGATGATGACAATCGCTCTGCGCTTCGTTCCGACTCTGCTTGAGGAAACCGACAAGATTATGTCGGCGCAAAAGGCAAGAGGAGCCGATATGGACAGCGGAAACCTTATAAAACGAGTAAAGGCGCTCATTCCTGTTCTGATTCCTCTGTTTCTTTCCGCATTCAGAAGAGCCTCTGACCTTGCAATTGCTATGGAGTGCCGTTGCTATCAGGGCGGCAGCGGCAGAACAAGAATGAAAACCCTGCACTACGGTAAAATTGACGCTTACGGCGCAGCTATTTGCCTTGTGCTGCTAACAGGAGTGATACTATGCAACATATTTCTGCCTGCGACAGTCAGATGAGGAATATCCTGCTTACAATTTCCTATGATGGAAAAGCCTATCATGGCTGGCAGGTTCAGCAGAACGCTTTGACAGTGCAGCAGGTTTTTCAGACTGCGCTTGAGAAGATAATAGGCAAGGATTATACAGTAAAGGGTTGTAGCAGAACTGATTCAGGCGTTCATGCAAATATGTATTGCATAAGCGTAAAAACAAGTCATCGAATACCTGCGGAGAGGTTAAAATGCGCAATGAACAGATTTTTGCCTCAAGATATTGTAGTTTTACAAAGCCGTGAGGTCGATTCAGAGTTTCACGCACGTTATTCCTGCAAAAGCAAGGAGTATGTATATAAAATCTGGAATAGCGAGCAGAGAAATCCGTTTTTAAACGGTTATGCTCTTCATTACAGATATAAGCTTGACGAAAACCTCTTAAATCGTGCAGCACAGGCATATGTCGGCAAGCACGATTTTACATCGTTCTGCACTCTGGATAAGCGTGAAAAGGGCGATCTTACAAGAAACGTAAAAAGTTTTTCGGTTACGAGAAACGGTAATTTAGTTGAAATGAAGGTTGAAGCAGACGGCTTTCTATATAATATGGTAAGGATTATGGTTGGAACTTTGCTTAGAGTTGCACAGGGGAAAATCGGCGAAAATGAGATAACAGATATAATAAATGCTAAAAACAGAAAAGCCGCCGGTCCAACAGCTCCGGCTTGCGGTTTGTATCTGAATAGGGTAAATTATTAAGGAGATTTCTATGGCTAAGGATAAAAGCGAAAAGGAAATAAAACAAGAAAATAAACAAGAGAAAAAACAAGAAAAGAAGAATCGTTATAAAAAAGACGAAAAAAAAGAAAAGAAAAAGCGTTTAAAAACAGAAAATAAGCATGTCGAGAAAAAAACTGTTCCTATGGAATACACTTTTTCGCATACTGTTGAAGAAACAAGGGTTGACGCTCCTGTTTCTAAGGACGTAATTTCCGCAAAAACAAAAACAGCAGTATTGATTTTGCTTGGTTGCCTGCTGTCAGTAATAATAGCAACAGGTTGGAATTATATTGCGCCTGATAAACTTATCAACAGCATACGAAAGGGTCTTTCTGCTAATTACGGCGAAGATTTCCCGACCCCTATTTCCGGAACAAAGATAAGCAGCGGCAACTTTCAGTATGAAAACGGCTATCTCACTTATGTCAGCGACACATCTCTTATCTGCCTCAATAAAACTGCGGGAAAGGTTGTTGACAGACCAATAAGCTTTTTGCAGCCTGCCCTTGAAATTTCGGGAGATCAGCTTCTCACATATAACATAAACGGAAACGGATTTCAGGTCGATTCTGTTGGAGAAACAAAAACAAGAAACGAGCTTGAAAATCCGATAATCCAAGGAGATATTGCAGGCAACGGAGTATACGGCTTTATTACAACAGCTGAAGGCTACCTCTCAAAGCTTACCGTATTTGATTCAAGCAATAAGCAGAAATTCGCCTATTACTTTTCTGAATATTATGCAACTTCAATGACAATTAATCAAAGTGGAACACAAGCGGCAGTTGCAACCGTTTCCTCAAGCGACGGTGATTTCAAGTCTGTTATATACGTTCTTGACTTCACAAAGGAGGAGCCGATTGCAACCATTGACGTTGGCAAAACCTTGATTTACAGATGTGAATTTATGGATAACGGCTCAATAGCCGCAATCGGAGATAATCAGGCGTTGATGATACAATCAAATTATACCGATATTGACAAATATAATTATGACGGCTTAACTCTCACCTCGTATGCCTTCGACCGCACGCAGGGCGGAGTAATTGCTCTTTCTCCGTCAACCGACGGCGGCAATTGTCATCTTGTTTACCTTAACAAAAACGGTACGCTTGAAAAAATAACCGATACGCAGTACAGAATTTTAGACTTAGACCTTTACGGCGGCAAGCTTGCCGCACTTTGCGACGGAGGCTTTACTGCTTTTTATACAACACGTGGTGAAGAGGCGGGTATTGCCGAGTCAGGTCTTGACGCACAGGGTATCACTATGTATGGTGAAAACAGCATATATGTTCTCGGAATAAGCGAGATAAGAGAGGTCAGTGCTGGTTGACTTGTTCATAATTTGTTGTTGTATTTTTCTTTGATTTATGATATATTTTACCCTAAGAAGCAGAAACTGTACTAAGTGAGGTTACATATGAGCGTGTTTTTAGACGGAATAATTCTTCTGTTACTTGCAGTATTTGTAATCAGCGGTATATATAAGGGCTTAATCAGAAGTGCAATAAACTTAATCGGCACTCTGGTGTCGGCTTATCTGTCAATTATTCTTGGCAAAGCATTCGCTCAGTGGATATATGCTTCTTTCATAAAGCAGGGTATAATTACTTCTGTAACTGATTCTCTCCAAGGTACGGTCGAGCAAGGTACTGTCACAACTGTTGAACAGATAACGGAAAATTTGCCTGACTTAATCAAAGCTCTCGTACCAAATATCTCTGAATCGCCGCAGCTGCAAGGTGTAGTAGACAGCGGAATTGACTATGCTGCAAGCACTGTTGAGCAGATAGTTGCACCAATCATAATCGGTATATGTTCCGCAGCCCTGACTGTTGTACTATTTGTACTTATAATGTTTGCGGTAAGATTTTTTTCACGTATGGCAAATAAGCTTTGTCGTGTGCCGATTCTCTATGGGGTCAACAGAACTTTGGGCGGTGTGCTTGGTTTTCTTAAGGGCAGCGTGCTTATAATGCTTTTTGTTTCGATTCTTAAGTTGTTTTCAGGTTTTGACGCTTCATACAGTCAAGAAATCAATAATACAATTTTATTCAAGCTATTTTATAATTTTAATATTTTCGGATTTATATTTAAGTAAAATTATTAAGACTGTGAATATTCAGGAGGGGAAGAAATGGGTGTAGAAAAAAACGCTGAGGATAAAATTTTTACAATTCCGAATATTCTATCAATGTTCAGAATTATACTTATTATTCCTATGATAGTGTTTTTTCTTTCAGAAAACTACATAGGTGCTGTAATATGCGTTGTTATCTCAGGTTTGAGCGATATGTTTGACGGAATGATAGCAAGGCATTTTAATCAGATTTCAAAGCTTGGAAAAATGCTTGACCCAATAGCCGATAAGCTTACTCTTGTTGCAGTTATTGTTTGTATCGGAATACTTATTCCAAACGTTAGGCTGTTAGTTGTCATTTTGGCTGCAAAGGACATTTTAATGCTTCTTGGCGGTGCATATCTGATTCATAAAGGCATCACTCCGCCTGCTGCTAAATGGTACGGAAAATTGGCAACCGTTGTGTTCTATGTTTCAATAACAGCAATTGTAGCAATTGAGGTATTCGGCGGAACAGCTTTGGCGTTACAGCTTTCACTTTTAATTACAATTCTATTGGTGATTACCTCAATAGCCATGATATTTGCGCTTGTTATGTATGCGCTGCTGTTTTTTCAGCTACTTAAAGATAATAAAACCTTAAAAAATTTGAAATAAACGAAAACGATTGCCTTTTTGTTTATAAAGGAGATTGATTTATGCTTTGTTGTAAATGTAAAAAAAGACCTGCTGTTGTGTTTGTATCTTCAAGCGCTAACTCAGAGCCGCAGGGCTATTGCCTTTCGTGCGCCAAAGAGCTTGGAATAAAGCCTGTTACTGATATGATGGAAAAGATGGGCATTTCCGATGAGGATATTGATAATGTACAGGAGCAGGTGGACAGCCTGATGAGTATGTCTGAGGACGGCGAAATGCCTAATTTTGCAGAGATGATGGGACAGCTGACAGAAGGAGATGGCTCTGACGAGGATAATGACAGATTCTCTCCCGGCGGAGCGCCGACGTTCCCGTTCTTCCAGAATTACTTTGACGGTAAAAAGGAAGATAATAACCAGCAGAATAATAAGAAGGATAAAAAGTCAAATAAAAAACGTCGCAATGTTGATGCTTACTGCGAAAATCTTACTGCTAAGGCAAGAGCCGGAAAAATTGACACAGTAATAGGCAGAGATAAGGAAATAGCCAGAGTTATTCAGATTCTTTGCAGGCGCAGCAAAAACAACCCGTGTCTTATTGGCGAGCCGGGCGTCGGTAAAACTGCTATTGCCGAGGGTCTTGCACTGCGAATTGCTGCGGGCGATGTTCCTTTCAGACTTCAGGATAAAGAGATTTATTTGCTCGATTTAGCGGCTTTAGTTGCAGGAACTCAGTTCAGAGGTCAGTTTGAAAGCCGCATTAAGGGCCTTACCGAGGAAGTTAAGGCTGCCGGAAATATTATCCTTTTCATTGACGAGGTGCATAATCTTGTTGGCACAGGCGATTCAGAGGGCACAATGAACGCCGCAAACATATTAAAACCGTCACTCTCAAGAGGTGAAATTCAGGTTATAGGAGCTACAACCTTTAACGAATATAGAAAGTACATTGAAAAAGACTCCGCTTTGGAAAGAAGATTCCAGCCTGTAAAGGTTGGCGAGCCTTCAATAGCCGAAACAATAGACGTTTTAACTGGTGTTAAATTCTATTACGAAAAGCACCACAGGGTTACCGTTCCTGATATGATTGTGCGCAGAGCAGTTGTTCTGTCTGAAAGGTATATAAATGACCGTTTCCTGCCGGACAAAGCGATAGACCTGCTTGACGAAGCTTGTGCATGTGCTGCACTTCGCAACAAAAAAATGGAAGAATATGACGGCTACAAAGCGCAGGAAAAACAGCTTATTTATCAGCAGGAAAAGCTGACGGCAGAGCCTGAAAAAATTGACTATGAAAAGCTTGCAAAAGTACGTTCGGAGCTTGCACTAATTCAGCAGAAAGCGGCTGAAATTCAAGATGAGGCTCTCGGAGCAAAGGTTGAGGAAGAGGACTTGTCAAAGGTTATAGAGCTGTGGACAGGAATCCCTGCAAGCAGAGTACAGGAAAACGAGCTTAAAAAGCTTGCAGACCTTGAGGATAAGCTTAAGGAAAAAATTATAGGACAGGATGAAGCTGTTGAAGCCGTTACTGCCGCTATACGCCGCAGCCGTGTTCAAATAAGTCCACGCAGACGTCCTGCTTCGTTCATATTTGTAGGTCCGACAGGCGTTGGTAAAACAGAGCTTGTAAAGGTTCTTTCTGAGGAACTGTTCGATACACCGGAAACGCTTATTCGACTTGATATGTCCGAGTTTATGGAGAAACACTCGGTGTCAAAGATTATCGGTTCACCTCCGGGGTATGTTGGCTATGATGAGGCAGGACAGGTTACAGAGAAGGTTCGCCGTCGCCCTTACAGCGTTCTTTTGTTCGATGAAATAGAGAAGGCACATCCTGATGTGCTTAATATTCTTCTTCAGATTCTTGACGAGGGTCGCTTGACAGATGCTCACGGACGTGATGTCAACTTTGAAAATACCGTAATTATTATGACTTCAAATGCCGGAAGTAATAAGCAATCCGGAGCACTCGGCTTTGGCAAAACTCAGCAGGCGGCTGATAAGGAAAGAGTAACAAAGGCGCTGTCTGAGTTTCTGCGTCCTGAATTTATTAGCCGTATTGACGAGATAATCGTGTTTAACGAGCTTGACAAGCCAAACTTTATAAAAATTGCAGGACTAATGCTTTCAGAATATGTTGATACTCTCGCAGAGAAGAGCATTAAGCTTTCATATGATGAAAAAGCACAGGAATTCCTCGCTGATAAAGCCTGTGGCGGCAAGAGTGGTGCAAGAGATTTGCGCCATACAATTCGCCGTGAGGTAGAGGATAAGATAGCTTCTGCAATTATTTCTCACCGTGAGGGAGAAATTCAGGCAATCGCCCTTTCAGCTGATGAAAACGGCATAAAACTTGATATATTATAATAAGTAATAACGCACCGCTTTGGAAACCATACCGAAACGGTGCGTTTAGTATTAATTTGTTGAAAAGATTTCGATTTTGCAGTATAATTAAAGCAAATATATTGAAAAGGTGGGTAAAATATGGCATATTGCAGAAAATGCGGTAGTCAGCTTCGTGAAGGCAGCAAGTTTTGCGCTGTGTGCGGTACACCGATTACTGCTCCGTCTGAACCAAATTTCAATAATACGCAAAATAATTTTAATATAAATGAAAATGTCGCTGTTACTCATCAGATTAAAATATGCAGTGCTTGCGGCAAACCTATTCGTGATAATACAAAATTCTGTCAGCATTGCGGAGCTGTTATTCCTCAGACCAAGCCACAAAATACGCAAAACACACAAAACACTCAAAACTCAATTCATAATACGTTTGATTCTTCAACCTCAAACAGTGCAAGCTCATATCAGCAGAATCAGTATTCTGGGCCTGCCGCAAACGCAGTAAAGCCTAAAAAGAACACTGCGGTTATCGTATCTCTTATTATAGCCGCAGTGGTGGTGCTTGCCGCAGTGGTTGCAGCGGCGGTTTTGCTTATTCCTTCAATTAACGGTAATAAATCGGATAACAATAATATGTTCGGGGCGAATCCTTTTGAAAGTTCAAGCGACATTCAAAGCTCGGAATCAAGCGCTTTATCACCCTCTCAGCCGGTAACCGAGCCATACACTCAGCCTACTGAAGCGGAAACTGCAATACCGGAAACACAGCCGAGTAAACCCTACAACTCGCAAAAGATTGAGGTTGTGTCCTCCGGATCAACTGCAACTCTTACTCTGTATGAATGGCAAAACGGGCAGTGGACAAGCCTGTTTTCAACCAATGCAACAGTTGGTACAAACGGTGTCGGCAGTAACTACGGAGAGGGAAAAAAGGTTACTCCGAAGGGAACTTATGACTTAGGTTTTTGTTATGGCTTGAGTAAGCCCAATACAGACCTAAATTACAAACAAATTAACAGCAATTCAATATTCGTTGACGATTCCTCGTCGAAATATTACAACTGTCTTGTTACCAAAAATGATTACAGCGGCAGCGGCTATGAAAATACATATAAACAATTTGCAGTAAATAAAAACTACAATTATAATATCTTTATTGAGCATAACGGTGACGGCGAAACGCCGAACTCTGCTGTTTCGGGAAAAGGCTCGGTTATAACTATATGCGGTTATAACGGAACATTGAAGCCGACTCTCGGATGTATAGATATTTCTTCAAGTGATATGATAGTACTTTTGTCATACCTTGATTCAAATAAAAATCCGGTAATTGAAATATCATAACGGTGGTTATATGAATAACAAGAAAAAATTTGGTAAAAAATTATACAGAACGCTAATCATTATAGGCGCAGTGTTGCTTGAGCTTGCAATTTTCGTTGCGGTATTCAACTTTGTTTCCTGCGGAAACGATACTGTTCCGGCAATTAATACTTTAAGCAGTAATGATTCACCTGTTGACGAAACAACATCGACTAAGCCAACAGAGAAAGAATCAGATAAATCAACCTCTGAAACTGAATCCTACACAAAGGCGGAATCGGAAACAAAAACTGAGCCGGAGTCCGAAACTAAGGCAAAAAGCAATTCTGAAACGAACGTACAAGCACAAAATAGGTCTGTTCCAAGTGAAATGCTTTCGGCTCTTCAAAGCGCAGGCTATTCAGTTGATAATTTGCAGGCACAGCAGCTCATTATAGTTAATTCGCAGGGCAATTCGGCTGTTGTTAATATGTATGTAAAAGATAACAGCGGCAATTGGTCCGATTTAGGGCTTACTTCTTACGGATATGTTGGCAGTAACGGAGTAGATATAAAATCGGCAGAGGGTGATTACAAAACACCGTATGGTCTGTTTTCAATCGGAGATATGTTCTACATTGATAATATGCCGCAAACCTCTTTGAACTCTTTCCGTGTTACAAGCGATACATATTGGGTAGACGACCCGAACTCTGCATATTACAATCAGAGGGTAGAGGGTACAGCAAACAAGGATTGGACAAGTGCCGAGCATATGATAAGCTACTATAACAGCTATAAGTATGGCTTTGTAATTAACTACAATATGAATCCGATAATCCCCGGCAAAGGTTCGGCAATTTTCTTCCACATTGGCTACGCTCCGACAGCAGGCTGTGTTGCCGTGTCAGAAGATGCGTTGCTTTCATACTTGAGCATACTTGACGCTTCACAAAATCCATACATTCTAATTATTTAAGTTGAATAATATGTTGCTTCCGTCTGTGATTTCTTTGATCATAGGCGGATTTATTCTGAATAAAAAGTAACGTAAAAGAGTTGCAAGCATCTATAAGTAATACAATATAAGCTTAGCGCAATCAATTCTTGACTTGATAAGTAATATGAGTTAAGATAAATACAATTGAGAAATATTTCAAAATATGTGTTTAAAAAAATTATTCAGTGAAGGAGAAAGCATACTGTATGAGTAGCTCAAAAAAGTCTGTGAAAAATGTTATCTCTTTATTATTAATTTGCACTATGTTGCTTTTTGTTGTGTCCACAGGTGCTGTGAACGGTAAAGCTGTTGAAGCTGATAATCAAGATTATTCTTCGTCAGAGGATGCAACAAAGGAGTTGGTTCTTGGAGATGCAAATTCTGACAAAACAGTTCAGCTCATTGATGCGATTATAATTCAGAAGTATTCGTTATCCGTAGTAAAATTTAATAATGCTCAATTAATCTGTGCCAATGTAAATAAAGATAACGGTGTTAATTTGCTTGACAGTATTTTGGTTCAAAAGTACACACTTCAAATGTTAAGCGAAGACCTCGGAATAGGTACTACAATAGTCAATACCAATCCAACTGAGGATACAACCACACCTGCAACGGAAACTGACCCAATTACGGATATAACCGTACCGACAACCGAAACCGACCCAACTACGGATATAACCGTACCGACAACCGAAACCGACCCAATTACTGATACAACCACACCGACAACGGAAACTGACCCGATTACTGATACAACCACACCGACAACGGAAACTGACCCGATTACTGATACAACCACACCTGCAACGGAAACCGACCCAATTACTGATACAACCACACCTGCAACGGAAACCGACCCAATTACTGATACAACCACACCGACAACGGAAACCAATCCGACAGAAGCAACCACACCGACAACCGAAACTGACCCGACAGAAGCAACTGAGCCTGATGAAGTGTCGCTGAATAAAGAATATGTTACCTTAGGCGTTAACGAACAGTTTACCTTGATAAAAAGTACGTCGAACGGCACTGATTTATCCGACGCCGTATTTTCAAGCTCTGATACCGCTGTTGCCGTTGTAGACAAAATGTCGGGTACAGTAACGGCTGTATCAACCGGTAAGGCAATAATTAAAATTACTACACATAACGGAGCTGAGGCATCGTGTAAGGTTACTGTCAAAAAAGCTCCAACTGACATTGCTTTAAATAAGACTTCTGTAACTCTCGGAATCGGCGAAACTTTTGATCTTAACAGCTCACTTCCAACAGGTGAGGGAGCTTACAGCATACTGTATTCAAGCAATAATTCCGCTGTGGCAAGCGTTAATGCTGCCGGCGGCTTAGTAACCGCAAAAGCGGTTGGTTCGGCAAGCATTACCGCAACTACCTACAACGGAAAAAAGGTTACCTGTGAAATTACGGTTAAAAATGCGCCAACCTATATTAGCCTTAATAAGGTGATATTAACGCTCAGAGTCGGTGAATTTTTTGATTTAAACAGCTTACTTCCAAAAGGTGAGGGTGCTTATGATATTACATACTCATCAGGTAATTCAATAGTTGCAAGTGTAAAAGCTGCAGGAGGCTTGGTTTATGCTGTCAGTCCCGGAACAGCTAAAATTACAGTTAAAACATATAACGGAGTATTTGCTGTATGCAGTGTTGTAGTTGAAAAGATACCCAATAATATTCAGAGTTTTCTTGATAGAGCGCTTGCTTACCAGGGATATGGCTATTCGCATTTTATATCAGTAATGGCACCATACGGTGCATGTCCCGGAGACGCTTGGTGCGCTTGGTTTGTCAGCACCGTTTCAAAGGAATCCGGACTTTCAAACATTATTCCTATTTCCGGAGGAGCTGGCTCCATTCCTCGTATCGGTGTTGCAAGAGGCGCCGGAACTTGGTATGAGGGATATAATTCAATTCCGAGAGCCGGAGATATAATTGTATTTACATGGAATCAATTGGGCTATTATCCCGGACAGGACCAATATTTTTCTGACCACGTCGGAATAGTCTACAAGGTTGACAACGAATATGTTTATACGGTTGAAGGGAACACAACAGCAAATTCTCCCGTAGAAGGCAAACCAATAAAGGATGACCCAACAGTTACAAATACAAATACAAAGGTTTACTGCCGTAAGTTCAAGCTTTACAGTAAGTTTATTAACGGTTATTATCGTCCTAATTATTAATTTTCTTTCTCAAAGCATTTTCTTAGCTTGCCAAGAGCCTTGGTTTCTATTCGTGAAACATACGACCGTGATATTTTGAGCATTTGCGCAACCTCACGTTGGGTAAGAGGTTTTGTATTATTCAAACCGTAGCGCAGTATTATTATTGTTCGCTCACGCTTTGTAAGGCATTGATTAATATACTCTCTGACTTGTGCCGATTTGATTTTTATGTCAAGATCGTCAATTATATTGTCCTCGCAAGACATTATATCCATAAGTGTCAGAGGATTTCCGTCCTTATCTGAATCAATTGCTTCATTTAAAGATATATCCTGAGCTCTTTTCTTGACAGAGCGAAAATGCATAAGAATTTCATTTTCAATGCACCTTGAAGCGTAGCTTGAAAGCTTTATGTTTTTCTCAGGGTTAAACGTGTTTATCGCCTTTATCAAACCTACCGTTCCTATTGACACAAGGTCATCTTGGTCGTTTGAACTTGCATAGTATTTCTTTATGATATGTGCAACAAGTCTTAAATTATGCTCAACAAGCTTGTTCTTAGCCTCCTTGTCACCATTTTTCATACGCTCAAGATACATTTCTTCTTCCTTAGCCGTCAAAGGCTTTGGAAATGCGTTTGAACCTGTAACGTGAAGAATTAAAAACAGAAAAAAGCTGCTAATACCTTCAAATATATTTAGTAGCATAACGAAACCCTCCCGAATAAGTATATTTAAATACTATTCGTGAGGGTTTTATTAATGCAAGTACAATGTTATTCGTTGCTGAATTCTTCTAAAATTAATCCTTTGTTATGCTCAAGCGCCCAGCTTATGCTCCATTCGCTTGTGAACAGAAGCAGCGGCTTGCCCTTTAAATCCTGAATACGCTTTGTGTCGGACGCAAGGTCGAGTGCTTTAACGTCGATGTCCTCATTGCCTATCCATCGAATATACTGATACGGCAGACCACTCATTATAATATCGACGTTATACTCATTCTTTAGTCGGTATTCAAGCACCTCAAACTGGAGCGTACCGACAACTCCGACTATAACCTCCTCCATACCGCCGTTAAGCTCACGGAAAATCTGTATAGCGCCCTCCTGAGCAATCTGATTAATTCCCTTAACAAACTGCTTTCTCTTCATTGTGTCCTTTTGAAGAACAAGCGAGAAATGCTCCGGCGCAAAGGTAGGAATACCCTTGAATTGGAACTTGTCCTTAGCCATACAAATAGTGTCGCCGATAGAGAAAATACCGGGATCGAAAACACCGATAATATCGCCTGCGTATGCTTCGTCAACAATTTCACGTTCCTGCGCCATAATTTGCTGCGGCTGAGAAAGGCGAAGCTTTTTATTGCCCTGAACATGGAAAACCTCCATATTCTTTTCAAATTTGCCGGAGCATATGCGCATAAACGCAATTCTGTCACGGTGAGCCTTATTCATATTAGCCTGAATTTTAAACACAAACGCAGAAAAACCCTCGTTATACGGAGATATTTCGCCGTCAAGTGTTTCACGAGGAAGCGGAGGAGTTGTAAGAGTCAAGAACTCCTCTAAAAACGGTTCAACGCCGAAGTTTGTAAGCGCTGAGCCGAAGAACACAGGAGTAAGCTTTCCGCAGCGTACAAGCTCGGTGTCAAATTCATCGCCGGCAACATTGATAAGCTCTATTTCCTCATTAAGCTGGTCATAAAATATATCGCCGATGTTGTCACGTAGCTCCGTAGAATTCAGCTTAAGGCTGCGTGATTCAACCTCCTTTTGACCGTTGTTAGCGGTAAAGGTGAGAACGGAATCTGATTTTCTGTCATATACACCCTTGAATTCTTTGCCGCTGCCAATTGGCCAGTTCATAGGGTAAGTGTTGATTCCAAGTACATTTTCAATGTCCTCAAGCAAATCAAAGGGGCTTTTTGCGTCACGGTCCATTTTATTGATAAACGTGATAATCGGAATATTCCTAAGCAGGCAAACCTTGAACAGCTTTATGGTCTGAGCCTCAACACCCTTTGAAGCGTCAATTACCATAACTGCGCTGTCAGCAGCCATAAGAGTTCTGTATGTGTCCTCGGAGAAGTCCTGATGTCCGGGAGTGTCAAGTATATTAATGCAGTAGCCGTTGTACTTGAACTGTAATACAGATGATGTTACGGAAATACCTCTTTGCTTTTCAATTTCCATCCAGTCCGACACTGCGTGCTTTGCGGTTTTCTTACCCTTAACAGAGCCGGCAAGGTTAATTGCTCCACCGTAAAGCAGAAGCTTTTCTGTAAGCGTTGTTTTACCTGCGTCAGGGTGAGATATTATAGCAAAGGTTCGTCTTTTTTCAATCTCTTTTTTTAAATCTGCCAAACAATGATACCCCCAAAGTCTATTTATTATTTTCCATACCCTATATAATATAATTTTAAGCCGAATTTGTCAAACTCGTATTTATATCTGCCGTGCAGATGACACAAATTTTGTAAAAAAAGGTTGACAATTAACGAAAAATGATATATAATACCTATCGAATTAAATTAGTTTTTTCCTTTTTTCATATACCTTCCAACTAACACAAGGGCAGAAACATTAGTTTCTGCCCTTGTGTTTTGTAGAAAATACCTGAAAAGAAAGTTTGAGGCTATATGCAAGATAAATTAGGTCTGTATATTCATATACCGTTTTGTGGCAAAAAATGTCCGTATTGCAGCTTTTATTCTGTTGCGTATTCAAAAAGCACCGTTGAAGAGTACTGTCACAATCTGATAAATATAATACGGCATTATGGCAAGCTCTACGACAGTAAAGTTGTTGATACAGTATATTTTGGCGGCGGTACTCCTTCACTGATTGGCAGTGAATGGCTTGCAAAAATTCTTGACGCCGTTAATAATTCATTCAAGAATGATTTGACCGAGGTCACAATTGAGGTCAATCCGACATCAGGAAAATTTATTGACTATAATCTTCTCAAAATATACGGAGTTAACAGAATATCAGTCGGTATGCAGTCATCTAACGAGAATGAGCTTAAAATTCTTGGCAGAAAGCACAGTAACTCTGATATTGAAAAACTACTGTACAAAATCAGAGCCTCCGGTATTGACAACATATCGCTTGATTTAATGTGCTGTATTCCACAGCAGACAATAGATTCGCTTGCGCAGTCTATTGATTTTTGCAATGCTATGGACGTAAAGCATATTTCATCATATATGCTGAAAATAGAAGAGGGCACCTTGTTTTATAAGAATGTCGATAAGCTTAGTCTGCCTGACGAGGATACTGAGAGGGAAATGTATCTATTTATGTGTAACAAACTTATGCAGTACGGATATAATCAATATGAAATTTCAAACTTTTCAAAGCAGGGCTATGAAAGCCGACATAATTTAAAATATTGGAACTGCGACGATTATCTTGGAATCGGGCCAACGGCACATTCCATGGTTGATTGTGAGCGCTTCTATTTTAACAATAATTTTAAGGAATTCTATGATAATAAAACAGTATTTGAAGCAAACGGCGGAGATGAAGAAGAGTATGCCATGCTACGACTGCGTTTGAGCGAAGGACTGCGTGACGATTTGTTTGTTCAGCGCTTTGATAAGCCGCTGCCGTCGGATTACTTTATAAGAGCGTTGAAGCTTCAATCAGCCGGACTTGTTAAGGTTGACAATAACTCAATCGCACTGACTAGCAGCGGCTTTTTACTTTCAAACTCAGTAACTGCTAAAATTCTGTGGGGTTAGTAGAAGTATCTAACAAATTTGATATTGTAGAAGTCGCAGCTTGTAAGGTCATTTGTGCCGGTCTCGTTTATCAGAATATAGTTTGCACCTATGCCAAGAAGAAATCCCTCTTTAGTAACAAGTGTATCGCTTCCAACAAGCATTTGCAGTTCAATACGTCTGCCTATCTGTGTTCGCATGAAGCCGTTAAGATATTGAATACTTTCGCCGGTTACAGGGAAGGGTTGGTTATATTCTGTTATCGGCGTAAGATTTTGTTCTGCCATCTGACCGCCTCCAACTCCTGCGCCAATGCCGGTTCCGGGAGCCGGCTGCGGAGGAACGTCAACGGAAGGGGCAGCTTGCACCGTATCGCCGTTGTATCTTGCAAGTATTCCTTGTCTGTAACCCTCCTCAAGAGTTTGCAGCTTTCTTTCAATTTCAGGGTTTGATTGATCTTGGGTAGATCTTAGCTGAACATTATAGCTTGCAATCTGCTCAAGCGACGGTGTGTTTGGAACTATGTTCCCTGTGAATTCGCACGGGCCTCCCGCACATTCTCCCGATATTCCATAGATTTTACCAAAATCAATGCTGTTGTTATCCATATGTTACCTCCGCTAAGTTAATTTGTATTTTTCTGTTGGGGAATAAAAGCAATGCTTTCCAACTTTGTTATAAATTACGCCTATCTGATTAGCCGGAAAATATTTGGGACAGGTGCTTGAATAAGGGTTGAAAAAGAACAGAGAATTTCCAACTGCGGAAAGTGTGTTCCCTCCAAGCGCCCAATCGACTATTTCGTAATGAATATCTGTTGGGTTCATATTGTATATGTTTTGAGTGTTGTATTGTCCGCCGACAGTTGTCCTCATACACACAAATTGTCCCTGCTGTTCAATAATTGCCCGAACATCACCGCCGTTGCTTACCCTTGCAAATTCTCCGTATCCAACATTAGCTCTGTTCATTATTATAGAGGCGACTGCCCTCATTCCGTCTTCACCTTCACCTCCGGCTTCACATTGAATTAATCGTGCAAAAAGCTCTCTTGTATCAAAAGCCATATTAACCTCCCTTTGTCCGGTTGATTCATCGCTTACTTTTTATTTTATGTTATAGGAGCTCTTTTGCTACTTGTTAAAAAACCCACAAACCTAAATATGATATATTATTAACAAAGAAAAGGTGAGAAAAATAAACTACATTATGAAATGTCGATGAATGACCCCGGACTTTGCAGTTATAGAGAGGAAATTAAATTTAATAGACTTAGATTGACATGATTCAGCCTTTGATTATATAATTGTTATAAAATTAGTGATGGTGATAAAATGATTAAAGTGGCGCTGTGTGATGATGAACTAAAAATTCTTGATGATTTAACTTTTAAAGTCAAAACAGCTTTTGAAAATGCAAGATGTGAGATTGATTTATTTAAAACCGATAATCCTATTAAGCTTCTTGAATACTTGAAATCAACAGACGTTGATGTTCTTTTTCTTGATATTGATATGCCGAAAATCAGCGGAATGGATATAGCGGAAAACTTACTAAACAGCGATATGAAAACTCTGCTTGTCTTTGTAACAAGTCACGATGCGCTTGTATATAAATCTTTCAAATATCATCCGTTCGGATTTATCCGCAAGGCATATTTTGATGAAGAAATATCTTCTGTTGTTAACAGCGCAGTTGATGAAATCAGAAAACGCAACGATACGTTTTCCTTTAAAACAAACGACGGCTTTTACATAATAAAGCTTATGGATATTCTGTATTTTGACTCTGAGTCAAACTATGTAAATGTGCATACAGCAGATAAGATTTATAAATTCAGAGGTACGTTATCAGCTATTGAAAAGGAGCTTGTACCAAAAGGCTTTATACGCACGCACAAGGGATTCCTTGTAAACCAAAAGCATATTTATTCAATCAAATCAGATGATATTGTGCTTTCTGATAAGGAAGTACTGCCGATTGGCAGAACAAACAGGGAAAGTGTGAAAGCACTCATTATGAGGTGTATGAGATGATTGGCAGATATAAGAAATTAAAAGAAAAATACGACAAGCTCGAAAAGGAGTATTCATACGAGGTTGCAAAGAACCTTGATTTACAATATGAATACGATACTCTCAAAGCTGATTATTCAAGCGACAAAAATCAGCGTGAAGAAATTGAAAAGCTTCACGAAAACACAAGACGTTTAAAACACGATATGAAAAATCATATTCTCGTAGCTGTTTCTTACTTGAATAGCGGTGAAACCGAAAAAGCAAAGGACTACCTTTCGGATGTGCTTGATAATCTGAATAAAACTTATTCATACATTCAGACTGGCAATTCGGTTATGAATTACATAATCAATACTAAGCTTGAATATGCTCATAATCTCGGAATTAAGTTCAAGGCTGAAATTGAAAATCTGCCGTTTGACAAAATGGGGAGCGTTGATTTTTCAGCAATGCTCTCAAATATACTTGACAATGCCGTTGAGGCGAGCATTAACACAAAGGATAAATTTATTTACATAGCAATTCTGAAAAAGCGTGGATTTGATACAATCCTTGTTAAAAATAAAATTGACTGTTCCGTTCTTGGTTCAAATCCCGAATTAAATTCACAAAAGAACGACAAGGAACAACACGGCTACGGAATAAAACAGATTAAGCTGATTGCACAGAAATATGACGGTATAGTTGATATTTATGAGGAGGACAATATGTTCTGCATAAATGTAATGATACCAAGCTGAAAACAGACTGCTTCTGGTGAGCAGTCTGTTTTTTATCACTCTGTAAGTGCGGTTTATCCCAAAGGTATTGAAAAACACAGAGAAAATATTAAGATTAATTCAGGTGAGCAAAATGATAATAGCAAAAAATCTTTGCAAAACATTTCAAAGCGGTATAACAGCAGTAAATAATCTTTCGTTTCATATTTCAAGGGGAGAAACAGTCGGACTTATTGGCGCAAACGGTGCAGGAAAAACAACGTTGATAAGGCTGATTGCAGGGCTGTTAAAGCCCGACAGCGGATTCGTAAGGCTGTTTGAAGAAAACCCAATCGGACGAAAAGCAAAATACGGCCCTTATATGGGACTGATTTCAGGGCAGCAGAAAACAGGTGCTTACAGTACAGGCAAGGTTATAAGCACTGCTGCCTTACAGGATGACCTAACTGTTGAACTGAATATGCAGATAATTAAGTCTATTTATAAAATTCCCGACGATTTGTACAATCTGCGTCTGTCAACCCTTTCAGATTCATTTGGTATTAAAAGCATAATGCATTACCGTGCCGATCAGCTTTCACTCGGTCAGCGTATGCGAGCAGAGCTGACCGCTGTTTTGCTTTATGAGCCAAAGCTTCTTATCCTTGACGAACCGTTTATCGGCATTGACTTGATTGCAAGAGAGGCAATAAGGCAAAACTTACAATACATTGCAAAGAACAGAAATACAACTATAATTTTAACAACTCACAATGTAGAAGAAATTGAAAAAATCTGTGAGCGTGTAATGCTGATAGATAAGGGCAATTTGATTTTCAACGGCAGCTTTGACCGCATAAAATACACTCACGCAAGCATCAATTCGCTTAGTGCAGTTTTGATTGATAAAATCCCCGATATGCAGGATTTGCCGATAATCAGATACAGCGTTGAGAACAACAAAATTAAAGTGTGGTATGACAGCACTGCAATTCACACAAAGGATATAACGTCTTATCTTTTATCGCAGTGTGAAATAAAAGATTTGTTAATCAAAAAGCCGACTGTTGAAGAAATTATAAGCGGAATTTATAAGGAGGATAATAATGAACAATACTATCATTGACGTACAGAACATATGCAAGACCTTTAAAATTAATAAGCGGAAAAGTGGTTTTACAGGTGCGCTTGCAAATATCTTTCACCCGACCTATGAATATAAAAAGGCAGTCGACAATATAAGCTTTAGCATAAAAGAGGGTGAAATGGTTGGGTTTATCGGTCCTAACGGAGCAGGAAAATCAACAACGGTAAAAATGCTTTCCGGAATACTCTATCCTGAAAGCGGAGATATAAATGTGGCAGGATACATTCCTCATAAGCAACGAAAGGAATATGTTGCTAATATAGGAGTTGTGTTTGGGCAGAAGTCGCAGATTTCGTGGGACTTGTCACCGCTTGACAGCTATGAAGTAATCAAGCATATATATAAGATTCCCAATAAGAAATACAAAGAAAATCTTGAACGCTTTACAGAGCTTCTTGATATGCAAAAATTCATAAATCAGCCTGTGCGTCAACTATCCCTCGGACAGCGTATGAG
Source organism: Ruminococcus sp. zg-924 (assembly GCF_024433635.1). GTDB lineage: Bacteria > Bacillota > Clostridia > Oscillospirales > Acutalibacteraceae > UBA7067. Next base: position 88,710 of record NZ_WNJZ01000005.1, on the reverse strand, counting down.
AGCAGATATAGCAGCGGCACTTTTACATTCTCCGAAAATTGTCTTTTTTGACGAGCCGACAATCGGAATTGATGTAGTCGGCAAGGAGAAAATCCGAAATTTCATAAAAACTCTCAATAAAACTGATAACATAACAATGATTTTTACCACGCACGATATGCAGGACATTGAGAAAACCTGTGAGAGATTGATAATAATAGACGACGGCAAAAAGCTATATGACGGAAGTCTTGAAAACATAAAAAGCAACTATTCTACGTCACGAATTATTGAAGTTGAATTTGAACAGCTCCCTGAAAAAATAGATATAGAAAAAGTTACAGTAAGTGATGTCAATAACAACAAAATGAAAAAGCTAATTACCTTTGACACCAATAATATCAGCGTAAACTTTCTTATGAGCAATTTGCTTAGCAATTACAGTATCAAGGATATATCGGTAAAGGAGCCTGAAATTGATGCAATAATCCGTGATATTTATGAGGGCAAGGTTATCGTGCATTGATTTGTGTGGGGGTGACAAAATGAATACATACATACAATTTGCAGCTATTAAATTCAGAAATAATATGGCTTATCGCTTTGAATACTTGATGGGAATACTCAATACCGTATTGAACTTTATTGTTTACTGCTGTATCTACAAGGCTTTGTACGGCGGTGCTAATGAGGTTGACGGAATAACCTTTTCAATGGTTACGACAAACTTTATTATATCATTGGGACTTACAAATGCATTTTCAAAAAATGAAATGTTTTTGCAGGATAAAATCAAGCAGGGTACAATAGCAAATGAACTGCTGAAACCCGTAAATTTTAAATTCAGAATGTTGTTTGAGGATATGGGTGACGGATTGTTCAAGGTGATTTTTAACTTTATCCCTGCCGTACTGATAGCAATGGTTTTTACACAGATACAGCCGCCCGCAGGAATTCTGAATTTTACTTTGTGTCTTGTCAGTGCAGTTTTGGGATATATCGTTTTGTGGTATATCAGCTTCATTGTTCAGACATGGTCGTTCTGGCTGTTCAGCGTCTGGGGAATTGTAACGATTAAAAATGTTATAATCAATATTTGTTCCGGTGCGCTGTTGCCGCTTTGGTTTATGCCTGAACCAATTATGAATATTATAAGATTTACGCCGTTTGACTCCATTTTCTTTACGCCTGTTCAGCTATATCTCGGCAATTTACAAGGCTGCGAAATACTTTTTAATTTTGCAAGACAGCTTTTGTGGATAGTAATTCTATATTTCGCAGGAGAATTTTTCTGGCGCAGAGGAATTAAAAAGCTTGTTGTGCAAGGAGGTTGAGTGATGAAAGATATACTTTCTTTATTTTTTGCATATGCAAAATCGGGACTTAAAACACGCTTTCAGTACAAGCTTGACGCCATCGTAACAACTTTTGCTGTGTTTTTAAGAGAGGCGGCAGGGATAATTGCAATGTACCTTGCGCTTTTGAAATTCGATACGATTAACAACTGGAACATAAACGAGCTGATGTTCCTTTTTAGCTTGATTTTCATTACATACGGAATTTTTATCGTGTTCTTTATGGCTCTGCGTGATTTCTCAGACTGGATAAAGCACGGCGATATCGACAGGGTAATGCTAAGACCTCGTGGAATTTTAACACAGCTTGTAATGTGTGGCGCAGATTGGCTTGCAGCACTCGGACACGGAACGCTTGGAATAGTGCTTTTTATCATTTCGGCAAACAGTGTGGGAATTGAATGGAACGCTGTAACGATAATATATTACATTGTCACAATCGCAAGCGGTGTGCTTATTCAGGGTGCAGTATTTTTGTTCTTTTCTGCAATCAGCATTTACTTTATTGAAACCCGAAGCCTTAAGGAAATTATGTACTGGAACTTAAGAAGATTTGCTGGTTATCCAATCAGTATATACAATAAGCTCATACAAACGCTTTTGATATTTGTAGTACCGTTTGCATTTGTAAATTACTTTCCTGCACAGTTTTTATTGCGCAAACCCGATATGGCGGCATATCCCGAATGGTTTATGTATATATCACCGTTTGTCGGAATTGTGCTTTATGTGATTGCATACGCTTTCTGGAAATTCAGTATGAGATTTTACAAAAGCACCGGTAACTAAATTCTGCGCCAAGCTGCAAATCTCAAAACAAGAGATATTTCTCGCTGTTAATGAATTTGTATACGTATTATTTACATTACCTTTGTGGTCGACTACTATAAAATTCTTGTGTTGTATATATAAGTATATTGACAATTATTTTGTGAGGTATTAGAATGAATTTGTGATATAAATGTGTATCAAAAGGCAATAATTTACAAAATCATATATAATAAATATACAGAGGTAAATATGAGTAAAATATTAGTATCCGGATTAATTAATACAGAAACAACATTAAAAATAAATGAATTTCCTATTCCATACTACCCAATAGATTATCCGTTTTTCGGGGTAAACACACGAGTATCAGGTGTCGGATATAACCTGACAAAAGCGCTGACCGTTTTATCTGACGAAGTAAAGCTTTGCTCTGTTACGGGAAATGATTTTGCCGCAGAATACATAATCAGTCAGCTCAACGAGTTGGGTGTGTCGGATAATTATGTAAAAAAAGGTCTTAGTCAAACTCCAAGCAGTGTAGTTCTTTACGATAGCAGTGGCAAGAGGCAAATACATTGCGATCTTAAGGATATTCAGGACTCACAATATGGCTTTACTAAGGAGATTTTTGAGGAATGTGATTTAATTATTGCGTGTAACATCAATTTTAACAGAGAACTATTAAAATTGGCGAAAGAAGCAAATAAGGAGATAGCAACAGATGTGCATGTGCTGTCTGATATTGAGGATAGCTATAATTCTGACTTTATGAAATATGCAGACATTCTATTTCTGAGTGATGAGAATATCGGCGCTGATTACAGGGCTTTTTTGACTGCCATAGAGCAAAGATATCATAACGAGATTATTGTTCTCGGCAGGGGAAGTAAGGGTGCTTGTATGTACGTAAAAAAAGAGGACAGGTTTTATGACTTGCCTGCAATCAAAACCGGAGAAGTTGTTAATACCGTCGGTGCAGGAGATGCTTTGTTTTCGGGTTTTATTCATTATCATACAAAGGGATACACACCGGTTGAGGCGTTGCTCCGTGCCGAGATTGTGGCGTCGCTTAAAATAGGACATAACGGAGCGTCAGAGGGCTTCCCGAAAGAAGCAGAGGTAGAGGCGGTTTATAATACGATTTCAAAATCTGAGCTATAAATATATAAGCCGTGATACAGGTGGCACCGCAACAAATGAATTGGATAATGCAAAATAACAAGAGGTAAATTTGTTTCACATCCAAAGCATAGAATAATAAAGCTTCCGTGTAATGTGTTCGCATTATACGGAAGCTTTTGTGTAGTAATGAAGCTTTACGAAAATATATTTGTACAGAAACAGGCACTGAGATGAATTATGTGCTTTTTTCCGGTCTCTCTCTAAATTTATTCTTTACTTTTTAAGCAAGTAATGTTATACTTAAACTGATTTTATGTAGTATTTACTTTATTTAAAGAAAATTATGCAAGATTCTGTACAAAAATAAAGCTTTTAGAGGGGTTTATGCAGATGGGAACGTGCTACAATTGTTTTCAAGATAAAGGAACAAGTGATATATGTTCCCACTGCGGCTTTGACTCTCGAAAAAATAGGGAAAAGTATCCTCTTGCACTGCCATACGGTACGGTATTGGGTGGAAAGTATATTATCGGCAGAGTCCTCGGTCAGGGTGGCTTTGGTATTACATATTTAGCGCAAGACTATCATACAAAGGAACTAATTGCGGTTAAGGAGTATTTTCCTGATTCTTTGGCAATGCGAACAAATGAGTGGACTGTTTCATCTTATACAGGTGAACGTGAGGAAAACTTCCTCTACGGAAAGGAATGTTTTCTTAACGAGGCGCAGACTCTTTCGGAATTTATCGACAACAAAAACATTGTGAGCATTTACAGTTATTTTGAAGAGAATAATACTGCATATTTCACTATGGAGTATATCAGGGGTATAAGCCTTCAGGATTACATAAATGAGCATGGCGGAAAAATATCTTGGGAGGACGCAAAGCGGATTTTTTTCCCTGTTATGGATGCCCTGTCAGATGTTCACTCAAAGGGTATAGTCCACCGTGATATCAGTCCTGATAATATATATATAACAAATGACGGTATGCTTAAGCTTCTTGATTTCGGAGCTGCCCGTTACAGTATCGGCGACAAAAGCCGCAGCCTTGACGTTGTACTTAAGCACGGCTATGCGCCGAAAGAACAATATACCCGTCGTGGAAAACAAGGACCTTATACTGACGTTTATGCTTTGGCTGCAACAATGTACAGGTCAATTTCCGGTCGTGTTCCTCCGGATTCAATCGACAGAATGGAGAATGATGAGTTAATTCTTCCAAGCTCTTTGGGAAGTGATATTCCTGCAATTGCACAGGATGCTCTTGTTCAGGCTTTAGCGGTACAGGCAGACGATCGTTTTCAAAATATACAGCCATTTAAGAATGCGCTTGAATCCGCAGATATTTCGTGTCAAGATAGCACATCTCAATCTGATAAATTTCAACTTGACACATCTAATTCTGACTTACCTAAGACCGACTTGTCACTACCTGACAATCGCAAAAAGCATAAACTATTAATCGGCATAGGTGTTTCAGCAGTTGCTTTGGTAGCAATCAGTATTTTACTGATTTCTTTGTTTTTGAATAAAGGTTCTTCAGATTTGACTGATAAAGCAAGCTATACATCGGCTGTAATTAAAACTGAAGAAGAAACAACCACACAGAAGGAACCCGAAAAAGAAACTCAAGAAGAAACCGAAGAGCCTGAGGTCATTGTATCGTCTTATGAGGATATGAGCTTTGCAGATGCCAAAAAAGAACTTGAGAGTTTAGGCTTTACTGTAAAATCAAAGACTGAATATAGCAACAGCGTAAAAGAGGATTATGTTATTTCCCAAAGTATTGAGGAAGGAACCAAGGTGGTTTCACCCTCAACTATCACCCTGACAGTATCAAAAGGCAAGAAGCCTGTTCAATCACAGTCTTCGGCAGTACAACCGCCTAAGGAAGAATCTGTTTCACCCGCTCCAACAGGAAACCGTGTTGATTTCTATTATTATTCTCTTGTTGTTCCGTCTGACTGGGTGTATTCTACCAATGCGGTTACCGGTGAGGTTACATTCTACGAAAGCTACAATTACGAAAATAATTACCATGCAGGACGCTTGTTCTCAATTAACGTATTCAGAAACGAATCAGAAATTGATGAGTTTATAAGCCAAGGACGGCCCAATACAACTATAATCGGAGAATCAAACGGAATGTATTTTACCGTAACATTTCCTACGGATCTACAATATATGAATGACGCAATATCTGAAACCAAATACAAAGCTGCACAAGAACAGATAGATTCTGTTCTGTCAACAATTGTATTTTCATAATTTTAAATTACCATCAAAACATCAGGAGGGAAACTATGCAACAAAACAACATCTGCTATAACTGTTTCAATGAGAAAGGAAATAATCAGATATGTCCACATTGCGGTTATAATCAGCAGCAAGACAGAGAGAAATACCCAATGGCTTTGCCAGTCGGAACGGTGCTTGGCGGCAAATATATTCTTGGCAGAGTGCTTGGGCAGGGAGGCTTTGGAATTACATACAAAGCGCAGGACTATCAGACTAAGGAGATTGTTGCAATTAAAGAGTTTTTCCCTGATACAATGGCAACAAGATCTAATTCCACTGCTGTAACTGCTTTTACACAGCAACGTGATCAGAGCTTTCTGTATGGTAAGAAATGCTTTCTTGATGAGGCAAAAACGCTTGCGGAGTTCATTGGCAACCCAAACATAGTACGTGTTTACAGCTATTTTGAAGAGAATAATACCGCATATTTCGTTATGGAGTATGTCGATGGTATAAGTCTTAAAACGTACCTTGAGAATAACGGCGGCAAAATTACATTAGAAAACGCTGAAAAGCTACTCTTTCCGATAATGGATGCGTTGTCAGCTGTACACTCTAAATCTATTATTCACAGAGATATAAGCCCTGAAAATATTTCTATTACAAAAGACGGTGTTGTAAAGCTTTTGGATTTCGGCGCAGCACGTTACAGCTTTGGCAACGAAAGCCAAAGCCTTGACGTAATCCTTAAACACGGCTATGCTCCTAAGGAGCAGTACACAAGAAGAGGCAAGCAGGGTCCGTTTACTGACGTATATTCGTTTGCCGCAACCTTTTACAAGGCAATTACCGGGCGAATTCCGCCTGATTCCATAGACAGAATCGATGATGACGAACTGATTATGCCAAGTGCTCTCGGCTGTAAAATTCCAAAAAATACAGAGGATGTACTTATAAAGGCGCTTTCTGTTCAGACTGCTGACCGCTATCAGAGTATGGGAGAATTCAAAGCGGCGCTGTTAGCTTCGCAACAAGAAGAAAATACCTTCCAAACTGATTTTTCATCAACAACTGCAACAAATGTAATAAATTTCGGTCAAACGCAGACAGTGCAGCAGAATACGAGTAATTTTTCTCAGAATCCTAACTATTCTCAGCAGAATACGAATAATTTTTCTCAGAATCTTAACTATTCTCAGCAGCTTAATACTGCCGGTGGATATGGCAACGCACAAAACACATTTACAAATCAGCAATCATCCTTTGTTGTCAAGAAAAATAAACCGAAGTGGTTAGTGCCGGTGATTTCGTGCGCAGCTTCACTTGCAGTAATTGCTATTGTTGTCATAATAATTGTTGCTGTATCGGGAAGTAATAAATCAGCGGTTGTTCCGGAGAATTTAGAGAACTCAGCTCAAAGCAGCGTTGTTGGCGATGAGAATTTAGAGAACTCAGCCCAAAGCAGCGTTGTTGACGAAGAGGATTTAAAGAATTTTGAGTACACAATAGAATCTGACGGTGTGACTATTGATGAGTACTTAGGTGACGATTCTGAAGTGACAATACCCGCTATAATCGAGGGCAAACCTGTGACTGCGATAGGTGAATCTGCTTTTAACTTTAATAGCGACGTTGTAAATGTAACTATCCCTGACGGTGTTGTTGTAATAGGAAAAGATGCTTTTCGCTCTTGCTCTAATCTTGAAAGCATAATTATTCCGGACAGCGTAACCGAAATAGGTGGTTCATCGTTTTGGGGAACTGCTTTGAAAAGTGTTACAATACCAAAGGGTGTATCTGAAATAAAAAAATGGACTTTCATTGAATGTAAGGACCTTGAGAGTGTTACAATTTCAGAGGGTGTTACTACAATCGGAGACAGTGCATTTAAAGAGTGCAGAAGCCTTAAAGACATATCATTTCCAAGTAGCGTGACAGAGATAGGTCAATTTGCTTTTGCGGATTGCAGCGGTCTTACAAGCTTGACTATACCGGAAACTATAACCGACATCGGCGACCAGGCATTTGGAAATTGCAACAATCTTAAGAGTGTAACCTTCTCTGATGGTGTTACTACAATATTTGACAGTGTGTTCTTTTCCTGTGATAATCTTGAAAGCGTAACTATACCGGATAGCGTAACGTTAATTGACAGTAGTGCTTTTCTTGACTGTGACAGCCTTAAGAAGGTATCTATACCTTCAGACTGCGAAGTTGCTTCGGCAGCGTTTAATAGTGAGGTTGAAATTACAAGGCGGAAATAGGATAGTGAATTATACAAATTAATCATATTAGGAGGAAATATCATGCCAAGAATTGAATGTCCCAACGGACATGTATATGATACAAACCAGTATTCAGCTTGTCCTTACTGCAACAATCCGATAAATGTTATTACTTTTGGTGGCGCAAATGGTAATAATCAATCAAAAACAACGGCTCCTGGTATAAACGGCAATGCTCAATTTGGTAGTCCGAGCAGTACAAGAGGGGGAGAATACTCTCAGACTGATTTGGGCGAGCCTAACAAAACAGTGGCTCCCGGAAGCCATGTAAAGCGTATTGAAGAGGAAAATAAAACTATCGGAGTTTTTAAAAAGGAGCATGATATCGACCCGGTTGTAGGCTGGCTGGTTTGCATTGATGGCCCTGAGAAAGGCAAGGATTACCACCTGTGGGCACGTATCAACACTATCGGCAGAAGTGAAAAAATGGATGTGTGTATCAGAAATGATAACACAATTTCTAAGGAAAACCATGCACGTTTGGCTTATGATCCTAAGCACAATAATTACAAGCTGATTCCTGCTGACAGCAAAAATAATATCTATCTTAATGACGAGCCTGTATATACTCCGACAAAGATAGAGGCTTACGATGCTATTGAGTTAGGTATGTGTAAAATGGTATTTATTCCTTTATGTAACGAACGCTTTAATTGGGATAACGGCTTAACGCAGACGGAGTGTTGATATGGGGTTTTTCTCACGTAAAAAACGCAAAATTGAGCCTGTTACTGTGCTGCCAACTGAAATTGCTCAGCCAATTCAAATAAAACGTTTGCTCAGTTATAGGGTGTCTAACCTTCAGGGACTCGGAAGCAGACAGGCACAGGAGGATTCCTTTGCCTTTGCAAACAGTGCGGATGTTACAAAAATAAGAGAGAAGGGACTTCTCGCTGTTGTTGCCGACGGAATGGGCGGAATGAAGGACGGAAAGCTTGCAAGCGAAACGGCAATTCAAAGTATTCGTTCTGATTTCGATAATTTTGAATGTAATAAAGATTTGCCGGGACAGCTGTGCGATACACTGTATAATGCAAGTGAAAAGGTGTATTCATCTCTTGAAGGTGAAGGCGGCAGCACTGCCATAGTCTGCCTTTTTTATGACGAAAAGCTTTATTATGCCAGCGTTGGCGACAGCTACCTTATACTTAAAAGAAACGGTCAGATTTATCATCTTAACAGAAAGCATACTGTTTTTAACAGGGACTGTGCAGATGCAATCAGAAACGGAGATATGGATCCAAGTTACCTGAAGCTCAACCCTGAGCGTAATGCATTGACTCAATTCTTAGGAATGGACGAACTATCTGATATTGACTGCTTCAAGAAGCCACTTTCTCTTGAAAGCGGCGACATAGTTCTGATGTGCTCTGACGGTGTCGGAGGAGTGCTTAGCGAACAGGAGATAAGCTCCTGTCTTAATAACCCCTGTCCTGAAGCTATGTGCACGGCAATAGAGCAAAATATAGTTGCTAAGGGCAGACAATATCAGGATAACTATACTGCGCTGATTATTCAGTGTGAGTATTGAATAAGGAGAGATATTAATGAAAAAGAAAATTTTATCGCTTGTGTTGGTTTTGGTTCTTGTTTTTGGCATAAGCGTTATGCCTGCTTCGGCTGCTGATACTCGTGACGGCGTTGCTGTGGTATTTGTATGCTTTGAACATCCTGACTATGGTTGGGTGGGCTATGCCAGCACCGGTACCGGTTTCTTTGTAGGAAACAATGGGGAAGACCCTAAGCACTTGATTACGAATCAACACGTAATAGAAATGTACGAACAGCTTGGCAAAGGCGAACTGGTGAATGCACCGGCTGAATATCTTTCTCAGAATAAAGAAGATGCCGGTAAGTATGTGACGGGACGCTGTAAAATCTATGTGTATTTTGATTCACTTAAGTCCGGAGACTGTGTTGAAGCTTATCCGGTTGAATCTGACAGCGTAAAAGATCTGGCAATATTAAAACTTGCTGCTCCTACATCAAAGCGTAGGGCACTTCCGCTTCTTGAGCCAACTAATGATATGGTCGGTCAGAATAACATACATGCCGTTGGTTTTCCAAGCGTATCGGATAACATACTTGCCGATTCTACTACATCATGGGGGCTAACAGATGCTACGGTAACCGGCGGTTCAATAACGAGAATGTTCGTTCAATCCGGAACCGGTGTTGAAAACCTACAAATCGACTGTGAAATAAACCCCGGTAATTCAGGAGGTCCTCTTGTAAATGATGACGGTGCTGTACTTGGAGTAAACACAAAGTTATATTCAGATAATTCAGATTCTTCAACTTCAAAGCTGTATTATGCAATAAATATATCAGAAGTAATTCCTATGCTTAATAAAAATAATGTACCTTACTATAAATATACAGCTGAATCAGCAGAAACTCAGAATACTAACCCTTCAGATAATACCGTAAGCACAGACAGTGCAACTGCAATAGCAGAAAACAGCTCTGACGCTTCCAACACTGCAACCGATACCTCAGCTGAACAGGCAATAGCAGCTCCGACTGTAACACCTACTGAGCCTGCTTCTGATTCTTCAACTTCTGATTCTATGACGGTCTTGTGGATTGTGCTTGCAGTGGTATTTGTTGTGCTGGTTGCAGGCGGCGTAATAATATTCCTTGCTGTTAACAAAAGAAAAGCTGAAAAAGAGAATGCTGAACAGGCTGCCGCAATAGCTGCTGCAACGCCTGTTCAAACGCCAATGTTGCGCTCACTTTCGGCACAGCATAAAGGGTTAAAGGTTCCAATCAACAGCACTCAAGTGCTTATTGGAAGAAGTAAGGCGGACTGCGCTATTGTGTTCAGCGATAATACTCCGGGTGTAAGTGGACGTCATTGTTCAATTTCCTATGATCCGGCAACAAAAGATTTTATTCTAACCGATTTGCGTTCAACCTACGGCACTTTCCTTCAGAGCGGTGCAAGGCTCACTCCTGCAGTTCCTTATCGTCTGCGTTCCGGTGACAAATTCTATCTCGGAGAGGTTGGCAATATGATTGCTGTGGAGTTGGGGTGATTCTCTGATGAAAATTGACAGCTTCAAATTTTCTTCTCCCGGAGGCAGAGAGCTTAACGAAGATTATGTTGGTATGAGTAATACCAACACAGGTGGCATTTTCGTTCTTGCAGACGGATTGGGCGGACATCGTTTTGGTGAGTTAGCGTCAGAATGTGCTGTGAACACTATCCTCTCAGAGCTTTCGGACGTATCAGAAACTGATACAGAAATACAAGCAAGGATTCAGAAGTCAATAGAGAACGCTAACACTAAAATTATAGAATTACAGCAGGAAAAAGCAGCTTCCATGAAAAGCACGGTTGTTGTTCTAAATATAGACTCAGATTCTGCATTTTGGGCGAACGTTGGTGATTCACGTCTTTATTATTTGAGCAATAGTGAGATTAAGGCTATTACTGAGGACCATTCGGTTGCATATAAAAAATATAAGTGTGGCGAGATAACACGTGCTCAGATAGGCTCTGATGAAGACCAGTCAAGCCTGTTGCGGGTTCTCGGAAAATCAGACAGCTGTGCTCCTGATTTTGCTTCGGCAAAATTAAACTTGGGTGATGGCTTTATGCTGTGCTCCGATGGAATTTGGGAGTATCTGTATGATAATGAGGTTCTTTTCGACTTTTTAAAAGCCGATACTGCAAGGGAATGGGCAGAACTGATGCTTCTAAGGGTTATCGAACGAATTCCGGGCGATAATGATAACTTGTCTTTAATCACTATAATTCTTAAGTGATTGTCGCCTTTTGAAAGGACAGATATCATGAAAAAGAAAATCACATCATTAATTCTAATATTTCTTCTGATAATGCCGTTTGCATTATCGCTTAATGCATCTGCTGTTTCTGACTCTCCTGCTGATAATACGGCTTCCTATTATCTTGGGGAAACTTTCTATTCTTTTCTCAATCCGAAAAACGAAACTGAGTTTCTTAACACAAGGGTTAATCTTCAGATTGATGATTCGGTTACAGAAACAACTGCCTATCCAAGAAAGATTACCAATACAGACACTTTAGTAAGCTATATGTTTTTAATTGACGCTTCAACTTCAATGCCGGCGTCTGCAACAAAAGTTAGTGATGTTGTCAGCGGACTGTTAAATAATGAAAAACAAACCGCTTCAGTAAGCGTCGCTACTATGGGCGAAAAGTTTGAAGTACTTGCAGAGAATATAACAAGTAAGGAACACGTTTTAGAAGCAGTCAATAAAATCAAATATATCCAGGAAGCCTCTGAAATTTGTGACGGCATTTTGGATGCAGTTGCTTATTTAAAAAGCAAAACACCTCAACCCGGGGAACTTGTAAATATTGTTGTGATAACAGATGGCGATGTATATATGAGTGACACAGGAAGGTCTCCCGAAGCAATTGCCAGAGTTGCTGATTCGACTAAAAATACCGTTAAGGACATTTCAGAGATTGTTATTCATACCGTTTGCTTTGGCGAATGGAGTAACTCGACCTATGATGCTGTATCTGTCGGAAGCGGAATTGACCTTACAGCATACAGTTCTTCTGCCGCTGCTGAATCAGGAGCTAAAATTGCAGGATTTGTTGACAGCCTTTCTCGGGTTGACATACGGTGTAACATCAAAAATACATCGAGCCGCTTTGATGCAGAGCTTTTAACCACAGCAGCAAATTCTCTTTATTCTGAGAGTATAGAGCTAAGCAACATCAGAAATATGAATGTTGAAGATTCGTATTCAATTCCACTGTTTGATGAAGGCGGAAATCTTATACCGAGAAATCCGTCAGGCTCAACATCAGAAGAGGAAGACAGCACCGAATCAAATACCGATAAGGCTACTGATAAAGCTACAGAGAAGACAACCGAGCAAATAACTGCAAAAGACACCGTTGCTCCTCTGCAACCATCACAGGGTGACTCTGAAAGTGAACCAACTGAAGGAATTGCTTTATTCACTTTCTTGCCAATCATCATAATAGCTGCTGTAATAATTGTTGTAGCGGCACTGCTTATCTTTATCTTTGTAAAGCGTTCAAAATCAAAGAAAAATAAAAACAGTATTAAATCAGGCCCCTCAATAAGAATACAGACTCAGGTTATCTGCGGTGTCTTAAAGCAAGGCAATACTGAGATTATGCTTTATGATGAACTATTTATTGGCAGCGGCGATGAATGTGATATCGTGTTTGAAGATAATAATATGCCTGCGAAATGCACAAGAGTATTTTTTAAGGATGGCATAGTTTATATTGAGGATCTAAACGAAAATTCCAACACTTATCTTGGCGGTATGAAGATTTATTCTCCAAACAGACTCAGAAGCGGCGATGAAATATCAATAGGTAATTCAAGCTTTATTCTGCGTTTCTGATGAAATCTATCAGTTAATCAAGTCCTTTGTGGGAATTTTTAGCATCCTAATTTCTTAAGCAAGCTCTCCATCTCTTGTACTCCTTTTTCCTGTGATTTTATGATTGCTTGTAAAATAGGATTAAGTTCTGAACAAATTGGATATCGCAATGCATTTTTCGACATTCGAATAGCACCTTGATGATGCGGAATCATTTCTCTCATAAAATCTGCATTTATATTGTTATCAGAGCAGGCGTTGCGCATTTGTGAGAACATCATCCGTGTTATCCGGTCATAGCACTTTTTGTATCGGCATAAATCAAGTTGCGTATTTATAACAATTTCACAATTCATTAAAGCTCTTTCCATGTTCTCAATGCTTTTGGTTTGTTCCTTCACAATATTTTGCGCAATACGCTGTAAAGGAACAAAATTTGTATACATCAACAGATTTTCCGACATTTCAATAGCAGCCCTGTGATGCGGTATCATTTGCATAATAAAATTGTGGGATATGCTGTCAGTTAGTTTTGCGCAGTTCATTCCAATAATCATATCATCAAGTATTTCATAATAATTGCATAAATATCTTTTTATGTCTTTGTTTGATTGTTGACTGTAATTCATCCGTTATTCCTCCTTCATTTTTCAATTTATGTATTATATGATAAATACGTGATACCATGAAGAAGAATAAATAACAAAAACGGATAAGTCAGCAATAATTTTAAAGTATTCGTTTGATTGCGAATTCTATGCAATGCTCCGTAATATTTAAATAAACGTCAAAACCCCCGATTATCGGGGGTTTTGTTATGGACATATTCTTGTCCTTTTTTGGTGGAGAGGGTGGGATTCGAACCCACGGTATCATGATGTACAACTGATTTCGAGATTTTTGCCCATTTTATCAAGAATAGGCTGTTTTAGGCGGCTTTTGGACGTATTTGACTACCTTAGAAACGCAAAAATGGGCAAAAATAGGGGTAAAAATACTATTTGGAGAGAACTCAGGAGAGAACAAAATCACGTCAAAAAAGGAGTCTTTTTTTATGAGCAAAAATAAAACAGAGGACTATTATAAAACAATGTTACCGGATCAACCTGATGTTTTATCGGTTGCAAAAGTCCAGCAAATACTAGGGATTAGCCGACATTTTACATATGAACTGATCATGACGCATCAACTCAAAGCACTGCGAATCGGTAACTCATACAGGATTCCAAAGGTCTGTTTGATCGAGTATATTTTGAACGGTCTTGGGAAATTTGGAGAGAACTCCAAGTAAAAAAGTGTCCTAAAACCGCTTGAGTTCGAATTTTTACGATTAGAGAGAACTTTGGAGAGAACAAACACATAACATCGTACCGTGGCAATACACACAGGACGAACTTCAAGCCGACAAATAAGTTCGAAAGGCGTATTGCTATGAAATATCACAGACCGATCAACTGGAACGAAGTTCCCGACGTTATCACGAAAGAACAATTCTATCGTATCTGCCACATCAGCAAATCCACGGCTTTATATCTTCTTAAAAGCGGAGTGGTCCCGTGTGAATATTCGGGTAAGAAAACCCGATGCTACAAAATCAAAAAAGATGATGTGCAAAAGTATTTGGAGAGCAAAGGTAAATTCCCTGAATACTATGCCGCACCTAAAGGGTGGTACGCAAGTAACTGTACTGCAACAATCCCCGGCAAACTATCTGAAGATACAACAAAGAAGCTTTATGCGTATTACAACGAGCTTTTGTCGGATTATAAAGATGTAGTTTTCGCACAGGATGTTGTGAAGCTTACCGGATATGCCAAGGCTACGATCAACGGTTGGTGTGCCAAAGGGCATATCAAGCATTTTGCGAAAGATAATAAATATTACATTCCAAAAGTGTTTCTAATTGAGTTTTTCTGCTCACCATATTTTCGCAGTATTGTCCGTAAGACTTCTTGGCATATACAGACGATCAATGAGTTCCATCACCTTATGCAGAAAGAACGGAGAAAATAACCGCTTCTGAGCATCCACCTTCGGGTGGGTGCTTTTTCAATGTGCGATTTCAAAATTTGCACAATCGCACACCGAATTACTTTTTGCTACACTATAGCCGTAAGGGGGTGCAGACAATGGCACGATTTATAGAAGAATTTTATTATGGAAATATTGATCCGCAGGCTCGTAGCATTAAGAAGAATAAGATGGTACAAAAGGAAATGGCAGTGCTGTCCAAAACCGAAGAGCAGCTCACGAACGCCCTTCAGGATGAACAAAAGAAATGGTTCCTCGACTTCTCAAATGCTTGGAGCATCGTCAACGGCGAATCCAACCTTAATAACTTCATTATGGGATTTCGTTTCGGCGCAAACTTCGCCTATGATGCTTTTATATCAACCGAAACACCGTTTGAGGACTTACTGAAGGAATCGTAAAGGAGGATTACATATGAAATCAATATTTGAGCAGCAGGGCGGTACATACACGATGCAAGGCGATTATCAACTGCCAAACCTGCTCCCACCCACCGAAGAAGAACGCCCCATCGGTGTATGGGGACAGCGTAGATTAAACTACTTGAAGCACCACCGTAAAATCTTGTACTACAACCTGCTCACTTCCGGCAAGCTACATTCCCACCTCGCAGACATCGAAGAACAAGCGCAAGATCTCTTTTCTCGGTTGGTAAATGAATATGCAGCACAAGAAGGCATTGACGAACATCTCAAAGCAATTGATCAGATGGCGTGGTTACAGAAAATGAACAATATACAAGCAAGAGTTCGGGAGATCGTTAATTCCGAAGTAGTTTTTATATAATGGATTATCAACAGGTATGGGAGTAAACAGCTCCTGTACCTGTTTTGTTTTCTATTTTTCAGATATTTCAGATTTAGTCAAGTAAGAGTTGCCGAATCGTACTTGACTAATTTGCTTTTATGTGTTATACTGTAATCACTCTAAGATGGAGGTACTGCAATGTTTATTGGTAGAGAGCGTGAGCTTGCAACGCTGAACAAGCTATATGCATCAAATAAGTTTGAATTTACCGTAATATATGGTCGGCGTCGTGTCGGAAAAACTGCACTGATCAATCAGTTTATCGAGGGCAAAAACGCAATCTATTTTATGGGCGTTGAAAGTAACGCTAAGCAAAACCTCGAAAACTTCAGCAAAAGCATCATTGAGTATAACACCGGAATTGAAACGGAGACCTCCTTTCTTTCCTTTCAGGCAGCTTTAGAGTATGTTTTCAAACTGTCCGAAAAAGAAAGACTGATTCTTGCTATCGACGAATATCCCTATGTTGCACGGTCGTCCAAAAGCCTTGCCTCAACACTTCAGCTACTAATTGATAAATATAAAGATAGCTCCAAACTGATGCTGATTCTCTGCGGTTCCTCTATGTCCTATATGGAGGATCACGTCCTTGCCTATAAAGCTCCGCTTTACGGCAGAAGAACAGCGCAAATGAAGCTTGTCCCCTTTGACTTTGACGAGACTTGCCGTTACTTTAAGAATTTCTCAGATGAGGATAAGGCACTGATCTATGGAATTGTCGGCGGCACACCACAGTATCTGCTTCAGATGAACGATGCGCTGAGTGTTGAGGATAACATTAAAAACACCTATCTGAATCCTACCTCTGCCCTCTTTGAGGAGCCTGAAAACTTACTCAAGCAGGAAGTGCGGGAACCGGCTCTTTATAACGCAATCATTACTGCGATTGCAACAGGCGCTTCTCGTATGTCCGAGATCTCCGGCAAAGTCGGCGAGGATACAAATATCTGCTCGGCTTATGTGAAGAATCTCGTATCCCTCGGTATCATTCAAAAAGAAACGCCATACGGCGAAAAAGCATCTCGTAAATCGGTCTACTCTATTGAGGATAATATGTTCCGTTTTTGGTATCGCTTCATACCGGAAAACAACTCTATTATTGCTCGTGGAGCTGCGAATCTTGCTTATAAACGTATTGAACCGTATCTGTCAGCCTATATGGGCAAAGCGTTCGAGGAAATATGCAAGCAATACCTTTGGAAGTTATTGCTTGCCGGCAAATGTCCGGTCGAGTTTTCCTCTCTCGGACGCTGGTGGGGTAACGATCCCGTAGAAAAAAGTCAAGCAGAAATCGACATTCTGGCAGAGCAGGATAAAAACACGGCTCTTTTCGGAGAGTGTAAATGGACAAATGAGAAAGTCGATCTCGGCGTTTTAGAAACGCTTGTGAAACGCAGCGAACTGTTCTCATACAAAAAGGTGCACTACTATCTCTTTGCAAAGTCTGGATTCACCAAAGGGTGCATTGATAAAGCAAATGAGATGGGCAATGTGACGCTAGTGAGTTATGGAAATGTCTTAACAGAGATAAATTAGTGAATTAAAAAGAAAGAAGAGTAAAAATCCTATGCAGTATTGTCGGATTGCAGATAAAGCTAAAGAGTGGGGACTTGGAACTGGAATGGTTTCTAAGTTGTGCCGGGAAAATCGAATAAGCGGAGCGTATAAGGACACCAAGATGGGTTGGATGATTCCAGAAGATGCAATCAAACCAGTGGATCGAAGGCATAAAGGCAATAACAATTTTACCTTTATTGACTTATTCTGCGGCATAGGTGGCTTTCATCAAGCGATGATCTCACTAGGAGGGAACTGTGTATTTGCTTGTGATATAAGTTTGCAATGTAGAGAAGTATATAAAAAAAATTTCTGTAAGAATGATGAATTTATTATTGCTGGAGATATAAAATCTGCAATAAAGAAGAAAATCATTCCTCAATTTGATGTACTGTGCGGTGGTTTCCCGTGCCAAACATTTTCAAAAGCAGGACTTCAAAATGGGTTTGATGTGATTGAAAAAGATAACGGTTGGAAAGACGAAAGAGGTCAATTATTCTACAGAATCATTGATATACTAAGAGAACATCCCGAATGTAAATATATTATTTTGGAAAATGTTCGAAATTTAGCAGACAAGGATGAAAATTGGACTATTATTTGCAAAGAATTAAAGGATCAAGGTTTTATTATAACAGAAGAGCCTATCATAGAATCTCCTCATCATTTTGGAATTCCGCAAGTACGTGAACGAGTTTTCATCTTGGGAATTAAAGAATCCGTCATCGACAAACGAATTAAACTTCCTGATGGCTTCTTATCACGTAAGTTGCTACATATAGACGAAAAAAAGCATCCATGCGCTGAAAATGGTAATTGTTTGACTTATATTCTAGATAAAAATGTGGATTCCAAATATTATGTTTCTAATGAGATTGAAGAGTTACTCAATATTTGGGAAGAGTTCAGAGCCAATATAAAGGGGTTAGCGAGTCCTTTTTGGATTCATAAGGCAGGAATAGGTATATATGATGAAGATGAGTATAAGAATGATGAAACGATTGGATTTCAAGAAATGCCGGATTGGAAAAAAGAGCTAGTGATGAAAAGCCGAACTATGTATGTTAATAATATAGAGTTTATTGAAAACTGGTTAGAAAAATATCATATGTGTGATCGATTATTAATACATCAGAAGTTTGAATGGAATGCTGGAACCGACTGTTCATCTATAAAGGATGGAATAATTCAGATTAGACAATCGGGAGTACGAGTAAAGCGTCCAAATTATTTTCCATCTCTTGTGGCGATGAAAAACACTCCAATTATATGGGATAGGGATGCTAATCACTATCGATATATTACACCAAAGGAGGCTGCAAAACTCCAAAGTTTTGCTTCGGATTATGAATTTGGTGATATTGATTCAACTTCATACCGGCAGCTGGGTAATTCGGTAAATGTTGAATTACTCCGTATGTTTTCAAGCGAATTGTTTAGGTTAGGGAAAAAGACAACACAAAGGCAGGTGCAGACAAATGGCTAAAAAAATCAATATTCGACCTACCAGTAGTGTATATGCTACATATAAAAGACTGAGTTATCAACCATGGACTGCTATAGCCGAGTTCGTGGATAATTCAACACAAAGTTTTTATGATCATAAAGATGAATTGATGTCCCAAAAATATGCAAAAGGTTTGTGCATTACCATTGATTATATCGAAGATAAAGACGGTGGCGATAGGATTGAGATCTGTGATGATGCATACGGAATGGAATGGTCTGACTTTCAGCGAGCAGTCATACTTGATAAACCCCCACAAAATACAACTGGGCGCAATGAGTTTGGGATGGGGCTGAAAACTGCGGCTTGCTGGTTTGGATCATTGTGGTCTGTCGAGTCTACGCGTTTGAACTCAAAAAACAAATATTACACAGAAATCAATATTGATGAACTTGGAAAATACCGAACAGAAGAGATTGATGTTCAAGAAGAAATAGTTAGTTCCAAAGATCACTTTACTAAAATCGTCATTAGAAATCTAAATAAAAAAATAAAAGGCTCTCGTACAATTGGAAAGGTTAAGGAGTTATTAAGCAGTACATATAGAGAGGATATTCGTAGTGGCTATGTAAAAATATATTATAATGGTAACCTTCTCCAATTCAAGGAGGCACCTGTATTTAAAGAAGAAATTAATGGTCAAATTAAAGAGTGGAAGAAAGAAATTGATTTTGAAATAGACCACGAAGGCAAGCAGTTAAAAGTTTCTGGATTTGTTGCCATTCGGATACCCGGTAGTGTAAAAGATGCCGGATTCACCCTCTTGCGGCGTGGACGGGTAATAATTGGAGGAACCGAGGGGAATTATCGCCCCAGTGAGTTATTTGGAGATTCAAACTCCTATGCTTGGCAACGTTTGTACGGCGAGTTAAGCATGGACAATTGGCCAGTAACACAAGCCAAAGATAACTTTGATTGGCATAATAGCGGTCTAGAAGAAGCGTTTATTGACAAACTCAAAGAATTAACCCAAGACTATCGACGGAAAGCTGATATTATTCGAGTGCGGGAAAAAATAAATACAAATGATCTGGTAAATGCTGCAGTTCAGGGGCTATCAGACTCAGGAGTTGTTGAAAACGCAAATGTAGAAATTATTGATGATTCGGAGAAATCTGAGACTCCTGCAAGTCTTGAGTCTGATACGCCGGAATTCTCTAAAAGCGAATCACAAAATGAACCGGAAGAGGTTGTTGCTGACGATGATTGTGTTGCGGTAGAGGGCGGAAGCCATGTTGACTATTCTTTCACTTACAAGGGGATTTCATATCTTTTTCATATAATTCTCGATATGTCAAGTCCTGCCGCACACTGGTTGTTGGTGGAAAATAATGATAAACATGAATACACTTTATCAATTAATATGAGACATTCCTTTTTTAAACCGCTAATCGAAAAAAAGGAATTTTTGCCAATAATGATGAAAATGGCGATTTCTTTAGTGCTTGCTGAGGTAGAGTCTTTTATGCAATCTCCCGACGGGAGAATTGACGCAGGAGATATAAGAGTGAAAATGAACGAAATTCTAGACAGCGTCAGAAAGGGTGATAATTGATGACTAATGAATTGATTCCCGTTGCTCTTCTAGATGATAACCAGACACCATGGACTATTAAATTTGATGGTTATTTTAGAAGTAACGTTGAAAGGCAAATGATCAATGATGATATGACACCGGAAGCGATTGACTCATTATTTTCAAATGCCACACGCATTTTAAGTAGATGCCCGAATCCCCAACACGAAACCAGCGTTGCGGAAACAGGTATTGTAATCGGCAAGGTTCAGAGCGGCAAGACTTCAAATTTCATTTCAGTTCTTGCATTGGCTTTTGATAACGGATATAACATTGCTGTAGTTTTAGGAGGGAATACGCTCCAACTGTTAAAGCAAAATGCTTCCCGAATAAAATCTGCATTTAATGTTGATGCGGAAAAACTTACAGTTTTGAAAACCAATGATAATAAATCCCTTATTAATCCTGAGCAAATTAAGGAATTTATAGAAAATGGTCGTAAAGTGATTATAGTAGGATTGAAACATTATAAGCACATAGATCAAATTGCTGAAATTTTTGATAATAATTATTTGGCTAATCAGCCAATACTTGTTATTGATGATGAAGGGGATCAAGCCACCTTAAATGCCAAAGCATATTTGAATTCTATGAGTACAACATATGAATCTGTCGTAAAATTGAAAAACAGATTAAATCGACATTGCTTTTTATCTATTACAGCAACCCCACAGGCAAATATTTTGATAAAAGCATTTGACAAACTTGCTCCTGATTTCGGGGAATTAGTCTATCCGGGTGAAGGCTATTGCGGTCTTCAAGAGTTCCATGGGGAAAATTGTGATAAATTTATATATGAAATTCCGCCCACAGAAGGCAATCTTTTGGATGATGTTGGCGTTCCGCAATCTGTTTACAATGCAATGGCGATGTTTTTTGTAGGTAATGCAATTAGAAGAAGTCGAGGAGATGTTGGGAATCATGCGATGCTCATTCACCCAAGTCAAAAGAAATATGATCATAGAATTGTTGTAAACAAAATTCAAACAATCCTATCTGACTGGAAAACCAAAGCAAAAATTAAACTTTCCGGTAGAAATGACATCTCTTATATATCGCTTCAAAAGCAGCTTTTAAATGCATATCAATCATTTGTTAATGATGGTGTAATTTGCGTACCCTTTAACGAACTTGAAAAAACAATACTTGACCGAATCAAGGAATGTTCACCTGTTTTGATTTGCAATAGTGAAGAAAATGCCAGCGAAAATTCCGCCCTATACAAAACTAACATATTTGTTGGCGGCAACCTAGTAGAACGTGGAATAACGATTAAAGGTCTTTCTGTTACATATATAACAAGACGGGCAAAAGGAAAAAGTAATGTAGACAACACAGAGCAGCGAGCTCGTTGGTTTGGGTATAAAGCAAAATACCTTGACGTTTGTCGTGTCTTTACTACAAAAGATATTAAAGACGATTTCACTAGCATTTTAGAGCATGATGAAGATATGTGGGCATCTATTGAACGAGCTCAAGATCGGGGAATTCCATTTAAAGACATGCCGCGCATCTTTACTTTAGCGAGAAGTGCTTTTTTGCAACTTACCCGTAGAAATGTGGCAAGAACTGAACAGTATGAGCTCTCTGAGTGGAAACCTCAGAAATTATTTAACTTTTCTGAACTCGATGCGGAATTTAACAAACAAATTATTATGAAGTATCGTAACGATAATAAAGATCTGGTTATAACTGAAAAATATAATCCCGTTCAGATCCATGCTATTATACGAAATCAATCTTTTTTTGATTTATGCGAAAAGGTTCTATTTGATCTAAAATACGCAGACGGAGAGATACTCAACAAAGAGTATTTTGAGTTATTATATGAGGCACTTAGAAAACTTAAACTGAATCCTGAAATCGACATTGTTTGGGTACGTGATAAAGAGCACTCCATTCGTAAAATAAACGAGGATGGCACAATTCAGCAGTTATTCCAAGGTCGAAATCCTAATACATCAAGTCCCTCCTACTATGAAGGGGATCGTAGTTTAGCAGATAAAGAGCCTGACCATCTACAGTTGCAAATTCACTATATTATGCCTAGTAATAATGGGAGCACTAAGTTTTATTCTCCTGTTTTGGCAATGTATATGCCAGAGTGGTGTGCAAACGAATTGTCCAGATTGGTGGTGAGAAAAAATGACATATAATGATATTATGAACAGAATTTCTGCCATAACCATACCCGAAGTGGACTACATGGTCTTTGCGGCAGATAATCAAAAATGTTTTTATGGAATTGACAGTCAGAGCAGAATAGTATTTATGATTTCTTCGGTTTCTCAAAAGACACATTCAATTTGTCAGGAAACAAGATCCCTAAAGTTTTTTTATAATAGAAACTGCACTTTTTCTATTGATGGCGTATTGCAGAAAAAAACCATGCATCTTCTTATATGTAAAGATCATAGCAAAGAAAAAATTGAAGCTTTTATACGACTAACATACGCTTTTGCAATTCAAGAAACAGAAAATGACCAATATTATTTGCCAAAACTCTTTTCATCACTCTCAACATTATTCGATAAGAAAAAAAGAGTTTCAGAGATGGAACTGCAAGGACTATTCGCAGAACTATATACAATACAATATTTTTATAATAATGGGATTGATCTTAGCAAGTATTGGCAGTCAAGAAATCGAATGAAATTCGATTTCTCGTTAAATGAAGAAAAAAGACTAGAGATTAAATCCACTTTAAAAACAGATCGTACGCATCATTTTAAGCATGACCAACTTTTAAGCGAACTTTACGATATAAAAGTTGCATCTATAATGCTTCAGAAAAGCGACTTTGGCATTTCTTTGGGCGATGTCATATCTTCAATGCGCTCTCTTTTCTCGGATAATTATGCATTAATGCTTCATATTGATGCCATAACAACTCAAATAGATTCAGAGTTACTTGAAGATATTAAGTATGACAAAATATACCTAGATAATAATATCAAGTTTTTTGATGCAGCAAATGTCCCGCATTTCGCCGAAAAAACTCCTGAGGGAGTATATAATGCAGAATATGATTGTTGCTTAGACGGTATTGAGAACTTATCTTTAACTACCATAAAAAAATGGATTGGTTGAATTATCATAATGAAAGGGGAATTTTTATGTTTAAGACATATGATTTATTTAATCACAGAAGTATTGATGATCTTGTACCTGAAATTATATACTATTATCTCTTTAAAGGACTAAGTTTAACAGCAATAGAGGAAAAGTTGTTTAGAACGGAAGAATATAAAGGCTGGTTAAGCAAGACCTTTTTGAACTATTTTGGAATCGACACAGAAAAAGAAAATAAGGGTATATTCTCTGAGAAGACGGTTCCTGAGGTCGTTGAAGAATTATATAAAAGTTCAAATATTGCACATATTCGGGTAGCAAAGCTACTTAAAGAGAAATATCTATAAAGAGTCAAAAAGCAAATTATTTGCGATGGTGAATTATTGTGTTTTACATAACCGGAGATACGCACGGCGATTTCGGGCGTTTTATCGAATTTGAGGAGCGAATACAACCTACCGAGAATGATACAATGATCGTGCTCTGCGATGCAGGGCTGAACTATTACACTGGCTGGAAAGATGAAACCCGCAAGCACTTTGTGAACAGCTTTTCGTTTACGACGTTCTGCATTCACGGAAACCACGAAATGCGTCCAACGGATATTCCAACATATCAAGCAAAGGAATACTGCGGCGGAACAGTTTGGTATGAGAAGGAGTATCCAAAGATCCTTTTCGCAAAGGACGGAGAAGTTTATAACTTTGATGGGTATTCCTGCATTGTAATCGGCGGTGCATACAGCGTAGATAAATTTTGCCGCCTTTCGAGAGGCTGGGCGTGGTTCGAAAACGAACAGCCCTCTGAGGAAATCAAATCGTATGTAGAGGAGCAACTTACCCACCGAGAAAACAAAATCGATATTGTCCTATCACACACCTGTCCCATAAAATACGAACCTGTCGAGATCTTTATTCAGGGACTTGACCAAAGTACAGTTGATAAAAGTACAGAGGAGTGGCTTGGGAAAATTGAGAAAAATCTCAATTATAAGCGTTGGTACTGCGGACATTATCACACGGCAAAGAAAATCGATAAAATCCAGTTTATGTTTGAGGACATTGACGTCCTGAAAGTATAATAAAGAGCAGCAAAAGGTCGCATCGGATGGTGCGACCTTTTGCTGTTTCTGCTCCATATTTACCCTTTAAATCCATTCCAAAGTATCAAATTGACACTTTAGAACTTTAGTGTTAATACTTTTGCGGGCTGTTGGCATCCATACTGATTTCACACAAACGATGGAACAAAGCGTGGGTGCATTCGGCGGTTATATTCTTTGTTATATGTAGCAAAAAGAGATTTAAGTTGAACGATATGCACATTATCATAACGCTTACTCAAAGTCCAAAAACTGTCCGGCACACGGTTTACGGTGCAGATGACATATTCATTCTCGTAAAACGGTCTGTCCTTTGTAGTACTGTTCTCAATCTCTTTCCAGAGCTTTTGCGTAAGCTTTCCACCGGGAGTTGAATCGTAATACGCATATACTGCACGTTTTTTCTCGCAGGCAAAATCAAAGGTCACATCGCCGACTTTGACGTTCTGATAGCTTAAATCTTTGGTATCGATGTATTCGGTCGAAATAGAGTTAATGTTTTTCTCCAACCAATAGGCACACATTTCTTTATAAAATGCGAAAAGAACAACATCGCTGAAATATCTCATAAAACGCTCATAAACATCTTCGCCAAAGCTTCCGTCTGCATTTGGGACGGCGGTCAGCATAGTTTTATACCACAGCGCAATATAACTATTTGCCGGATAATACTTTGTATGACCGTTTCTTTCGGGTTCTTTTCGAACAAGACCAAATTCACACAGAGTTTTAATGTATTTATCGCATTTGTTTTTTGGATAACCTGAAAACGCTGCCAATTCGCTGATTCGATTATAACCTTTTACCATTGCATATAATAGTGTATTGTAGCTTTCGGGTGTTCGGAAGCATTCACACATTTTATTATTCATTAAGCGGTAAAACGGCGAATTAATGTGAAGCGCCACCTTTACATTTTCCTCAAAAGATAGACTTGTGTCGTATAAGGATAAAAGCTCAGTAATGCCTGCCGTAAAAGAAAAGATGTTTACCGATTCTTTGTCACTTACGGACAGCGTTTCGGAAATCTCCTGCGTTGAATATGGCGTTATAGATACCGTTTTACAGGGAATTTCAATTTGTTCCCATGGTCTGCCTATTAAGATTACAAGCACTCCGCAAGAACAACTTTCTTCTAAAAATTTCTTTAGCGCAGCATAAAAATCATTCTTATCATTTCGCTCGCCCACGTCGTCAAAAAAGACTATTGGGCGTTTTTCTTCGCCATAAATCCGCAGAGAATCAAAAAACGTTATCCAATTTGTATAATCTTTAAAGATGTCGGGATAACGCTCCGCAAATGTTTTTAGAGCAAGCTCAGCGCTGATATGCCGAAAAGAAAAGTACAGGCTATCCTTATTTTCGGCACAGTAAGATAACGCCGCATAGGTTTTGCCCATTCCCGAATCTGCCGAGAAGAACATCACATCGTTAGTGTTGGTATGAGATGAGCGAAACAGCTCAATATCTGTTTTCAGTTTGTCGGGTATTCTTTTTAAAATCATAGCATCACCGTCATATCATAAGTTGACCTTTTTATCATTATAGCAGATTCTTACCCGTTTTTCTATCTATTTCAAAAAATTTTCAAAATATTTTTTCAGCCGAAAATTCCCGTAAATAAAGGGTTTCCGGCTGTTTTTTATTTTTAGCTGAAAATTTTTTTCTGTAGAGGGGGGTGTACATTCCCTGATCCCATTCGGAACAAGTAGAGGGATAAAAACAGAAAAGCCCCTCGTTACAATTAAATGACCGTCCGAGCAGAATATGTTTTTCAGGGAAGTATGCCACGATCTTCCGAAAAAGCAAGCGTGCCAAGAAAAACAAAACGTTCCGGTGAGAGCCCGGGGCAGGAACGATGTTCGGATAGAACGGCAAAGGTAGTTACCGTAGGCGTTGCTTCCTTGCGATAGCTGCCTTCTTACATAGCTGTAAAGGAGGTTAAAAAGCTATGAGAAAATCAGAGTTAAGAGAACTCTACAAGATGATGTTTCCGGACTATCCGGACATCGTAACCGTTGCTCAGCTTCAGAAGATGCTGGGCATTAGCCGACACTTGGTATATGACCTGATTAATGACGGATATATCTCCGGCATCAAAATTGGAAATGCCTTTAAGATACCGAAGGTCAATGTCATCAATTACGTTATGGAGGAAGGAGGTGAGAAAAATGCAAGTTAAAAAGCTAAAAACAGTTGATGCGGATACCTTGTTATCAACACCGCTTCGCAAGACTTTGTTTATTGTGGAAGGGTTGATACCCCAAGGATTGAGCGTGTTGTCAGGCCCAAGCAAGATCGGTAAAAGCTGGCTGATGCTGTGGCTTGGTATGCAAGTAGCACGTGGAAATCCTGTGTGGGATTTTGAAACCCACAAGTGTGATGTGTTGTATTTATGCTTGGAGGATACCCACATTCGCATACAAAACCGCTTGTACCAGCTCACGGATGAAGCACCTGCCGAGCTTCGAATTGCCACCACAAGCTATCAAATCGGGAACGGCTTGGAGCAGCAGATCGAACAATATCTAACGGACTTTCCGAACACAAAGCTTGTGATTATCGACACCTTTCAGAAGGTGCGTGATTCTCGAAACACTCTTGGTAAAAGTGGAATGTATGCGGGAGATTACGACGATATCACGGCGCTGAAAACCATTTCGGAGAAGTTCGGGATAGCGGTAGTGGTAGTCCATCACGTTCGCAAGATGAAGGATGCAAACGATCCGTTTAACGAAGTAACAGGCTCGACGGGCATCACGGGAGCCGCCGATACGAGCTTTATTTTGAAGCGAAGTCGCTCCAGTGAAATGGGGACACTCCTTGCAACGGGACGAGATATCGAGTATCAGGAGCTGACTTTGAAGTTCGATAACGGTACGCATTTATGGGAGCTTGTGGAACGAAAAAATGCCGATGATCTTCAACGTGAAAAGATCCCCGATTTTCTTTTTCGGCTCGTTCAGTTCATAGCCTTGCACAAAACTTGGCAAGGTACAGCAAGTCAACTACTTATCGAAATGAACGAAACCGAAGTCACGGCGAACGTGGTAACGAAACTTCTTGCAAGGTTTTCAGCAGAGGTTTTAGCACCGCAAGGCATTGAGTACAGAACGAAACGCACAGGGACAAGCCGCTTGATTCGACTTGTAATGAATGACAGCGGTGACGGAAATGACAGCGAGATCTCTATATAGAAAACACCGTCACAACCGTCATTGTCGTCACAAACAACAGAAAGGATTAGATTTTTTATGAGGAGTAAAACACAAGGAATTAACGTAAGAGTAACACCCGCCGAAAAAGAAAAGCTTAACGAAAGTGCATTTTATTGCGGACTTTCTCTGTCAGAATATCTCAGAAGATTGGGGCTTGGAAAAGATGTAAAAGCTGCAACCAATGAGAAAATCTACAAGACTTTTCGACTGATAGGACAACTGAAAAAGGATTTGGACTCGCTTGAAAAAAGCGAAATCCTCCATCGACTAAGTGTGATAGAGGACTTACTGAAGTAAATAAAACGGAGCAGAGGTTTTAGGCGAATTTCGGGGTCCCCGAAAAGTCAAACGACTTTTTGGGGAAAGGAGTTGCAGCGAAATGAATGAGTTCTGCCGCTTGCGGCAGAACGAAGGATATGAAGCTTGCAACGACGCAGCGAGCAGACTGTTTGTACTCCCAAACAGTAAAAACTCGTTAGGAAGTCTCCTAAAACCTCTAAGGAAAGGAACGATTATGAATAAAAGAATTAAGAAACAGTTTTGGCTCTCACCCCAAGAGGTGGCAGAGCTTAAAAGGAAAGCAGAGCTCGCAGGAATTTCAGAAACGGCGGTGGTTCGCTTACTGATTCGAGGCTATGAGCCAAGAGAAAAGCCGGACAGCAATTTCTATGAAGAAATGCGAAAATTGTCCGCCATCGGCAACAACATCAATCAGCTTGCGGTGAAAGCACACGCACTTGGATTTATTGATGCACCGATGTTAAAAACGGAAGCTTTGCGTTGGCATCAGTTTCAAGCTGACGTGGAAGCTACCTTCCTGCGACCACAGCAAAGCAACCTCAAATGGAAATAAGAAAGGAATAATGCAAAATGACAAAACGAAAATCGGATTTTATCTTACCGTCCTATGACGATATTTTCACCACGCAAGAAATGCGGGACGATGCAAAGCTTGAAAAAGTTCAAAATATACCACTTGCCGAGCTGCACCCCTTCAAAGATCACCCTTTTAAGATTTTGAATAACGAGGAAATGGAACGAATGATTGAAAGCATCCGCAAAGTGGGCGCAATCACTCCGGCACTTGCAAGACCAATGTCTGAGGGCGGCTTTGAATTGATCTCAGGGCACAGACGACTTGCGGCGTGTCAGGTGTTGGGTTTGGAAACAATGCCCGTAATCGTTCGTGAGATGTCCGACGATGAAGCTGTGATTGCAATGGTAGATGCTAACCTGCAAAGAGAAACCATTTTACCCAGCGAAAAGGCATTTGCTTATAAGATGAAGCTCGATGCAATAAAACATCAAGGTATTACTTCTGTCCAAGTTGGACAGAAGTTGTTATCACGAAGCATTGTAGCGGCGGATGCTAAAACAAGCGAAACGCAAATTCAGAGATATATTCGCTTGACCTACCTAATTCCCGAGCTGCTCACAATGGTGGACGAAAACAAAATCGCTTTCAGTCCTGCGGTGGAGATCTCCTACTTGGAGCACTCGGAACAGCTCGTACTGCTCGATGCAATAGAGCTAAACGACTGCACACCGTCTCACGCACAAAGTATACGGCTCAAGAAGTTATCGCAAGAGGGATTACTCGACCGCAATGCGATTTATGAGATTATGTCGGAGGAAAAACCAAATCAGCAAGAGCAGATAAAATTCAAGCGTGACGACCTTCAAAAATACTTTCCGCCGAACTATACGGACGAGCAAATCAAAAAAGATATTGTCAAGGGTTTGGAACTGCTGAAGCGACAGCGAGACCGAAGCCGAGACGCACGCTGATTCGAACCAAAGTGTTTGCGGCGTAACAATTTGCACAATGGAGAGAACTCCAAATCGGCGCTATAATATACACGTTGGTTTGGAGTTCGTTCTGTGTGCTAATCTAAATTTATAGTCCGGTGGTGAAATGTCAAGAGGAAAATGAATAAAAAAGAGATTGTTTTAGCTGATTTCAGCAAAGGCAAAAAACACCCGCCCAAGCCCTGTCGATTCAAAATTTTTTGAAGCAGGGCTGAGAGAAAATCAGAGCAGAATCAAAGCTCTGACGGAGTATAAAGTTTGTTGTCTATGAGCAGAGCATAGACAAGACGCACAAATTTACGGGCAGTTAATGCGAGGGCACGTTTGTGTTGACCTTTGTTTACCTCATTGTATTTGAGGTGGTAGAAGCGACTGTACTCTGTATCGCATCGTACAAGGGAAAGTGTAGCTTCACAAAGGTAGTATTTAAGGAATTTGTTTCCTGAGCGAATGAGCTTTGTATTTTTGCTTTCAAAGTCACCGGACTGGTTCTGAGTCCATGCAAGTCCGGCGTATTTGCCGAGTGCAGACTGATTTTTGAAGCGGTGGATATCACCGATCTCTGCGATAATTCCTGCTGAATAAACAGGACCTATGCCCGGAATCGACTGCAAAGTGTTGGGGATAAGTTGCATTTGTTCAGCAATAGCCTTGTCAAGCACTTTGATTTGCTGCTCTAAAGCTCTGATAAGGCTGATAGAAGAGGAAAGCACCTGATT
This sequence comes from Ruminococcus sp. zg-924, assembly GCF_024433635.1. Lineage (GTDB taxonomy): Bacteria > Bacillota > Clostridia > Oscillospirales > Acutalibacteraceae > UBA7067. Next base: position 58,198 of record NZ_WNJZ01000005.1, on the reverse strand, counting down.
AACGGAATCATTTACCGTTTTAGGCAGCCTGTAAGAGCTGCGAGCTGCTTTCTGTATGGCTTTGGCTACTGCTTCGGAATCGGAAAAACGGTTTTTGCTCTTCTCAATTAAGAAGTCAGTCAGCTCATGTAAGTCCATATAAGCTAAGGTGTCTGCGGAATCGAACTCTTCATAGAGAGCAAGAGCCGAAGCACCAAAGGTGTTGGAAAACACCTTGTTCTGCACTAAGGAAGAATACTTCTTGAAGATAACGTTTAAAAAACGCTGCTTTTCCGCAGTCAGAGACTGGACTGCAAAGAAACGTTGTCGTGTAAGGATCAGGAGAGCTTTGAATCGGGCGTCATCCATGTATACCTCTTTGTTGATTCTTCCGAACCGCAGACAGTCTGCAATTACAAAAGAATCTATGTAGTCATTCTTTTGCAGGTCATTGTATGTATCTTTGAATTTTTTGACCTGCTTGGGATTGAGGACATGGATACTCCTGTTAAACTTTGCCAGCTCTGCATTTCCCTTCAGGAAATAAACGAGGTGGTCACCATAACAGCCTGTTGATTCAAGACCGACAGTAACCTCTGTCAGGTTGTAAGATGTTAGTGCCTTGACGATTTGTTTAACAAGCTCAGCAGAGCCTTTCGGGGAGTTTTCCACCGAAAAATTGCTGTGCTTTGAACCGTCAGGCTTCATCAGATAAACGACATTGTTTCTGCTGCTGACATCTATTCCTACGTAAAGTTTGGACATAAAAATCACCTCTTTTCTGTTTGGATTAAGGTCAATCGGCTTGATGATACCCATGATCACGGAGCATCAACACCCTCGCATATAAGAATTCAGTCGGAGATGAACCGATGCGAGCCACACTGCTAAATGGCAATCCACTCTTCCGACAAACAGCCGGTGGTTTGAAGTTTACTTCCGTGTCAGGGGAACTGACTATATATGAAGCAGCCGTTTACGGCTCAACAGGAGGAAAAAGAACTATTTACCTGATCGACCTATGTCAATTATATCATGGGTATGATTAAACCGATCAACTAATTTATAGCCTGGTTTTTGGGCTATAAACATATTATACGAGGAGGAAAATAAAATGGTAGCAGGACATCTGCAAATTAAAAAAGGTTATTATTACGCCGTGCTCAGTTGAAACAACGGCGAAAAAAGACAAACAAAATGGATTCCCCTCGGACTACCCGAAAAGGGAAACAAGCGCAAGGCTCAAGCGGAGTTATCAAGAATACGGAGAGAATTTGTCATTCCCACCGAAGTAAACGATTTGAGCGCAGATATGTTGTTTGCTGATTATTTACTTGAATGGCTTGAGATTGCAAAGGGGCGTTTGGCAATTGCTACTTACAGTTCATACGTAGGGCTTATTAAAAGTTCTATTGAGCCGTACTTCCGTCAAAAAAAGCTGACACTACGGGAACTTGAGGCAAGGCACATTCAAAGCTTCTATTCCGAAAAGCTTAAAGTCGTTAAGCCGAACACCGTCATTCATTATCACGCTGTTATCCACTCAGCTCTAAAATACGCTGTGAAAACCGATATGATCATTCAGAATGTTGCCTCCAAGGTGGATCGCCCAAGGAAGAATGATTTTCAACCGGTATTCTTATCCGCAGAGGAAACGCAAAAAATGTTTGAAGCAATCAAGGGGACAAAGTTGGAGCTTCCCGTATTGGTGGCGGCTTTCTATGGGCTACGGCGTGGTGAGGTATTGGGACTCAAATGGGATGCCATTGACTTTGAACTAGGGACAATTTCAATTAAACGAACCGTAACCTCCATCAATTTGGGCGGCAAGTATCAAGAGATTGAAAAGGAGTCTGCAAAAACAAAATCCAGCCTTCGTACTTTGCCGCTTGTGGGTAGCTTCAAGGATTACTTTATGCAAGTCAAGGAAGCACAGAAACTTAATAAAAAGGTCTGTGGAAATTGCTACAACTATCAATACGACGGTTATGTGTTTGTGGATGAAATGGGAGAAAGATTGAAGGCACATTACCTGACCTCACGTTTTCCCGAAATTCTTGAAAAGAAGGGACTGCGTCGTATGCGTTTCCACGATCTTCGTCATAGTTGTGCATCACTACTACTCGCAAACGGTGTACCCTTAAAGCATATTCAGGAATGGCTTGGTCACTCGGATTTTTCTACGACGGCAAATATTTATGCTCATCTTGATTACAGTGCAAAAATCTCTTCTGCACAAGCAATGGAAAGCGGATTGCAATTACCTGAAACAGGCGGCTTCACAAGCCGCTGGAGCGGTGAAACCTCAAATTGAGGTAAGGAAAAAATGTTGTACTCTCTGACCACTTGTTTTTAAAAAAGCAAAAAGAAAAAGCCTGAAATCGGCTTGATTACAGGCTTTTTCAATGGCGGAGAGTTAGGGATTCGAACCCTAGGTACATTTCTGTACACGACATTTCGAGTGTCGCACCTTCGACCTCTCGGACAACTCTCCGTGTATCTTCTAAACTGTAGTTTTTCTCGTTCAAAAACGATTTGGAGAGAACTACAGGAGAGAACAGGAAAAAATATTCGATTTTAATGTTTCAAAATCCCCGATGAATCAAGGATTTTAAGCGGACAAAACCGCCTAAGCTTTAGGAAATTTCGAGTCAGTCCCGTTATGACCACTTCGATACGTCTCCATATTATAAAAACATATCGGTCGTGGGGGAAGAGGCTCACTTAAATCAACTTCTTCGCCCGTGACCGTTTTTGGCGTTCCCGAGGTGATTCGAACACCCGACCTACCGCTTAGGAGGCGGTTGCTCTATCCAGCTGAGCTACGGAAACATAGAATAAACGCTGAAAAGCTTTTAAAAAAGTTGAAAAACCGACTTGTATAACAAGCCGGTTTTTCTGGCGGAGGACAAGGGATTTGAACCCTCGCGCCGGTTACCCGACCTACTCCCTTAGCAGGGGAGCCTCTTCACCACTTGAGTAATCCTCCGTAGGGCAAACAACAATTAATTATTAAAACATTGCTGTTTGCAAAAATTAATGGCGGAGGGGAAGGGATTCGAACCCTTGGTTCCTTTCGGAATCACTAGTTTTCAAGACTAGCTCCTTAAACCGCTCGGACACCCCTCCGTGCAATCAGCTTTATTATAATATCATAAGGAGTGAAAATAGTCAAGACTTTTTTTCGTTTTTTTAGATTATTTTTTCAAAAGTTTTGTGCGATTTTTGATGTCTTTATTTCTATCAGTGGCTTAAGTATAAAAGCTTATAATCCTCATATTATAATCATGAGGTGATGTAAGTATGGATATGTTGTCTGAATTGCCGCTTGGCTTTTCTATGGCTCTTGCGAAAAATCCCGATGCATTAATAGTCTTTTCAAAGCTGCCTGATAGTGATAAGCAGGCTGTATTAAGCGGTACTCATAATGTAAAGTCAAAAGTTGAGATGCAGGAATATGTAAATAACCTGACAGTTAAATACGACGGCTGAATTTCCGGTCTGTTCTTTTATGGATAGGCCGCTATTTTTTTATCATATTTTAATAGACTCGTCCATATAATTGATTGAACAAACCGAAAGGATGATTAAAATGAGTGAAAACCGTGACGCAATCAGACGCTTTGATAGAGCGTCGAGAGGTTTAGGGCAACGTCTGTATGAGCGAATAATCAGAATCAGTGATGATTGCAAAAAAGCAGCACAGGAAATCCGACTAAGAGTGAACAAGCCGGTAATGATTTGCACCGAAAAAGATACTTTTTATCTGACTGCCGATAGCAAGGCAGTAACAGAGATTATTTCGGGTAAAATGATAATTACCACACAAAGGGATATAGCTGACTGCTTCCAGAACCTTTGCAGTTACTCAGTTTATAGTCGCCAAAATGAAATCCGTAAGGGGTATATCACTATGCAAGGCGGCCATAGAGCCGGACTTTGCGGTACAGCAGTTTACAGAAACGGAGAGATATATAATATCCGTGATATTTCAGGCATTAATCTGCGTATAGCAAGAGAGTTGCTTGGTTGTGCGGATAAGGTTATTGAATACATAAAGGATTTAAACTGCGGCATGTTGCTTTGCGGACCACCGTGCTGTGGAAAAACTACACTGCTAAGGGATATAGCTCGTCAGCTTTCAACTGTGTACTCTAAGAAAACTGCTGTAATAGATGAAAGGGGAGAGCTTGCCGCAACCTTCTCAGGCGTGCCGCAAAACGATTTAGGTTATTCAGATGTTCTCGATGGCTTTTCAAAGAGTGATGGTGTAATGCATGCTGTCAGATGTCTTTCGCCTGATTATGTAATCTGTGATGAAATAGGCACTTCAAATGAAACAAGTCTTCTGGAAGAAAGCCTTAACGCAGGTGTTAAAGTTATTGCAACGCTCCATGCAGGAAGCGCTTCTGAGCTTTTGAAAAAGCCTCAGGGTGTTGCTCTGCTCAAAACCGGAGCATTCGATAAAATAATTTTTCTGAAAAGCCGAGAGAATCCGGGAGATATAAAGGAAGTGTTAAGTAAGGAGGATTTGCTCGGTGGTAAAGGCGGCAGGAATAGTGATGATAATATCCGCAGGAGTTCTGTCGGGAGTTTTGATTTCAAGAAAAACAACAAACCGAATTTTGTTTTTTGAACAACTTCTTCTCTTTTTGACCGCTCTGCGTGAAAAACTCGGTTATACGCTCAGCGATATTTCTACATTGTTATGCACCGAGCAAAAGATGATTGAGCCGTTGCTTATAACAATGTCGGAAAACCTTATGCATAGTGGTACTAAGAAAGCAGCAAAAACAGCAGTAAGCTCAATTTCAAGCTCATATGGGTTAAAGGATAGCGATAAAAAGCTGCTGCTTGATTTTTTTTCAGAATTAGGCTTATCAGATTGTGACGGTCAGCTTGCGCACTGTGACCTTTATATATCGCTTGTTAAGCAGCTTCTTGATTCTCAGCGTGAAGAGAGTATTAAAAAGTCAAAGCTTTATCGTATGCTCGGAACCTTTTGCGGTATAGGCGCAGGACTGTTTTTTCTTTAGAGGATGAATTTAATGAATGTTGATTTGATTTTTAAAATAGCGGCAATCGGAATAATTGTTGCCGTTTTGAACCAGGTACTTATTCGCTCCGGCAGAGAGGAGCAGGCTATGATGACTACGCTTGCGGGCCTTATCGTTGTTTTGCTCATGGTGGTATACGAAATAAGCGGACTTTTCACAACTATAAAAACCCTGTTTGGTCTTTAAATATGGACATTTTTGTAATTTGTATTTTAGCGGCAGTTGCGGCTGTATTTGTTGTTCTGCTTAAAAAGTATAATCCTGAAATAGCAATGCTTACTGCTTTAATAACAGGAATTATTATTTTATCTGTCCTCCTTACATCAATGTCACCGGCTATTGACCTAATTAAACGGCTTTCAGACCTTATAGGTGACGCAGGCAAGAATGTTGCAATACTGCTTAAGTCAATCGGAATATGCTATATCTGTCAGTTCAGCGCAGATTCTTGCCGTGATGCCGGACAGGGAGCATTGGCAGGTAAGGTTGAATTAGCGGGTAAAATCGCCGTGGTGCTTTTGTGTTTACCGCTGCTCGAAGAAATAATAAATTATGCCGTCAATATTATAGGCGGATAACGGTGTTGAAAATGAAAAGAATTTTAATTTTTGTTTTTTCGCTTCTGATTGTCGCTGCAAGCATAACATCTGCTAATGCAGCGGAAATAAGCGAGGATTTGCAGGATTATTACAGTTCACAGCTTGAGCAAAGCGGAGCGGATGACCTGTATTATAGCCTCTCTGATGAAGCGAAGAATACTTTGCAAGATATTGGTATAGATTCTCCTGATTGGCGGCAGCTTAATAATTTAAGCGTCGGTTCACTTTTGCTTGAAATACTTAATTTGCTCGGGCAAAGCTCCTTTCAGCCAATTGCTTGTATGCTCGCCGTATTAGGAATAATAATCTTCTGTGCGCTTTCTGACTGCCTTAAAGGTACAGGAGGGTTGTCACCACTTGACGGTACTGCTTCTATAATAACAGCGCTGTGTCTTTGCTCAGTAATTGTATTTCCTGTTGCCGATACTCTCTCAGTCGGTGTAACAGCAATACAAAACGGAGCTGCCTTTATGCTTTTATACGTTCCGATAATGGCAGGAATACTTGTCGCCTCCGGAAGCTCAATCACCGGTGCATCCTACTATACAACGGTCATGGCATCAGGAGAGGTAATTTCTCAAATAGGTTCAAAGCTGCTCTCGCCAATACTTAATATGCTGCTCGGAATTACAGTTGTATCCTCGCTGTGCAGCAAAATAAAGCTTAACGGAATAATCAGCCTTGCACATTCAGCGTTTAAGTGGGTTATTTCGTTTATGATGTCAATTTTTGTGTCGGTTATTTCTCTTCAAAGCTTTATCGGGACCGCAGCTGACAATACGGGTATTAAGGCGGCAAAGTTTGCAATAAGCTCCTTTGTACCGGTTGTGGGCGGTGCTTTGAGTGATGCGTTTTTGACGGTGCAAGGTAGCCTGAAGCTTCTTAAATCGGGTGTCGGAGTGTTTGCTATTCTCGGAACAACTGCACTTTATCTGCCTGCAATACTGAAATGTGTAGTTTGGCTATTTACAATAAGCTGTTGCGCCGCATTTGCCGAGGTCTTTTCACTTGGTGCACCACAAGCACTTTTATGTGGTGTAAAAAAGGTAGTAACTCTGCTTCTTGTGCTTTTACTATGCTGTATGACTGTTATGATAATTTCAACTGCAATATTGTTGATACTGGGAGGTTCGTAAATGAGTGAAGTTATAGTTTGGGCATGCTCAATCTGCGCAGGTGCAGCCGTATGTCTGATTTGCGAGATGCTTTTGCCGAACGGTGGAATATCAAAAATTGTCAGGTTTGCAGTCGGTATTTTTATGGTAGCCATCATTATCCTTCCGCTCGGTGGGATTGTAAGTGCTGTAACAAGTGAAATAAACAGCATAAACATAAAAGAGAAAAGCTTTAACGAGCTTGAGGAAAAAGCGCAGTCAAACGGAACTTCCCTTGCAATGGAAAAGGTTAAAGCTCTTGTTGCGCAGCAGCTTAAAAGTATCGGCGTCACACCGAATAAAATTGAGATAAAAACAGATAGTGACAAATTAACCGACATAAAAGGGATAGAATCTGTAATATATATAAGTGAAGAGGACAGGGGGCAAGGCTTTAAAATTAAAAACACAATAAAAAACAACCTTGGTCTTGACTGTAAGGTTTTGGTCGGAGGGTAATAAAATGAATGACGAGAAAAAAACGGAGATAAAGTCAAAGCTTTCTATTCTTTTTAAGGATGATAAAATCAAAAAGATTATTATTGCTCTTTGTATCGGCGGAATGATATTGATTTTTTTATCTACATTTTTCAGCGGCTCAAAAGGGAGCAGTAATGATAATGCAAATGAAAAGACTGTAGGTCATTCATACACCGACCTCGGCGAATATAAAACGAAAATGGAAGCTGACCTATCAAAAATCATTTCAAAAATAGATGGAGTTGGCAATGCCGAGGTGTTCTTAACGCTTGATAACGGCAGTGAAAATGTATATGCCGTCAACAAAAAGCAAAGCTCAACTTCCAAAGCTTCGTCTGAGGGCACCGATGAAAGCATAGAAACTCAGTATTTCTCTGTGCGAAGGTCAGATGGCAGCGAGGACGGAATGTTGCTTAAGGTAATAGAACCGGATGTAAGGGGAGTGTTAGTTGTGTGCAGCGGTGCAGACAGCTCAACTGTTAGTGAGCGTGTTCTTGAAGCCGTTACAAAGGCTTTAAACATATCATCGGCAAGGGTTTGCATAACAAAATTATCACAATAAACGGAGGATTTAAAATGAAAATCGGAAAAAGACAAATAATTCTCGCATCGCTTGTTTTAGCGCTTGGTGCAGCTGTGTACTTGAATTGGCAGTTATCTGACAATAACCTTGTAAAGGCGAATGCAGACGAAGTAATTGGGCAGGCTCAGCTTGTTAACAACCAAACCGACAAGCCTGTTTCTGACAAAGAAAGCGGTGATAAAGCTAATGAAAGTAAATCAACGGACGAATACTTCGCAGATGTTCGCACCAATCGTCAAAAGGTGCAGGATGAAACTGTGGATTTGGCAAAAGAAGTGTTAGAAGCCGCTTCAAGCGACGAAGCAGCAAAGATACAGGCGGTAAAAGATGCATCTCAGATAGCAAACATATATCAGCAGCAGAGTAATATTGAAGGTTTGATAAAAGCTAAGGGATTTTCTGACTGTGTTGTTTTTATTCAGAATTCTGAATGTAGTGTTGTACTGAAAAAAGCTGAGATGAACGACGAAACAAACATCGTAATTAAGGATATTGTAAACGGACAATCCGGAATAGAGGTTGACAGAATAAAGATAACCGGAGTGTAAAAAAAGTGGTATGGCAAGGCATAAAGCCTTAGTCATACCGCTATTCAATATATTTTATAAAGTGAAAGCTGAGGCTTACTTAAAGAGTTCCTCAGCTTTCAGTGGCTGGGCTAGCTGGATTCGGACCAGCGAATGACGGAGTCAAAGTCCGTTGCCTTACCGCTTGGCTATAGCCCAATATTAAGTTTAACAAATATGAGGGAAAGGTAAAACCGTTCCCTCATATCGTGGTGACCCATCGGAGATTCGAACTCCGGACACCTTGATTAAAAGTCAAGTGCTCTGCCAACTGAGCTAATGAGTCATATGGGGTGGATAGTCGGATTCGAACCGACGGTCTCCAGTGCCACAAACTGGCGCTTTAACCAACTAAGCTATACCCACCATATATGTCAAGGCGAAAAGAAACGGGATAACCTTCATTCCTTAACGCCTTAAGTATTATAGCTGTTTTGGGTCTATTTGTCAATACTTTTTTTAAATTATTCGTGCTTCTTTAAAAAAATCAGACTGTGATTTCAATAATCTGCCAACATTCGTCAAGAATAAAACTTTTAATAATAGCAATTATCCGTAGTTTCAGCTCACTTATTTGTCTTAATTTTAATAATCTCATCAAGCAGTTTGTTTGCGCACTCAAACTTGCTCATAAGTTCAAGCTGTGTTTCGCCGTCACTTGTTATTAGCGTTAAAACATTAGTGTCCTTTTCAAAGCCTGCGCCTGCAACCTTAACATTATTAGCTGCAATAATATCTATATTCTTTGCTTTAAGCTTTTTTCTTGCATTTTCAAGCATATTTTCGGTTTCCATTGCAAAGCCGCAGATAACCTGACCGTCACGCTTATGCTCACCAATATATTTTAAAATATCCTTTGTCCTTTTCAGAGCAATGCTCATATCACTGTCTGACTTTTTAATTTTTTGATCGCTCACGGATTGCGGCGTGTAGTCGGCTACTGCTGCTGCCTTCACGATAATGTCCTGTTCACTTGCTTTTGAAGTAACTGCGGTAAACATATCCTCGGCTGTTGTTACATTTACCGTTTCAACAAAGGGGACAGGCTCAAGCGCACATTTGCCGCTTACAAGAGTAACCTCAGCACCTCTTAGCATAGCCGCTTTTGCTATTGCATATCCCATTTTACCTGAAGAATGGTTTGTTATATATCTTACCGGGTCAATCGGCTCAATAGTAGGCCCTGCAGTGACGAGAAGCTTTAATCCCTTTAAGTCCTTGTCGCACGCAAGCTCACGCTCAACATAAGAGTAAAGCTCTTGTGGCTCCGGCATTTTGCCTGCTCCAACAGTTCTGCACGCAAGGATGCCTGAGTTCGGCTCAATTATAGTATAACCGAATTTCTTAAGCTTTTCTATATTATCCTGAACAATAGCATTTTGATACATATTTGTGTTCATTGCAGGCGCAATTGCAACAGGACATTTGCAAGCCATTACAGTGGTTGTCAGCATATCGTCAGCTATACCGTTTGCAATTTTGCCTATTACATTGGCTGTTGCAGGAGCTATAAGCATATAGTCCGCCTTAGTTGCAAGGGAAATGTGCTTTATCTCAAATGGGTGGTTTCTGTCAAAGGTATCTACAATACATTTGTTTGATGTCAACGCCTCAAAGGTGTCCTCTGTTATAAACTTGGTCGCATTTTCAGTCATAATTACGTGAACATCACAGCCCTGCTTTATTAGCAGACGTGCAAGATTCGGTATTTTATAAGCGGCTATTCCGCCGCTTACTCCTAAAATAACGGTTTTATTTTTAAACATAGTAATTTCCTTTCGCATTACGCTTAATAAGATTGTTTAAATATATTATAGCAATGACTGTATAAAATTGTAAAGAAAATTATACATAAAACTTGCCTTTTTCTTTATTATAGTGCATAATATAAAGGCTTAATTGATTCGGCTTTAGAATGTCGCATTGATAATTTTTTTCAACGCCAAAAAGGGTGATATAATGATATTGGTAATTGATGTAGGAAATACAAATATTGTTCTCGGCTGTATTGAAAATGATAATAAAATTGTTTACGAGGCAAGAGTTGCCACAGATCATGGAAAAACAGAGTATCAGTATGCCGTAGAATTTAAAAGTCTTTTGGAAATCGGCGGAATTGACGTTAATCAAATCAGCGGCGCTATTATGTCATCTGTTGTGCCTCCTCTTGCGTTAATAGTAAAGAAAGCCGTGAACTTTATATCGGGCGTAACACCCCTTATAGTTGGTCCGGGGCTTAAAACGGGACTTAATATACTCCTTGACAATCCGGCTCAGCTCGGCAGTGACCAGGTTGTTGATGCAATAGCTGCGCTTAACGAGTATAAGCCGCCTATTATTATTTTTGATATGGGCACTGCCACGACTGTTTCGGTAATAGATAAGAACAAAAACTACCTTGGCGGTATGATAATACCAGGCGTTAAGATTTCACAGGATGCGCTTACATCACGCACATCTCAGCTGCCGAAGATTAGCATTGAAGCTCCGAAAAAAAATATCGGCAAAAACACTATTGATTGTATGAAAAGCGGCGCAATATTTGCTAATGCGGCAATGGTTGACGGCGTTGTTGACAGAATAGAGGACGAACTTGGCTATTCAACAACTGTTATTGCAACAGGCGGTTTGTCAGGCAGCATAATTCCGTTTTGCAAGCGTAATATTATCGTAGATAATGATTTGCTCATTAAGGGACTGAAAATCCTCTATGATAAAAATAATTGATTATGTGAAATTGTTGGGACTGCAGCAAATATCATTTTGTCAGGTTTCCGGTAAATAAAAATTTAGTTTGTAAAGGCAGGTATAAAAATGGATTTTATTGAACTGCTTAAGGTAATCTTTCAGGGAATAATTGAAGGTATTACCGAGTGGCTCCCGATTAGCAGCACAGGTCATATGCTGTTGGTTGACGAATTTATGAAAATGGATATGACGGAAGCGTTCAAGGATATGTTCCTTGTGGTAATTCAATTTGGCGCAATATTAGCTGTTATCGTAATTTTTTGGAAACAACTTTGGCCAATAAAGCTGCAAAAGTTAAAGCGCTCTTCCGGCCATGCTCTTGTTATTGAACGCAGCATATTAAGTATGTGGGCAAAGGTAATTGTAGGCTGTCTTCCGGCGGCTGTGATCGGATTTTTATTCGATGATATTATTACCCGGTATCTCTATGCGCCGTACGTTATTGCTGCAATGCTGATAATTTACGGTATAGGCTTTATTGTTATTGAAACATGGAACAAAAAGCGAACGCCCAAGTTCAATTCTATAAATGAGATTACATATCAAAGCGTGCTGATTATCGGCGCTTTTCAGGCTCTGGCTATGATTCCCGGTACATCACGTTCCGGTGCAACAATTATCGGTGCACTTTTGCTCGGTATTTCAAGAACTACCGCAGCTGAATATACATTCTTTCTTGCTATTCCGACTATGCTCGGCGCAAGCGGTTTTAAGTTATTAAAGTATTTCCTGAATACGGGGTTTGGCTTTACAAGCAGCGAGATTATTGCTTTAGTAGTTGGAATGACAGTAGCATTTATTGTTTCGGTTATTGTAATAAAATTCCTTATGAGTTACATCAAAAAGCACGATTTCAAGATCTTCGGCTGGTATAGAATAGCACTCGGCGTTATTGTTCTTTGTCTGTTGCCGATACTTTCCAATTAAATATAAAATATATAAGGGAACACAGCAAGGTTTAATTAACATAAAAGCTGTGCTCCCTTTTGTTATACTATGAATGTTATTTGTAAAGGCTTCTCAGGGTTTTTATTTCATCGGCGTAGCCGTCAAGCTCGTTAGGCGTTTCAAGGAAGAACGGCAGAGCCTTAAGCATAGGGTGATTAATTATCCTCTTAAATGCGTCAAGACCTATGCCGCCCAAGCCGATTTTTTGGTGCCTGTCCTTATGGCATCCGAGATAATTCATACTATCATTCAAATGAATTGCTTTCAGTCTGTCAATACCAATGATTCTGTCAAATTCATAAAGAACCTCGTCAAGCCGGTTTACAATGTCATAGCCTGCGTCGAATACATGGCAGGTGTCAAGGCACACTCCAAGCTTGTCCTTAAGCCTGGTATTGTCAATTATCGCCTTTAGCTCCTCAAATCTCGACCCAACCTCACTTCCTTTTCCTGCCATTGTTTCAAGCAGAACTGTTGTGCTCATATCCTCATACAATACAGCATTGAGCTGTGTGCTGATAAGCTCAATTCCTTTGTCAATTCCCTGACCAACATGACTTCCCGGATGGAAGTTGTATAAATTCCCGGGAAGATATTCCATTCTTTTTAAGTCATCAATCATGGTTTGGAGTGCAAATTCTCGTGTCTTGTCATCTTTTGAGCATGGGTTCAGCGTGTAAGGTGCGTGAGCAAGTATCAAACCGAAGTTGTTTTCGTTCATAAGCTTTTTTAGCTCCGATACATCCCTCTCGTCAATCTCCTTTGCTCGTCCTCCTCTCGGATTCCTTGTGAAAAATTGAAATGTGTTTGCGCCTATTGAAATCGCTTGCCTGCCCATAGCGGCAAAGCCCTTAGACACTGATAAATGACAGCCTATAACCATAAAATCATTCCTAACTTGTTTTTATATATTTTACCGCAAACTTAAAAAAAATTAAAGAGATTTAATGATTATTTAATAAATTAAGCCGTATAATCATCTCAACGAAGGAGGTAATCAAATGTACTTAAGTATTCTGAAACGTGATTTAAAGCGCAAGAAAACTATGAATATTATTCTGCTGCTGTTCATTATTCTCGCATCAACTTTCATCTCAAGTAGCATCAATAATATGCTGTCAGTCAGTACAGCGCTTGATACTTACTTTGAAAAAGCAGGAGTGCCTGACTATCTTGCAGTTACAAGAGTATTCAATGGGGAAGATCCGATTATTGAAACAATTGACGAAATTAAATCAATTGAGTACTACGAAATTGAGCCGCTGATTTTTCTTAATTCAAACAATATTTATTATAAAGGAGAAAAGCTTGATACACAGGCTTCTTGCATTTTGCAGCCGTTTAACAAAATTTGCCTTAATATATTTGATGAAAGCAATCAAGTTGTTAAAGGCGTAGATAAGGGTAAAGTTTTGCTATCAAATAAATTGATAAGTAAAAATAATATATCAATCGGTGATAGAATTACGTTCAAAATCGGCAGTGTTTCAAAAAGTCTTGAGGTTTGCGGAAGCATAAAGGACGCAGTGTTTGGTTCTGATATGATGGGTCTGGCTCGTTTCATTGTAAACCAAAGTGACTATAATGAGCTAATTGAAGATGAAAAATATTCTTCAATGTACAGAGGCAATCTGTGTGACATTTATACTGACGATACTTCGGCAATAAAAGCTAAGCTCAGTGAGCAGGACAGCGGTATTATTTTTAATTGTGACAAAAGCACAATAAAAAGCGCTTATATTATGGATCTTGTTATAGCAGCAACATTGCTTGTTATGAGCATTTGTCTTATTCTGATTGCATTTCTTGTTTTACGATTTACAATTTACTTTTCAATGGCTGAGGAATACCGTGAAATCGGTGTTATGAAGGCAATTGGAATTAAAAATATAAAAATTCGTTGTTTGTATATGGTCAAGTATCTTGCACTTGCGATTATCGGTTCAGTTATCGGATTATTTATAAGTGTTCCTTTTGGCAATATGATGCTTGACAGCGTGTCTCAGACAATAGTAATGGGAATAGACAGCGGATATCTGATAAATATAACCTGCTCTCTTGGTGTTATAGCTATAATTTTACTATTCTGCTTTCTATGCACCGGAAAGATGAAAAAATTCACGCCGGTTGACGCAATCCGCAACGGCTCAACAGGTGAACGATTTAAGAAAAAAGGATTACTTAAGCTCAGCAAAAGTAAGTTGAAGCCCTCGTCATTTATAGCTGCAAACGATATTCTCAGCAGTCCGGGTCGGTTTGCAACTGTTATTCTTACCTTCACACTTTGTCTGTCAATGATTTTGATTTTAGTAAACACCGCAAATACGCTTAAAAGTAATCAGATTATACCTTCCTTCGGTATTACCAAAAGTGATGTATATATGAGTGATATTTCAAAACAGATGTCATATATGGTTGAAAACGGCGAGGAAAAGCTTGAAAAGGATATTTATGAAATGGAGAAAACGCTAAAAAATAACGGTATGCCTGCAAAATGTTCTTTTGAAACAATTTTTCATATTACTCTCACCCACGGAGATAAAAAATGCAAGTCGCCTGTATATCAGGGCTTCGGAACTACAACAGACCAATATACTTATTGTGAGGGTACAGCCCCGAAAAACAAAAACGAAATTGCATTGACAAAAAAGATAGCCGATGAGCTTGACGCTGAAATCGGCGACACAATAACATTAAGACAGCTTGAAGGCGAAAAGAAATATATTATTACAGCTATATTTCAAAGTATGATGAATATGGGCGAGGCTGTACGCATACACGAATCGGTTGACATTGATTATATCCAGTCATCAGGCTCCTTAGCGTATCAGATTAACTTCACTGATAATCCGAGTGATGCGGAAATTATAAATCGAGTTGAAAAAATCAAAACGCTTTACTCGACCGATAACGTATATAATGCTGATGAGTATATAGATTCAATTGTAGGTGTCAGTGAAATGATTGACGGCGTTAGAATGTTGGTAATGATTGTTGTTTTAATTGTAACAGCTTTAGTGACAATGCTGATGGAACGTTCGTTTATCGCAAAGGAGCGTGGTGAAATATCACTATTAAAGGCGATTGGATTCCGAAATAGTGCTATTATAAAATGGCACACACTAAGATTTGTAATAGTAGCCACTGTTTGCGCAATAATTTCTTTGCTTTTAATGATACCGTTAACAAACCTTGCAGTCGGACCGATTTTCAGTATGATGGGAGCATTATACGGCGTCGATTATGCCATTAAACCGCTTGAAGTTTGTGTTATCTATCCGCTTCTGTTAATAGGAGTAACACTTATAAGCGCACTTTTAACAGCTCAGTATATAAGAACTATATCGGCGTCCGAATGCTCTGAAACAGAATGATGTATAGAAAGGTAGGAGGAAACTTATGAGAAACGTACTTGAAGTAAATAATCTTTGCAAAACATATATAACAAACAAACGTCAGAACAATGTACTCAAAAATGTGAACTTTAAAGTTGAGCAGGGTGAAATGGTAGCTATAATGGGACCGTCAGGGTCAGGCAAATCAACTTTGCTATATACTGTGTCGGGTATGGATAAGGCAACAGCGGGCGAGGTTGTGTTTGACGGCAGGAATATAGCCTCACTGAAATCAAGCGAGCTTGCCTCAATTCGGCTTGATGAAATGGGCTTTATCTTTCAGCAGATGTATATGCTTAAAAATCTTTCTGTCCTTGACAATATTGTTTTGCCTGCCTGCCAATCAAAGAAAAACATGCTTTCTAAAAAAGAAAAGGTTGAATACGGTATGTCGCTTATGCGTAAGCTCGGCATTATTGAAATAGCAGATAATGATATAAACGAGGTTTCCGGTGGTCAGCTTCAGCGTGCCTGCATTTGCAGAAGTATGATAAACAAGCCGCAGATGATTTTCGCAGATGAGCCTACCGGTGCGTTAAACCGCACAAGCTCAGACGAGGTTATGGAGGAGCTAAGAAAAATCAACGCCGACGGTACAACAATTATGCTTGTAACCCACGATGTAAAGGTTGCCGCAAAATGCACAAGAGTAATGTATATAGTTGACGGCAACATCAAAGGCGAGTATAATTTTGATAGGTATAAATCCGAAAACGAGCTTAGGCAACGTGAGCGCAGTCTGAACAACTGGCTTATGGAAATGGGCTGGTAAATATATGCTTAAATAAGCTGTGCATTTGGCAATGAGCTATACTGCACAGCTTATTGGAATATAACAGGAGGATTTGTTGTGACAGATATACTCGTTGTTGAGGATAACGCCGAAATGGGCGGGTTGCTTTGCGACTTTTTAAAAAATGAGAATTACTCCGTTGTGCTGTGTGAAAGCGCAGAGGATGCTTTGCGTCACTTTGAAAGAGAAGGCGCAAGGCTTGTTGTGCTCGATGTAATGCTGCCAAAAGTTGACGGCTTAACAGTTTGCAGAAAAATACGTGAGTCCTCGAACACACCGATAATTATTGTCAGTGCTAAAACCGCAAAGGACGACAAGCTTGCAGGGTTGCTTCTTGGAGCGGATGACTATATCGAAAAGCCTTATGACATTGACATTCTGCTTGCAAAAATCAGAGGAATATTTAAGCGCAGATACCAAAGCGAAAGCATAACGGACGGTAATTTACGTCTTGATAAGTCAAAGAGAGTTGTATTTAAGGATAATAAGTTAATAGAAATGACTCAAAAGGAATTTGACTTGCTCGCTCTGCTTATGGAAAATTCCGGACAAACACTCAGCAAAGATATGCTTTTCAATAAGATATGGGGATTCGACAGCTTCAGTGAACCTCAGACCTTAACTGTACATATAAAATGGTTAAGGCAGAAGATAGAGGACGAGCCTAAAAATCCCAAGCGAATTGTAACTGTGTGGGGAATAGGCTACCGTTATGAGCGGGAGGGCGAGCAATTTTGAAAGGCTTTAAAGTTGTGCTTGCCGCTGTTATATCTGTAATTATCGCTGTGTTTGTGGCGGTTAATATATTGTTTCTTTCACAGAGCAACGATGAAAGCGGCAGACCGTACCGAGTTGAAGCAAGCCGAATTGAACAAGCTATACTAAATGGTGAAAGCTTTGATTTGTCCGAGTATAATTACATAACAGCCGTTGAAGTGCTTGACGAGAATAATAAATCCTCCTTTTATAATACTGACAGCGATTTTCTGATAAAAGAAATTGACGGCTCAGTCTATCGATTTGAATATAAATTTAACAATGATAATAGCAATATGCTTGTGCTTATTAATATTGCTCTTACTATAATGGCAGTTGTAGTAATTGTTATTTTATTTTATATATACTTCAAAATGGTCAAGCCGTTTAATACATTGTGCGAGGTTCCGTTTGAACTAGCCAAGGGGAATCTTACAATTGCGCTTAAGGAAAATAAAAACAGATTCTTCGGCAGGTTTGTTTGGGGACTTGACCTGTTGCGTGAAAAGCTTGAGCAACAAAAAACGCAGGAGCTTGCGCTTCAAAAGGATAAGAAAACACTTGTACTTTCGCTTTCTCATGACATAAAAACGCCGCTTGGCATAATAGAGCTGTACGCAAAAGCACTTGAAAAAAATTTGTATAAAGAAGAGGAAAAGAAAAACAAGATTGCCGCAAGCATAAGCGGAAAGTGCGATGAAATCAGGGGCTATGTTGATGAAATAATAAAGGCGTCTAACGAGGACTTTCTCAACCTCTCGGTGAATAACGGCGAGTTCTATTTATCAGCAATGATAAACGAAATAAAACGCTTTTATTCTGACAAGCTTGACTTGCTAAAAATTGAATTCATTGTAAATAAATACTGTGATTGTCTGCTAAAGGGCGATATTGACCGTGGCGTTGAGGTGCTGCAAAATATAATAGAAAATGCGGTTAAGTACGGTGACGGAAAGAGTATTTCACTGTCATTTGCCCATGAGGAGGACTGTATTATTGTATCCGTATCAAATACAGGCTCACAGCTATCTGACAGTGAGCTTACCCACATATTTGACAGCTTTTGGCGTGGTTCAAATGTCGGCTCAAACACCGGCAGCGGACTTGGACTGTATATATGCCGTAGACTTATGAAAAAAATGGATGGAGATATTTTTGCCGAATGTAAAGATAAAATTATGACGGTTTCAGCTGTGTTCAGAATGGTGTAGCAATACTAATTCGTATAATAATAACGTAATGCTACTTAATGCTATGCTGACCAAACGTAATGTTTTTTACCATTCCTTTCGACGTCGTATATGGTAATACAACAAACTTAAACATTATTATAATTTAAGTTTTTTATATTGACTATTATTATGCCAGTTTTTACGCCGCAAGTATTACTTGCGGCGCATTTTGTTAGGTGATAAACCGCTTTCAGCAGCTTATATGCATCTTACCAAAGAATTTTAACAGCTTGCAAATTTTGTATTTACATATTAATTTCAATGCGTTATTCTAATTATCGAGGAGGATAAAGATATGAGAATTTCGATTGAAGAAATCGACAATGATATTGAAGAGGAAATCATTATCCGTTGTCATAATATCAACTCTAATACTGTGAAGATGCTTCAGGAGCTAAAGACATCAAATAAGGGCATAATCGGTTATAAGGAAAAAACGATACACAGACTGAGCTTTGACGAGATTTATTACTTCGAAGTTGTTGAAAATAAGTCTTTTATATATTGCAAAGATGATGTTTATGACAGCAGACTGAAGCTATATGAATTTGAAGAGCTTAGTCGTGGTACAAACCTTTTTCGTGCGGCAAAATCAATGATAATCAACGCAGATAAAATTGACTACATAACGCCGTCCATTTCCGGTCGCTTTGAAGCAACCTTGTTAAACGGTGAAAAGGCTGTGGTATCTCGGCAGTATGTAAGCGAGCTTAAAAAGCGTATGGGTATTTAACGAGCCGACAATGAAAGGAGAATGATACTATGAATAAAAACGAATGGATTCGAACTTTGATATTGCACTTTTTTATTATATACACAGGAACAATGTTTGCAACACTTGCAATTGTGAGTTCAACAGACCCGACAACACAAATTCCGATTTCATATTTGTGGCAGGCCGGTCTGTTTTCACTGGCGGCTGATTTAACAACGCTTGTGTATTATTCAAAAAATGAATTGAGTAGAAAGCAGCATTGGATACGCACCGTAATTCACACTGTATTGATTGAAATAGTTCTAATGACTATGGGTTATTTCATTGGAATGTACCGGGGCTTTATCGGCGGCTGTGTTATGGTTGCAGTCATTCTTTTGGTTGACGTGTTTGTGCGGTTTTCAAGCTATTTGATTGACCGAAAAACTGCAGACGAAATAAATGAAAAACTCAGACATCGCAGAGAGGAGAGAAAGTGAGCAATGAGCAATATTATTGAAATAAGCAATTTGAGCAAAAGCTTTGGCGAGGTTAAGGCAGTTCAGGATTTAAGCTTCAAGGTTAAGAGGGGAGAGCTTTTCGCTTTTTTAGGACTTAACGGAGCAGGAAAAAGTACGACAATCTCTATTATGTGCGGTCAACTAAAAAAGGACAGTGGTAAGATTGTGGTTGACGGAGCAGACCTTGACAAAAGTGTTGACAAAATTAAAAGTGAATTGGGCGTAGTTTTTCAGAACTCAGTGCTTGATAAGTCGCTGTCAGTTTATGACAACCTCAAAAGCCGTGCGGCACTTTACGGTATATCAGGAAATGCGTTTAAGGATAGATTAAATGAACTTTCAGAGCTTTTGGAATTCAACGGAATTTTAAAGAGACAGGTTGGCAAACTATCGGGCGGTCAGCGCAGAAGAATTGACATTGCTCGTGCGCTTCTTCATAAGCCTAAAATTCTTATCCTGGACGAACCGACAACAGGTCTTGATCCACAGACAAGAAAAACAGTTTGGAACGTTGTTTCACAGCTACGCCATCAGGAAAATATGACTGTATTCCTAACAACTCACTATATGGAGGAAGCTGCCGACGCTGATTATGTTATTATACTCGACAGTGGCAAAATATCGGCACAGGGTACACCCTTGCAGCTTAAGAATACATACACAGGCGATTTCATAACTCTATACTCTATTACTGAGGAGCAGGTAAGTCTGCTTGACAAACCGTACGAAGTAATCCGAGACGCTTATCGAATTGCTGTACCGTCTACCGCTGATGCGACCAAATTAATCACTAAATATCCCGATATATTCACAGACTTTGAAATAACAAAGGGTAAAATGGACGACGTTTTCCTTGCCGTTACGGGAAAAAGACTTACAGGAGGCGAAACAAAATGAGTTCACTATCAGCACTTATTCGCAGAAACACAAAGCTGTTTTTTAAAGATAAGGGTATGTTTTTTACATCTCTGATTACACCGATTATATTGCTTGTGTTGTATGCAACTTTCTTAGCAAATGTCTTTCGCTCAAGCTTTGTTGATGCACTTCCAAAGGGCTTTAATGTGTCCGATGGGGTTATTGATGGTCTTGTAGGCAGTCAGCTTATTTCGTCATTGTTGGCTGTTTGCTGTGTAACAGTAGCGTTTATGTCAAATATGCTTATGGTTCAGGACAAGGTTACAGGCGCATTGAGTGATTTGACAATTACTCCTGTTAAACGCTCGACTCTTGCATTAGGTTACTACATTTCAACCGCTGTTTCAACATTGATAATTTGCTTCATTGCTGTGGGAGCCGGCTTAATTTATCTTGCTAATGTTGGCTGGTATATGAGCGTATCTGATATCCCCTTAATATTTATTGACGTGTTCCTGCTTGTAATGTTTGGCACAGCACTTTCAAGTATAATAAACTTCTTTTTATCATCGCAGGGTCAGATTTCTGCAGTCGGAACGATTATAAGTGCGGGCTATGGATTTATCTGCGGCGCTTATATGCCGATTTCAAGCTTCAGTGAGGGTCTGCAAAATGTGTTGTCGTTCCTTCCGGGAACATATGGCACTGCTCTTATACGCAACCACACAATGAATGGCGTATTTAATGAACTTTCAGACATAGGCTTCCCGTCAGAAGTTATTGAGAACATAAAAGATGGCATTGACTGCAACATATATTTCTTCGGAGACAAGGTAGAGGAGAGCACAATGTATCTGATTTTAGGCGGATCTGTTGTTGCTTTGGTTGCTATATATATTATTATTAATGTATTAAAACGTAAATGAAAATGAATCAAGGAGGTAATTTAAATGAAGGTTCTTGTTTTTAACGGCTCACCAAAAAGAAAAGGGAGCGACACCATGCATATGACTCGTGCTTTTCTTGATGGTATGGAGAGTGAAAATAAATTTGACATAAGAATTATAGATGTAATAGGGAAGAACATCGAATTTTGCAGAGGATGCTTTGTTTGCAAGCGTAACGGTGGGACCTGCGTAATTAAGGACGATATGAGAGAAATCCTTGATGAAATATTGCAATCAGATATAATTATATGGAGCTTCCCGCTATATTGCTATGGTATGCCGGCGCACTTAAAGGCTCTTGTTGACAGAACGATGCCGCTTTCGTCAATGGCTATGGCTAAGGTTGGCGAACATTATGAGCATATCAGTGAGCATGATTTTTCTAAAACACGCTACATTATGATTTGCGGCTGCGGCTTTCCAAGCGGTAAAAACAACTTTGAGGCAATGACAGCTCAGTTTAAACTGATGTTTGGCGAGGAACGCTCAACTGTTATAACTGTGCCTGAATCTCCAATGTTCAATGTGAAAGAAGCAGAGCCGGTGACTAAGCCTTTCTTGGAGATTATGAAAGAGGCAGGTCATGAATATGCTGTGAACGGTGAAATCTCAGCAGATACTTGGGGACGTATAAACACGCCAATGATTCCGGAGGAAATCTATACTCAGCTTGCAAACAGTGTGAACGCTTAATTGGAAATTGTATATATAAAACGAAAGCCGCAATAAGGTTTACAATGACCTTATTGCGGCTTTCACCTTTGACTGAATAAATGTAATATTAGTACAATACTAATAATTGTGTACTATATTCACACTTGCGTGCAAAAAAAAATTAAACATTTATCCAAGCCTTATCAACCCATATACGTTTTGTTGCATTCCATCTTCTTTTTTGGAGAACACCGAAATATTTTCTATATTTCCAATAAATCTGATCACCTTGTGGCTCATCACCCGGCTTTATTGCAGTTACTGTTATTGTTTCTTCCTCGGCGTTAGCTGTTTCTGCTGCTGAGGCAATAACTGCGCTTGAAAGAAGAGTTAAGGCACACAAAACAAATGCAACTGTTTTCTTAATCGATTTCATTCTTATCACCTCCTTTAATTAATTTCCAGTCAGCAGAGTAAAAATATTCTACTCTGCTGACTTTCACTCATTCTTTTATTGGATAACAATCATACAAACCCTCTTGAAACTCCTCTTTTGAAACATATATCGGTTCATCGGATTCAGAAAAATAGAACAAATAACTGCCGTCAGATTGCGGAACAAGATATGAATTTGTAGAGTCGGAAATAATGCAACCATCATCACCGTCCATATACGCTTCAGTTGGAACAACGCTTCCTCCGTTTGGCTGCCAAATAAATATGTAAGATAATGCAAGAACTATTATACAAAAAACAGCAAGTGCAATATTAACAAGTTTACCGAATTCTTTTCGATTATCGGTTTCAAGTATATAATTGAAGCGTTCAAGTGCAAAATCAGCGTCACTTGCAACAGCAAACTCTGAACTTACAAACGAGCATTTCACAGACAAAGTGTTTTTTATCTCTTTATTTGTGCTCTCTTTCATACATTTGAGGATAGTGGTAAGATAGTCTGTTTTCTTCTGCATATCATAATCACGGGTTGTCGCATAATCGCACTTAATCTCAAGCTTTTGTGAAAGATTGTACTTAAGCAAATATACAAACGGATTCCACCAAAAGATACAGCAGTAAATCTCTGTAAGAAGCTTTATGAAAAGGTCACCGTTCTTTTGGTGGTTAATCTCATGTTTGAGAACGAAACTTAATTCATCATCAGAGAAATCGTTGCATGGAAGAAGAATAACCGGTTTAACAACTCCGAAAGTCATCGGATTGATGTTTTCATCAATAACCTTAAGCTCAGCTTTTCGATTAAAACCTACTTCTGATTTTGCTTTATCAAATGCCTTTTGTTCTCTTGGTGTGACAAGATTAGTATAGCTTTTTATAAGCTTTATAAAGCGATGGTATTTTAATGCCTGCCTAAGCAAGAGAATTGCGGTACCAACTAACAGTAGTATCGCAAATAAATCAACATATCTTATACTGTTAATAGGGTCAAAGTTGCTTGTTCTTGTGTCAATAATCGGAGAAAATAAGAAATCTGAAAAGATAGGGTAAACCACCGGGTCGTTTATGATTATAACATTGGCAGGAAATTCAATCGGAACAGCAAGCCTGATAATTGAGGCAATATATAAGAAAATAATGCTGGTAAGACCGATGTGCCTGTCAATTTTTCTGTTTTTGGTAAAAAAGTGAATCACTAAAATAATTATGCTACTGGTTATTAGTGACATAACCATTGAATAAAGTGAGATATCCATAATACATCAAATAGGTACTAAAAAATCAAGCTTCAAGCTCTTTTTCTCTGTCTTTAATTATTCTCTCAAGCTCACAAATAACCTCAAGACTGTCTGTCTGAGCAATTAAAGCAGACACAATCTTTGGAATATCACTATCGTTATATCCGTGAAGAGATGTGAACTGGTTTACGGAATAATCCTCTTTTGTAAGCTTAGCTGAAAATGTGCGTGCATAGTTCTTTGTTGTTTTTACAAATCCGGAAACTTCTATCATGTCCTTTTCTATCAAAGAATTGATCAAAAGATGCACATAACTCTTTTTCCAAGTTCTATTAACTGATAAATCGATAATCTGGGTGCTTGTAAGTGGCTTGTTCTCTTTCCACATAAGCTCCATAATTTCGAGTTCACTCTTGGTTAACAATAAAATCACTCGCTTTCAAAATCATTCAGTTGTACTGCATAATAAGATAAAAACTAAAAAGACTTAAAAATTACTTTTGAAGCTCTATTTTCTTCGCTTCAATCATATCTTCAAGCTGTTTAATCAAGGCAGGGTCATCTGTCTTTTTGATTAGAGCAGATAACATTTTCGGAATATCGCTCTGCTGAAAGCTTCGCATACTTGTATATCTGTTAACAGAGTATTCCTCTTTGCTCATCTTAGCTTTAAAGGTACGTGCGTAATTCTTAGTTGTTTTGATAAACCCTACAATCTCAATCATTTCTTTGTCAAGAAGCGAGTTAATCAATAAATGTACATAGCTTTTTTTCCATGATCTGTTTACAGACATATCAATAATTTGTGAGCTTGTCAGCGGCTCGTCCTCCTGCCACAAAAGCTCCATGATTTCGAGTTCGCTTTTTGTTAACATAGAAAATCCCCCTATAATATTTTCACACTTTATATTATACTCGTTGATTAGGATAATGTCAATGGAAAAAATATAAATATTAGTAGATTTTTGTAGCATTTTATTTATATATCAAGAATTATTCATTATTATGACTATACGGGCCACTCAAAATTAAAAAGTAATATTGCTCCGCTTTAATAACATATATATTAGCTAAAGACTTATATAGGGAGGAGCAGCGTATGAAAGGAATAGTTGAAGAACGTGCTGTTGAGCTTGGAGAATACATAATAGAAAACGGAGCAACAGTTCGCAGTACTGCAAAAAAGTTTGGAGTAAGCAAGAGTACAGTTCACAAGGATGTCAGCCAAAGGCTAAAGGGCGTTGATCCCGGTCTTTACATTGAGGTTAAAAATATTCTTGAAATAAACAAGGCACAAAGGCATATCAGAGGAGGGTTGGCAACTCGAAAAAAATATAAGCAAACTATGAAATGAAATCATATATAACTCATAAATCTTCATAATACAGCAAATTAATCCTGACACTTATTTGACAAATTATAACTGCGGAATTATACTAAATTCAGCATAGATTTGTTTGGAAGAGGGGTTAAAAGTGATTACGGACTTAACAAAGGGGAGTCCTGCAAAAATATTATGGAGCTTTTCAATGCCAATGCTT
The DNA here is from genome assembly GCF_024433635.1 of Ruminococcus sp. zg-924. Classification (GTDB taxonomy): domain Bacteria; phylum Bacillota; class Clostridia; order Oscillospirales; family Acutalibacteraceae; genus UBA7067. The sequence goes on along the minus strand of NZ_WNJZ01000005.1, from coordinate 32,999 downwards.
TTAAGCAGTGTTTTTCAACAGCTTTATAATATGGCGGACAGTATTGTTGCAGGTAATTTTGCCGGTGAAAATGCTTTGGCGGCAGTAGGAGCTTCTTTTCCTGTTACTATGATATTTGTGGCTATTGCTATGGGCGGCTCTGTTGGCTGTAATGTAGTAATTTCACGGTACTTTGGCGGTAAGGATTATCGCAATATGCGCCTTGCAATAAACACGTCATTTATTTCTTTTGTAGTCTTAAGTCTTATACTGACCGTTTTTGGGCTCATCTTTTGCGACTCTGTTATTGCCTTGCTTAACACTCCTGAAAATATTTTTGCCGACAGCAGCGTATATCTTAAAGTATACATAACCGGGCTTATATTTCTTTTTGTATATAATATCTGCAACGCAATTTTTACCGCACTTGGTGACTCCAAAACGCCGCTGTATTTTCTTATTGCGTCATCACTTGGCAACATTGCTCTTGACGTGCTGTTTGTCGCTTCCTTTGGCCTTGGAGTTTTGGGTGTTGCATGGGCAACATTTGTGGCTCAAGGCGTTGCTTCTGTCTTAGCTTTTTTTGTTCTGCTAAGGCGCCTTTCAAAACTTAAAGCTGATAATAAAGAAAAAGCACCCATTTTCTCTTTTTCAATGCTCTCGCATATTAGCCGCATTGCAATCCCCAGTATTATTCAGCAAAGCTTTGTGTCAGTTGGAAACATATTTATTCAGAGCTTGATAAACGGCTTTGGTTCCGCAACAGTAGCAGGTTACTCTGCGGCTGTAAAAATCAACACATTCTGTATAACATGCTTTACCTCAATGTCAAACGGATTGTCAAGCTATACGTCTCAGAATATAGGCGGAAAGAAGCTTAAAAGGGTAATCTTAGGGTATAAAAGTGCGCTTGTTATGGCGCTGAGCTTTTGCGCAGTAGTAACCGTTGTTTCTCTTACATTCAGAGATTCTCTTGTTGGCTTGTTTATGAATTCGCCAAGTGACGTTGCTATTCAAACCGGCTCAAGTTTTATAATTATTACTTCACCGTTCTACTTCTCAGTAGCCGCTAAGCTCACCACTGATGCTGTGCTTAAAGGTGGCGGCGCAATGGCAAGCTTTATGACAACAACATTTTCTGACCTTATTATCAGGGTCATTATGGCGTTTATACTCTCGCCCTTTTTCGGTATATACGGAATTTGGTGGAGCTGGCCTGTTGGCTGGATAATTTCAGCGACAATTTCAATTGTGTTCTACCTAAGAGGAAATTGGCGACCGAAGTACGCACGTAATTTAAAGCTCAGACACTTGACCGACAGCTGAAATTAAAGGAGTTACCATAAATTCATGACTAAAATATACTATATGGAAAGCGCACTGGCAAAGCCTTTTGTTTACAAAGCAGAAAGCCTTTTGTCAGCCGAACGGTTTGAGCGGTTTAAAAGGCTCAAAAAAAAGGATGATAAGCTTGATTGTCTTGCAATCGGCTTGATTATAAATAAAGTGTTTGGCGATAACTCTGTTCTCTATAAAGATAAAAACGGTTGTCCGTGTTTAAAACACGGCGGTTACATTTCAATATCACACAGCGGAGGAGTTTGCGCTGTTGCGGTATCAGATTCTTCGGTTGGGCTTGATATTCAAGAGCACAGTGAGAGAAATTATATGTCGATAGGACGGATTGTATTTTGTGAAAACGAGCTTTCTTATCTTTCACAGACCTTCGACTTGGAAAACGATTTCTATAAGCTTTGGTGCTTAAAGGAAAGCTATATGAAGGCTAAGGGACTTGGCTTTGAACTCTCGCCTAAAAGCTTCAGCTTTGGTATTTCTGGTAAAGATATTATTCTGAATTCTAATGACGAAAAGCAGTGGAGTTTTGCCTGCTTTAATATCGGTGAGCTTACTGCTGCACTGTGCTGTGAAACTTGCTGTGAATATTCGCTAATAAATATTTCCTTGACATAGAGTGCGATATCGTATAAACTTAACATTGTATTTGCGGTTTCTCTTTACAGAGAATTAAAAGGGAATGCGGTTAGAATCCGCAGCAGTCCCCGCTACTGTAAAAATGACGAAAGCTCTATAAAAGTCACTGACTTCGGTCGGGAAGGCGAGCAATTAGGTTGAATTTGAGCCAGGAGACCTGCCGCACTTACAGTAAACTGACATTTCGGAGGAGAATGGCTGTACTTTATATAAGTATTGCTGCGCCGTTATGGCGCTTTTTTGTTTTCCGAAATAAAAATTTTAATCGGAGGAATTAAAAATGAAAGCAATCAAAAAAATCACAACAGCTGCAATGTCGCTTATTCTTGTACTTGGCATATTTGCAACAAGTGCCGCTGCAGCACCAAACGAAGAAAAAACTGTTACTGTTTCAATTGAAGCATTCTCAATCGGCTGCGGATATGTTGTAGAGCCGACACTGATAAGCTTTAACGAGGGCGATACGGCAGCAACAGCCGTGCAAAAAGCTCTTGAACAAAAACAAATAGCATTTAGCTCAACGAACGAGTACGGATTTTACCTAAAAGGCATAACCTTCGCTCATACTGACAAAATTCCGTCATATATATTAAATACTATCATTGCACACGACGATGAATATGATGAGGATATTCTTTTTGGAGATTATCTTGACGAGGACTATACTCCTAATGATTTAATTGCCGGCGACTATTATCCGCTTTCCGGCTGGATGTTCAGCGTTAATCAGCCAACAGCTGAATCATTGTCATTGGGTTTATCGCAAACTAAGCTTAACAACGGCGATGTTATCAGGGTTCAATTTTCACTCGACTGTGGTGCAGATATAGGTCTTGCAAATCTCTCAGGTATGCCGCAGTGGGGATATCACTCGGATTTCTACGAAACAACAGACAAAACTGAGCTTACAAGGGTAATTGGGCAGTCGAGTGCAACTAAACCCTCACCGCTTTACAACTCTGTTGAAATATTAAAAAACACCGCCGCCAATCTTCCGGCAACGAAACAAGAGGTTGATTCAGTCCTTAGTGACTATAACACCATAGCAAGACTCAATCCGATTACAGGTGATGTTGACCTGAGCGGCTCCGTATCTGTAAAGGATGCAATACTTATTCAGAAATCTTCACTTGAAATTACAAGCCTTGACAGCGTACAAGCTCTTATCGCTGATTGTAACAGCGACGGTTCAGTAAATCTTTCAGACGCAATTACTGTGCAAAAAATCGGAATTGGTATAGTATAAGACATTTTACGGGCGTAGCATTATAGCTGCGCCCGTACTGAATAAATATCTGTTTTGGAGGAATTAAAATGAAAAGAGCAGCTGCAATATTTTTATTTGTACTTATTCTTATGTCTTCTGTTACTGTTGCAGGAGCTGCGGATTATTCCTCATACGATTTCAGAACAACTGCCAACGGTATAGTAAAATGGAAGAAAAATGCTGAGGGAACAGGAAATTGCCTTTTTACCGATAAATTCACGCAGAATATTGCAAATTCTTCAGGTGGTGAGTGGTATGCCTGCTATATGGGCAGGCTCGGCTTTGAGGATAATCCACAAGGCTTTCTTGATTCAATTACAACTTATGTAGTCAAAAAATATAATGAAAGCGGTACGCTTTCCGATACCTACGCCACCGACTATCATAAAATCGCTTTAGCTGTAATATCAGCGGGCGGAAACCCTTATAATGTCGGCGGTGTAAACCTTATCGCAGACGGAGTGTACAACAGAAAAAGAACAGCCTCATTAGGTAAACAGGGAATCAACGGCTGGACATGGGGGCTTATTACTCTCGATAGCCTTAATACAAAAATTCCTGATGGCAGCAGCTATAACAGAGAAGAAATTATCATTGAAATACTTAAATATCAAATTAAAGACGGCGGTTTCTCTGTTGTTCCTATGGCTACCAAATCAGACATTGACATAACAGCGATGACTCTTTGCGCACTTGCGCCTTATCAGTATGACAATAAAAGCTACACATATGTTCCGAAGTATGGCAGAAAAAACAGAACCGTAACTAAGACTGTCGGTCAAATCATTGACGAATCGCTCGCATTTCTTTCTGATGCACAACAGCAGGACGGTGGATATGAGTCTTTCGGAACTGTAAACAGTGAAAGTGTAAGCCAGGTTATAATCACTCTATGCTCGCTTGGAATTGACCCTCAGTCAGATAAGCGATTTGTAAAAAATCGTAGCTTGCTTGATTCATTAATGAGCTATAAACAAAGCGACGGCGGTTTTGCACATAAGCCGGGCGGTGGCTCTGACGCTATGGCAAGTGAGCAGGCTTTGGGTGCAGTTGCGGCTCTTGAACGTTTTTACGGCGGCGGTGCACGATTATTTGACTTTACCGACGGCATTAGGATGACAACATTTGTTCCAAAGACAGACAACGAGCAGCCAACCATACCCGTACCGTCAAATCCACACAAAACATCAAGCAGCAATAGTTCAAGCTCTTCAAGTGTGAATTCTGCTCAAAATCATGGCGGAAGTACAACTGCCGCTTTATCGTCAAGCTCAAATTCTGCAAATTCTTCTCAATCAGCTTCATCTATCGGTGGTACTACGGGCGGAAGTGTGAAAGCTAATGAAAAGGAAAGTGCAAAGGCGACAAAGAGCAATGATGCGTCAGGCAACAGTAGTTCAAACAGCATTTTAGAACAGAAAAACAGCTCCGAAAGTACAAGCTCACAAGAGATGATAACTCAAAGCAGTGATAACGACGGCCCTGCAATAAATTCAACTGCATTCGTTTTGCTTGGCATAATTTTGATTGCTGCTTTCGTTGGGTATTATTTATACAGAAAGAAAAAAGGACTTATAAAGCAAAAACCTGAGGACGATTTTTTTAATATGCTCAAAAAGGATAGGGAAGAGTTTGAAAAGCAAAGCGACGAAGAATTAAATTCGGATAGCGAAGATTCAGAAAATGAAAACGCTTCCGGAAATGAAATGCTCGACAGCTCTGCAAATGATGATAACGGACTTACAACGGAGGAGTGAATATGAAAAAGCATCTGACATTTCTCGTATCATTGCTTTGCATTGCCTTGACATTCACCTCTTGCTCAATTCAAAGTGTTGACGATTACTATTCCTCTTCCGGCTCAAGTGGCAACGGCAGTTATGCAACTGTTTCCATAGATTGCAAAACCATACTTGATAACTATGATATGCTTGATGAAAGCATTAAAAATGAAAAGTATGTTCCGAATGACGGAGTTATCCTTGAAGAAACGAAATATCCTATTGATGAAAATGACACAGCCTTTTCAATTCTGCAAAAAGCAACAAAAGATAAGCGTATTCATCTGGAGTTTCAGGGAGCAGAGCAGAACGCCCTTGGTTCGGTTTATGTTAAGGGAATAAATCATATATACGAATTTTCCTGCGGGGAGCTGAGCGGATGGTATTACAGCGTAAACGGAGAGTTTGGGAATACCTCGTCTGCAAATTATAAGCTGAGTGATGGTGATGTTGTACGGTGGCAGTACACTTGCAATTTGGGTGCTGACCTTGGAGCACCAAATTTTAGCGAAAACTAAGGAGTGGAAATAATGCAGAGGTTTTCGGCTTTTCACCCTATTTCATCATTTTTATATCTGATTTCAGCTGTGTGCATAACTATGTTCAGCCGCAATATCGTAATTGCGGCAATTTCAATTGTAGCGGCGTTTGTTTTCTATCTGTCGCTAAAAGCAACACAAAGCGTGTGGATATATCCACTTATCTTTTTGCTTACAGCCATAACAAACCCAATATTTAGTCATAACGGTGTCACAGTGCTTTTTTTCTTAAACGGAAACCCTATAACGCTGGAGGCATTTGTGTACGGTGTATACCTCGGAGCAGTTATAATTGCAGTTTTGCTGTGGTTTTCCTGCTATAACACCGTAATTACATCGGACAAGTTTCTGTGCCTGTTTGGCGCTGTTATGCCAAAAGCAGCTCTAACAATATCTATGGCTTTAAGGCTCGTACCACAATTTATCAGTGGTGGTCGAGAAATGCTTGAAATACAGAATTCTATCATTCCTATTAGATGCGGAATAATAAAAAGGGTAAAAAAACATATCGCCATTTTCTCCTGCCTTATTACTCGCAGTCTTGAGGGTGCTGTTGAACAATTAAGCTCAATGAAAGCAAGAGGCTATGGCTTACATAAAAGGGTAAGCTACTCTCGCTTTCGATTTACATTTGCTGATTTTCTGCTGCTGATTTATACTATAACAGGCTTTGTGTATATTGTCTTTTTCAGCGGCTTACTAAACTATAACTATTATCCGGAGATGGATAAAATTAATTTTGATGTATCGTACATCCTATGTGCGGTTTTTCTCCTAATGCCGACTGCAATAAATCTGTGGGGTGAGATTAAATGGAAATACTCAATCTCGAAAATTTAAGCTTTAAATACTCCACAGGGCAGGATTATGCCATTAATAATATAAACCTGACAGTTGAAGAAGGTGAGATCCTTCTGCTGTGCGGCAGCAGTGGCAGCGGCAAAACAACACTTTTAAAGTTAATAAAAAAAGAGCTTTCACCTGTTGGTGAGCTTAACGGTAAAATAACTCTGTTCGGCAATCCTCGTGATAATGAAAATTCCTGTGACGTTGGATTAGTAATGCAGAATCCTCATAATCAAATTGTTACTGACAAGGTATGGCACGAATTAGCGTTTGGTCTTGAGAACTTAGGAATTGATAAAAACACAATAAGACTCAGAACAGGTGAGATGGCAAGCTTTCTCGGCATTTCATCTTGGTTTGACAAAAACACAAGTGAGCTTTCCGGCGGTCAGACCCAAATTTTAAACTTAGCGTCTGTCATGGCGATGCAGCCTCGGTTGCTTCTCCTTGACGAGCCTGTATCACAGCTTGACCCAATAGCGGCACGAGAATTTTTAAACGCTGTTACAAGGTTAAACAGGGAAACAGGCACAACCGTAATTATGACTGAACACCGCCTTGAAGATGCTTTTGTGCTTGCTGACAGGGTCGCTGTTATGGAAAACGGCAGAATAAAATATTGTGATACACCTAAAAGCATAGCCGAACAAATTATCAAAGACAAGGCTTCACCATTGTTCAACTCACTTCCTGCCTCTTCAAGAATATATGCAATGACAAACGGCGATGGAGAATGCCCGATAGATGTCAGACAGGGCAGAGCGTACCTTAGAAAGGCTTTTGAGGGGAAATATATAAAACAAAATATTGAAAAAGCAAAAATGAATAATAGACAGCGAATAATAAAGCTTCATAATATTCACTTTCGCTATCAGAAAAATACACCCGATGTTCTTCGCCAGCTTGACCTTGACGTATACAAAGGAGAGAGTCTATGCATCTTAGGTGCAAATGGAGCTGGTAAAAGTACACTTTTGCGTATGCTTAGTGGAGGAATTAAGCCGTATATCGGAAAGATGAAATCTGATAACAAGCATAGAATTTCCATGCTGCCACAAAGAGCAGAGCTTGTATTCTTAAAGGATAATCTGCTTGAAGATTTAACTGAATGTTGCAAAGAAATTGGATATTCTGATAAAGACGGAGCAGAAAAAATAGCACAGCTTTCTCAAGTGTTTAATATTTCAAATCTGTTTGACCGTCATCCTTACGATTTAAGCGGCGGAGAAACTCAGCGTGCCGCATTGACAAAGCTTATGCTCAAAAATCCGGATGTTCTGCTTCTTGATGAACCCACAAAGGGTATAGACCCCAATGGCAAGAAGGAGCTAACGGGGTTAATCAAGGCTATGTGCAAACAAGGAGTAACGGTGATAACTGTTACTCATGATATTGAATTTTCTGCACAAACGGCAGACCGTTGCGCTTTGCTCTTTAACGGTGAAATCATCTCTTGTTCAGCACCGCAAAGCTTTTTCTGCGGTAATTGCTTCTACACAACTGACGCAAACAGAATATCAAGGGGTATAATTGATAATGCCGTAACCTGTGAAGATGTTGCGAAAATGTGGAAAGCTTCGGAGGAGTGAATATGAGCGTTTTGAAAAAAACAATTGCGTCTATACTGCTTTTAATAGCTGTTCCGATAACTGTTATACTTTCATACACACTTTTCAGTAACAACAGGTATGATATTGCATCATTAATTATAGCTGTATTATCAACACTTGCGTTTGTTTTGAGTTTCGAGAAAAATGCTGCTAACGGAAAGCTTGTTGCAGTTATAGCTGTAATGATTGCACTGTCAGTGGCAGGCAGATTTGTTTTCTCACCTATTCCGTTTTTTAAACCGGTTACATCAATTGTCATTATTACTGCACTGTACTTCGGTGGTGAATGTGGATTTATTACCGGCGCATTTTCCGCACTGCTGTCTAATTTTTATTTTGGACAAGGTCCGTGGACCCCGTTTCAGATGATGGTGTGGGGATTAGTCGGCTTACTTTCAGGCGTGCTTGCAAGATATATTATAAAGAATAAGTTAACTATTTCGCTGTGGGGTATCTTCTCAGGCGTTTTCTATTCTATGGTAATGGATATATGGACAACTCTGTGGGCAGACGGAGGCTTTAATGTTGAGCGTTATTTTGCATTTTTCGCAACATCACTGCCAATAATGGCTGTTTATGCTGTGTCAAACGTTGTTTTTCTTCTTTTAATGACGAAACCTATCGGAAAGAAACTTCAACGAATTAAAACTAAATACGGAATATGAAAATTAATAACGGTAAAACTTCACAAATTTTTTTATTAAATTTATGGCTGCTGAATAATTCCTTTGTGAAAATAAACAAACATTTTATTCTTATAAATCCGAAACAGATTTTACAGGCTTTACGTTTTGTATATTTACTGCTTCACTTTTTTGTAAGTACTGTATTTTGTTGCCTAAGACAAAAATCGGCACAAATGTTGAGATTTTTAAATTTTGTTGCTATTTTTTGCAAAAAAGAACTTGTTTTTTTTCTTTTATAATATTATAATCTTTACAGGATGCCAAAATATGCGATAATAATTTCTAACAATTGCAATTGAAGTATTTTCACGTATTTTGTGCTTATAGAATTTGGCGGAGTGATAATGTAATGAGATTGCGTAAGCAAGAGCTTGGCACAAGAAATCTAATAGGTGCAAGGGTAGAGTCAGCAAGAAAAAAGAAGGGCATGAAGCAAAAGGAGCTTTTAGCTCAGCTTCAAGTGAACGGTGTTGATATGAACGCCTCGGGTCTTTCTAAACTTGAGGGGCAGATAAGGTTTGTAACAGACGTTGAGCTTGTTGCTCTTGCGGACATACTTGAGGTTTCTGTTGATTATCTCTTGGGCAGGACAGATTAATTGCAGTACAGTTTAAACAGCGGCAAAAGCCGCTGTTTTTTATAGTATTCTATAAGAATTTATCGGCGTTGTTTTGCTTGCAATCGCGACTTTTTAGTGATATACTTAAAAATAATGTGGTATTTAAGGAGTGAACGTTTTGTTTTCTCCTTTTATTTAGCTTTATACGCTTAAAATCGAAACAGAAAAACCCGATAATCCACTGATAATTGAGGTGAAAGCAAATGGCTAAAATCAAAAGCGTTTACATATGCTCAAATTGTGGCTATGAATCTGCCAAGTGGTTAGGAAAATGCCCAGGATGCGGCGAATGGAATACTATGAATGAGGAAATAAAAGAAGCCGCTAAAAACCCATCAACCATAAAATCTAAAACAGCTATATATTCTCCACCACAGGAAATTACTGATATTGACACCGACGATGAAAAAAGATACTCAACCGGCTCTAAGGAATTAAATCGTGTGCTTGGCGGCGGACTTGTTAAAGGCTCACTTGTACTTATCGGCGGAGATCCGGGAATAGGTAAATCGACAATATTAATGCAGGTATGCAATTATATGGGACAAAACGGAAAAAAAGTACTGTATGTTTCCGGCGAAGAATCTAAAAGACAGATTAAGCTTAGAGCATCTCGGCTTGGGGTTGACGGGAATAACATTTTTCTCTACACTCAAACAGATTGCCAGACAATATGCGAATTAATTAAGGAAGAATCGCCGGAATTAGTTGTAATAGATTCAATCCAAACCATGAGCTTATCTGACTTAAGCTCGTCACCCGGCAGTGTAACTCAGGTTAGAGAATGTACAAATATGTTTATGCGTTGCGCTAAAAGCCTTGATGTGCCGATTATAGTAGTCGGTCATGTTAACAAAGATGGTGCAATAGCAGGTCCAAAGGTGCTTGAGCATATTGTCGACACTGTGTTGTATTTTGAGGGCGACAAGCAAATGACGTACCGCATTTTGCGTGCTATTAAAAACAGATACGGTTCAACAAATGAAATAGGTGTTCTTGAAATGAGCGACAAGGGGTTATTTGATGTTGAAAACCCGTCGCTAATGCTTCTATCAGGCAGACCGAAAAATGTTAGCGGTACCTGCGTTGCCTGCGCTATTGAGGGAACAAGGCCTATTCTTGCTGAAGTACAGGGATTGGTTTGCTCAAGCAACTACGGCAATCCTCGAAGAATGGCAACAGGCTTTGACTTTAACAGGATGTCGCTTCTGCTTGCTGTTCTTGAAAAAAGGGCAGGTTTCTTCTTTTCTAACACAGATGCTTATCTGAACATTGTCGGTGGCTTAAGACTTGACGAGCCTGCTGTTGACCTTGCTGTTGCAATGGCTCTTGTCAGCAGTCTTAAGGACAAACCAATTGATGAAAGAACGCTCGCTTTTGGTGAATTAGGTCTTGCAGGCGAAATCAGAGCTGTTTCGCACTGCGGATTGAGAATAAGCGAGGCACAACGCCTTGGTTTTGAACGCTGTATTGTACCATATTACAGCCTTAAAAGTATAAACAAATCAAATTACACTGATATTGAAATTATAGGTGTAAAAAATATAAGAGAAGCTTTTTCTTTTGTATCTGATTAGTATTATATTTTTCATATCCATATATAATTAGGTATTCTACACACACTGCGGAATACCTTTTTGTATGTATTCATAAGGTTTTATTTGTTCATTTAGGAAATTACAGCTTTATGATATAATAACAAATTATCAATTCATAGCTAAAATCAATATTTGTGAGGGGTTACGAAAATATGCAAAGAGAACGATTAGGCAGCCGTCTTGGCTTTATTCTGCTCAGTGCGGGCTGTGCAATTGGAATAGGAAACGTGTGGAAATTCCCATACGTTGTTGGTCAGTACGGCGGTGGTGCATTTGTCTTAATCTATTTATTCTTTTTGATTATTATGGGTGTTCCGGTTATGACAATGGAATTCTCTTTAGGGCGTGCAAGCCAGAAAAGCGCTGCAAAACTTTATCAGCAGCTTGAACCAAAGGGCACAAAATGGCACATTCACGGTTCTGTTGCAGTCATAGGCAACTACCTTCTTATGATGTTTTACACAAGTGTCACTGGTTGGATGCTTCAGTATTTTGTTTCAATGGCAACCGGAAAATTTGAGGGACTTGATACAAACGGAGTTGCACAGCACTTTGACAATATGCTGCTTGACCAAAATTCAATGGTATTGTATATGCTGATTGTTGTTATTATCGGCTTTTTAGTATGCTCATTCGGACTCAAAAACGGGTTAGAGAGAATAACAAAAGTCCTTATGATAGCTCTGCTTGCGATTATGGTTATTCTTGCCGTAAACAGTATATTTATGGACGGAGGAGAAAAAGGCTTGGCATTTTATCTTCTGCCCGATTTCAACAGAATGGTTGAAGCAGGCATCGGCAATGTTATAGTTGCGGCTATGAATCAGGCGTTCTTTACACTCAGCCTTGGAATGGGCGCAATGGCTATATTTGGAAGCTATATAGGCAAAGAGAGAAGTCTTATGGGCGAGGCTGTCAATGTTGCTCTGCTTGATACATTTGTAGCGTTCGTTTCAGGTCTTATAATTTTCCCGGCATGCTTTGCTTACAACGTAGAAGCCGGCAGTGGTCCTAGCCTTATTTTTATTACACTTCCAAATATATTTAACAATATGCCTATGGGAAGAATATGGGGCACTCTTTTCTTTGTATTTATGTCTTTTGCTGCACTTTCAACCATCTTTACAGTGTTTGAAGGTATAATCTCATCCTCAATGGATTTATTTAATTGGAGCAGAAAAAAGGCTTGTGCGATAAACGCTGTGTTAATGTCTGTACTCTCTCTTCCGTGTACTCTCGGCTTTAATTTACTCAGTAACATTCACCCATTCGGAGCAGATTCGACAATAATGGACCTTGAGGATTTCCTTGTAAGCAATATTATCCTTCCGTTAGGCTCGTTAGTATTTATTCTCTTTTGCGTAAGTAAAAAAGGTTGGGGATGGCAAAGCTTTGTTAAAGAAGCCAATACCGGTAAGGGTATTAAGGTTAAAAGCTTTATGCGAGGATATATGACATATATTTTGCCTGTTATAGTCTTTATTATTTTTGCAGTTGGAATATACAATTTCTTTAAGTAAAGACGGTTTATGAGGGGTAAAAATATGACGGACTTAAAAAAAGGACTGAGGGACGGAATTCCTATAGGTTTGGGATATATATCGGTTTCCTTCACATTCGGTCTTCAATCAATCGCCTCCGGTCTTAATTGGTGGGAGACTGTGTTGGTTTCGCTGACAAACCTCACATCTGCAGGTCAGTTCGCAGGACTTGATATAATGGTAAGAGGCGGTGGATTTTGGGTAGAAATGGCTTGCGCTCAGCTGATTATAAATCTACGTTACGCTCTTATGTCGCTTTCATTATCACAAAAAACGGATAAAAGCGTTAAAGGTATTCACCGCTGGCTGACAGGCTTTGGCATTACCGACGAAATATTTGCAGTATCAATGGGCAACGAAAATGAAGTCAGCCGTAACTACCTTTACGGTATTATTGCATTGCCTGTCTTAGGGTGGACATCAGGTACATTCCTCGGAGCAGTAGCAGGACAAATTTTGCCCGGAGTTGTAAGAGATTCGCTGTGCATTGCAATTTATGGTATGTTCTTGGCAATAATAATACCACCGGCAAAGAAAAATTCGGCAATATTAAAGGTTATAGTTATCTCCGTACTGTTGAGCTGCGCATTTAAATGGGTACCTGTGTTGAGCAGCGTTTCAAGCGGCTTTGTAATTATAATCTGTACAGTAGTTGCAGCTCTGGTAGGAGCAATTTTCTTCCCGATAAAGGAGGAAACGCAATGTTAGTAAAAGACTTTTTCATCTATCTTTTTATTATGGCAGGAGTTACATATCTTATAAGAGTAATTCCGTTTGTTATTTTCAGAGGTAAAATCACAAACACTTTTATAAAAAGCTTTTTGTACTATGTGCCTTACGCAGTGCTCGGAGCTATGACTTTTCCTGCTATTTTGTTTTCAACAGGAAATTATGTTGCTTCGGCAGCAGGTTTTGCTGTTGCCTGCATACTTGCTTTTAAGGAAAAAAGCTTGTTAACTGTAGCGGTGTTTGCCTGCGCTGCTGCGCTGTGTATAAATTTAATCTGTATGGCAGTATAAGGCAAATCCTAAATGATAAAATTAATACACTAACATTAATAAAACACGCTATTCGATAAATAATAGAATAGCAAGGGAGTGGTGTTAGTGGTTAAAAAATCTACAATTATTGCTTTAACAGCAGTTATTATATCGTTATGCTTTATTACAAGCGGAATAATCATTTCAAAGGTTCCAAATGTTAAGGTTATATCTGTTGACCCTCAAAAAGTAGATACAACGGTTATATGCACAGGAAGAATGGAATACAGCGACAACCAAATTTTGTGCGCTAATCAGCTTGCTGTTGTTGAAGAAGTTTTTGTAACAGAAGGAGATATAATTAAAAAAGGAGATAAGCTATATTCTTATATTCCTCAAAATACGTCGACATTAGGCTCTCAGGTTGATGAAGCCGCAAAAATGACTGAAGATGAAATAATAAAATCAGTTTTAAGCGGAGATATAAGCTCGCTTGACAGTTACGAAAAGGATGGTATCGCTGTATCAACTAAAGTTGATAACGGCGCTGAGCCAATTCTTGTTTGCAGCGATTATGACGGAGCAGTAGGCGAAGTTAATATTAAGAAAGGAAATCTTATCTCTCCGGGTGACGAATTAATAACATTTGCAGAAAGTAATTCAATGCAGGCACGGCTCAGTGTAAGCGAAAATAAAATAAGTGAAATAAAGGTTGGACAAAAAGCAAAGTTAACCTGCAATGCGGTCAAAAACAATATTATGAACGGCACTGTTTTCAAAATAGGTAATTCTGCAAAGCAAACTACTACAAGCACAGGTAAAGAAACAACAATAGATGTAATTGTAAAAATAGACAGCGGTTTGACAGACGTTGTAAAGTCAGGCTACTCGGTAAAATGCACTATAACTGTCGGAAGTAAGGACAACGCCGTAATATTGCCGTATGAATCTATTAAATACGATGACAGTGGAGAGGAATATGTTCTTTGCTATTCCCAGGCAGGAATATGTGAAAAGCGCAGTGTAAAAACCGGAGAAGAATATAAAAATGGGGTAGAGGTTCTTTCCGGAATTGACGAAAACGAACTGATTATTTCATCACCGGAAGACATTAAAGAACAATCCTTTGCAAAGGCAACGGAGGATGAAAATGATTGATACCTTGTCATGCGCTATGCGCAATATCATCCGCAAAAAAAGCAGAGCCGCATTAACTATGATAGGAATAATAATCGGCGTAACCTCTGTTATTATTATAAGTTGTATCAGCGCCTGCGGCACTACGGCAGTAAATAACGAGCTTGACAGCTTAGGCTTAAGCGGAATGAACATCACAATTAAAGAAGGCAAAAAGCTTCCGTTGACAAATGCAGAGCTTGAGCTTATTTCAACAAACAGTTCAATTGACAGTGCCACGCCTGTTATGGCACTCCCGTCAAGCTTTCTCCTTGGAGATGACAGCACAGATGTGATTACATGGGGTATTAACGAAACTGCGCAAGAAACTGTTTCTCTGAAAGTGTTGTATGGAAGATTTTTTGATAAAAATGATATTGCGTCCTCAGCAAGAGTTTGTATGGTTGACAAGGCTTTTTCTAATCAAAATTTCAGTACAGACAACATAGTCGGCAAAACAGTACGAGTTAATATAAACGGTGCTGTTGAAGATTACAGTGTGGTCGGCGTGTTAAAGACAGGCAGTGGAATGTTACAAAACGCTCTAAGCGGCTATGTGCCGAGCTTTGTTTATATACCGTATACAACGGCGGCTGAAATTACCGGACAGAGCAATTATAATCAAATCATTACAAAGCTTGACAGCGGAGTTGATATTGATGAGCTGTCCGGCAGAATTACTCAGACACTTAACTCATCACAGGGCGTTGATGACGGCTACACAGCAAGCAATATGGCAAAGCAAAGGGATGTTCTTGCAAATATACTGGGCATTGTTACCTTGATTTTAACTGCAATTGGCGCAATTTCTCTTATTGTTGCCGGCCTTAGTATAATGACGGTTATGCTCGTTTCAGTGTCTGAAAGAAAAAGAGAAATCGGAATAAAAAAATCAATAGGTGCGTCAAAGAAAAAGATTGTAAGCGAATTTTTATCAGAAGCATTTTTGCTTTCGTTTATCGGTTCGATAATCGGTGTGATACTTGGGTTGGTTATTTCTTATATTGGTACTTCAATAATGGAAATGACGTTAATAGCAGACTGGAAATATATTGTCTTTACAATTCTGTTCGCAACTATTTCAGGAATTGTATTTGGAGTTTATCCGTCAATTAAGGCTGCTAAGCTTAAGCCTATTGATGCGCTGAAATATGAATAATGGAGAAGAAAATGAATAATCCTAATTTACCGCAACGCAAAATAAAAGCGGCAATCGTATCGCCTCAATACTGCTGTATTACAGACGAGCTTAAAAGGCTTGGCATAAATGTTATAGAAAGCATTGAATCTGTTGACTTGCCGTATAGTGAAAGATATCACGCAGATATGCAGGTTCATAATTTTTCTGAAACCCTCTATTTCCTACGGAACAGTTGTTCGGTGCTGAAAAATAAACTTGAAGCTCTAAACCCTAAAGCAAATATAATAATTGAAAAAGCTTGCCCGTCATGCAAATACCCGCATAATATCAGCTTAAACGGAGCTTTTATCGGCGACAAATATATCTGCAATATACGCCACAGTAATAAAGAATTGCTGAGGCTTTACATAGAAAACGGCGTACAAATTATTGACGCTAACCAAGGCTACGCAAAATGCTCAACGGCTGTTGTCAGCCACAACGCAATAATAACTGACGACGAAGCAATTTTCAGCAAATGCAATAATCAGACAGATATTGACATTCTTAAGGTTTCAAAAGGCTCGGTAATGCTTGACGGTTATGATTACGGATTAATCGGCGGTTGTTGCTTTAAATTAGATAAGAATACTTTGGCGTTTTGTGGAGATTATTCTAAGCACAGCGACTTCAAAAACATTAAATCATTTTGTAAAAACCACGGTGTTGAGCTAATAAAGTTGAGTAATAAGCCGCTTTTGGACATCGGTGGGATTGTAGCTATTATTTAGAATTTGTTTGTTCCCCTTCCCTAAACTACACAAAATATTCATTTTGTGTAGTTTTGACAATTGATTTATCTCCTTCTCTGTGTTATCATTAAAATGAAAGTGGTGGTGAAATGAATAGCAAATATATTTTTGAAGCGCCGGATGTTATTAAGGATTTTCTTGGCTATTTGCAGAATATCAAAGGTAAATCTCAAAAAACAGTTGACGAATACTACCTCGACCTCAGAACCTTCTTTAGATACATAAAAATTCTCAAGGGTCGTGAAAAACCCGATGCTGAATTTGATAAGATTCAAATTTCTGACATTGATATTGATTTAATCAAAACTGTTACTCTTACCGATATTTATTCCTTTATGGATTACGCAATTACCGACAGGCAAAATAATGCTAAAACTCGCTCACGAAAAACTTCCAGCATAAAATCCTTTTTCTCTTATATTACAAATAAAAAATGTCTGCTCTCTATTAATCCTGCCGAAGAGCTTGAAGTGCCGAAAACTAAAAAATCACTGCCCAAGTATCTTACGCTTGAGCAAAGTATTGAGCTTTTACAAAGCGTTGACGGCAGATATAAAGAGCGTGACTATTGCATTTTGACGTTATTTTTAAACTGCGGCTTGCGCCTGTCTGAGCTTGTAGGTCTGAATATCAGCGATATTAATTTAACCGATAATATAATGACTGTTACAGGCAAAGGAAACAAACAGAGAATTGTTTATTTAAACGATTCCTGCGTTTCAGCTTTGAAAAACTACATTGCCGTTCGGCCAAACGATACAAAAGATAAACACGCCCTTTTTATAAGTCAAATTAAAAGGCGTATGGGAAATCAGGCTGTTCAGGATGTTGTGTATAAGTCTCTTCAAAAAATCGGACTTGACGGAAACGGCTATTCTGCACATAAACTAAGGCATACAGCCGCTACGCTGATGTACCAGCACGGAAACGTTGATATAAGAGTTTTGCAGGAAATGTTAGGACACGAAAACCTCGGAACAACAGAAATTTACACTCATCTATCGAGTGAACAGCTCGAAAAAGCAGCTGAATCAAACCCTTTGTCGAAAGTTAAAATAAGAAATAAAGACGTTAACGGAGTTGACGAAATTGAATAAAAAAGAAATTACAAAGCGATACATACTTTTCATAATCAGTCTGTTTTTTTCTGCTCTTGGAGTTGCGTTTACAAAACACGGTGAGCTTGGTGTTTCCCCTATTTCTTCAGTGGCGAATGTTTTGAGCTACAAATTTGATTTTCTTTCTATCGGCGCATGGTTGATAATTTGGAACTGTGTTTTGATTTTGGGACAGATATTAATTCTCAGAAAGAAATTCCAATTGATTCAGCTTTTGCAAATTCCGTTATCATTTTTATTCGGGTATTTTACAGACATTGGAATGTGGATAGTTTCGGGAATTCCCACAGATTTGTACATTATGAAATTGTTAATGGTTATAATCGGAATCATAATTTTAGGATTTGGCATTTCGCTTGCTGTTATAGCCAATGTTATAATGAACTCAGGAGAGGCATTTGTAAAAGCTATTTCAGACACAACACATAAACAGTTTGGTAATGTAAAAATAGCTTTTGATGTCAGCTGCGTTATTACAGCGATATTATTATCTCTGTTACTATTCAACTTCACTATCGTAGGAACAAGGGAAGGCACTATAATTTCAGCTTTGCTAACCGGTGTCACAGTAAAATTTTTTAACAGATTTTTGCAAAAAACTGTTAACTCTTTACTTATATCAAAAGACCATAACGTAATTTAATACCGAGAAAAACGCACCGACTGCCAATTTACCGGCTATCGGTGCGTTCGTAATTTTAATATAAAGTACTGATAAAAACGGTTATTACAAAATCCCTTCATTAAGCATTGACTGTGCTGCCAGCATTACGCCGGTTTTACCCGCAGGAAAGTTAATACCGCCCTGCATCCAGCAAGCATAGGGCTCACGCAAAGGAGCGTCTGCGGAAAGTTCAATAGAAGAGCCAAGCGTAAACGCACCGGCTGCCATTATTACCTTGCAGTTATAGCCGGGCATATCCCATGGCTCAGGCACAACAAAAGAATCAATTGGCGCTCCCTGTTGAATACCCTTGCAAAACGCTACAAGGGCTTCAGGTGACTTAAGCTTAATCACCTGTATTATATCACCTCTTTGCTCGTTATACCGTGGGGAAACCTCATAACCTAAAACCTCAAACAAGGCTGCTGCAAAAACAGCTGTTTTTAACGCTTCACAGCTTGCAATCGGAGCATTATAGGCACCCATAAATAGCTCTCTGTTATGACCGAGAGTAGCTCCTATCTCCTTGCCTGTTGCAGGAGTAGTTAATCGGCAAGCACAAAGCTCAACCAAATTCCTTCTACCCGCTATGTAACCGCCTGTCGGAGCAATGCCGCCACCCGGATTTTTAATGAGAGATCCAGCCATAAGGTCAACACCGTTTGACAGCGGTTGATTAACCTCTACAAATTCACCGTAGCAGTTATCAAGCATAACAATAGCAGCAGGTGCTTTTCTTTTGGCTATTCCGGCGATTTTTGCGATTTCTTCACAGGTTAAGGACGGTCGTGTGCTATAACCTCTTGAACGCTGGATATACACCATTTTAACGGATGTGTCAATCGCTCTTTCTATTGCCTCATAGTCGGGCGTTTCATCGGCTGTAAGCGGAACCTCGTCATATTCAACACCAAAGTCCTTAAGATTGCCGTTGCCGTCACCCTCGCCGTTTATTCCGATAACCGGATGAATTGTATCATACGGAGTGCCTGTTACAGACAGCATTTTATCGCCGGGTCTTAAGACACCGAAAAGCGCAACCTCAAGTGTGTGTGTACCGCTGACAAAATTATATCTGACCAATGCGTCCTCAGCATCAAATACAGTTGCATAAATTTCGTCAAGCACGTCTCTGCCTCTGTCGCCGTAGCCATAGCCGGTTGAAGCAAGCAGATGGCTTTCGCTTGTCTGCGCTTTTTGAAAAGCGTATAGCATTTTATTTTGATTATATTCTTTAATCTCTTCAATTTTTTCAATCTCTTCCTTACAAAGGCTCATTGCCTGCTTTGCGGCTTTAATTATTCTATTATCAAATTTAAAAAAACTGTTCATCTTAACCTCATATATAATTTATAATAATATTTCCTGCCACTTACCGGAACACACAAATCCGAGTCGATTATATAAATCGAGCAATTTTATATTGCTGATTTGAAGAAAAATTTTGTCAACCCCGCAGGCTGTCAAGTGGTCAATTATTGCATTAACTGCGGAAGAAGCATAGCCATTATTTCGGATTTCTTTGTTTGTGCAAACAGCAGAAATAACAGCTCCCTCATTGCACACAAATGGAGCAACAGCACATGAAACGGGTTGATTACACTCGTCGTATACAATGCTTGCTGCAGCACAGCCGTGACGAACCTTGTGTGATAAATCAACATAAAATTCATCAAAGCTGACACCGGAAAGACTTTCACCGAGATTATTTTTTATCAGCGGAAAAATGTCACGCAGTTTATCATTTATTACTGTTCGCTTATTGTGTAAGTTGGTTTTAGAGGCGTTATGCTTTAGTATATACCCCTCTGTTTTATGTTCTTTTGAAAATGTGTGCTCACTGCTACACAGTAACCTATTTACACCGAGCAGTTTGCAAAAGTCAAATAACAGTTGATTATCAGATGTATTGCTACCATCAAGTATCAAAACGCTTCCGCTTTTCGCCATAATACAGGAGGTATCGGTATCAACATAAAAGCTGCAAATATTTGTACCACCGTATGCATTATGTAATGCCTTAATCCTTATGCCAAAAGGATTTAAGGCATTAATTTTATCAGTATTATTAATTGAACGTATCATTAAATTACAGCAAGCTTCATAGCCATTTCTTTTACAATATTAAAAGAGCTTTCTAAGTCATAAGCAGATATTAACCCTGTTTGAGAATGAATATATCTGCAAGGCAGTGAAACAGCCATCGTTCGCACACCTGAACGTGAGGTATGGATTGCTCCGGCGTCGTTGCCGCCTGCAACCGCTCTTTTCAGCTGTACGTTTATTTTCTTCTCCTGCGCTGTTTTCAAGGCAAGCTGTAAACATTCCTTATCGTAAATTGTACTTCTGTCCATAAATGAGAGTACAGCGCCATTACCTACGCAGCATACGTTATTTGTGTCGTCACAGCCTGGTATATCTGAAGCTGTGGTTGCTTCTACAACAATTGCAAAGTCAGGGTCAATCGTATATGCTGCGGCTTTCGCTCCTCTTAAGCCGATTTCCTCCTGCACAACAAAGGAGCAAGTTATATCATATTCAAGCTCTTGCCTTAATATTTCAGTAAGAATATAGCATCCTGCACGGTCGTCAAGAGCCTTCGCCATTATTATTCCGTTATCGTCATTATAATTTGGAACAAACGAAACACTGTCGCCGAGAGAAACATATTTTATCGCCTCTTCCCTGCTTTCTGCACCAATGTCAACAGCCATTTTATCAACGGGTATAACAGTGTCCTTTTCATCAGGCTTGAGCAAATGAACAGGTTTTACAGAGATAACACCGTTGATACAATTCTTACCGACAATTACATTTTTTCCGTATACAGCCTTTCTGTCAACACCGCCAACCGTTTCAAGCCTCAGAGTTCCGTCGCTGTTAATATCAGTTACTATAAAGCCTACCTCATCCATATGGGCAGACAGAAGAACTTTATTCTTTGCTCTTTTCCTTCCCTTTTTGGTTACAAGAAGATTTCCCATACCGTCAATATTTATTTCTGCTCCGCTATCCCTTAATCGCTTTTGAATAAGCTCACTTACCTTTTTTTCATCGCCTGATATTCCACTTAACAGACATAGCTTCTTAAGAAAGGATAAATCTAACATACAGCAATACTCCTTTCTAAAACATATTCAGCCAACAGTTCGCCAACTGCGGCAATATCATTGAGCGAAACAATCTCTGCACCTGTATGCATACTTCTAAGAGGTATGGAAACAAGACCTGTTCGTATGCCGCCTCTTGTGGAGGAAATAACGTCTGCGTTTGTTCCTGTTGCACCGCCCATAACCTCACACTGATACTTCATTTTCTTAACCTTAGCCGCAGTTATTAGCTTTTCTGAAATTTCCTTATCAAGCACAGGTGCTATGCCGATCATTGGACCTTCGTCTATGTTTCCGCTTTTCTCTGACGGTACACCGCTCTGCTTAGCAAAGCTTACGTCAACTGCAACAGCTTCACTCGGGTAACAGGAAAAAGCTGCCGTCCTTGCGCCGAGCATATTTACCTCTTCCCTTGTGGAGAGAGAAATAATAACCTTGCAGTTTAAATCCTGCTTTTTCAATAAATCTCCACAATACATAACTGCGGCTACGCCTGCTCGGTTATCAAGAGCTTTGGAGGTTACCCGATTATTAAGAAGCTCTCTTGGATGACCGTCAAATACAATTCTGTCGCCAAGGGAAACAATATCTTTTAGCTTATCACCGCTGATGCCTGTATCAAACCAGAGGTTATCGGCAGAAACAGCCTTTTCATCATTTCCTGAAGACAAATGCGGAGGAGTTGAACAGCATATGCACGGAATCGGTTTATCTGCCAAAATTAAAAATTTTTCAGCCTGCAAAATGCGCCTGTCAATTCCGCCGCATGGCGACGCCTTAACAAAGCCGTTTGAGTCAATATGGGTTATAATAAGACCAATTTGATCAATATGAGCATCAAGCATAATTGAATACTTCGCGTCAAGCTTGCCAAATTCAGCAATAACATTGCCGTTGACATCGCATTCAACATTAGCGTAGGTTCCCATTATAAGCTTAGCAATTTTTGCAACTGAGCCTTCCTCTCCGCTTACACCGTTTGCCGAGCAAAGGTCAAAAAGTAGATTTTTCATTTATATCATTCTTTCAATTAAAGGTTATTTACAATAGATTTAAAGTGCTTTCCTCTTTCATCAAAGTTCTTGTACAAATCAAAGCTTGCACTTGCCGGTGACATTGAAACAATATCTCCGCTTATTGCGTTTTCCTGAGCCGCCTTAACAGCTTCGCCCATATTTGAAACATGGATAATTTTGATATTATCAGGATTATAGTTTTCCGCCTCTTTCACAGCCTGCTCTATTTTAGGAGCGGTTGCACCCATCAGAATTAATACCTTAACCTTATCGTTGATTACAGGGCCTAACGGTGCATAAGGAATTTTTTTGTCATAACCGCCTGCAATGAGTATAATTTTAAAATCGTAAAGTGACAATGTACCCAAGGCTGTTCTTGTTGGACTTGAAGCGATTGAATCGTTATAATATTTTACACCGTTAAGCTCACGGACAAATTCAGCTCTATGTTCAACACCGCCAAAGGTTTTTGCAACCTCTACGATATTTTCTATGCTTACCATTCCCCACACAGCTGAAATTGCAGCAAGGTAATTTTCAACATTATGAAGACCCGGAATTTTTATATCACTTGCGTTCATAACAGGAATAGTTTTTCCGTTTTCGGCATAAATCATACAGCCGTTTTCATCACAATAAGCTCCATTTTCAACAGTATTTCTTCTTGAGAACTTAAGAACCTTGCCTCTGCAATCATTTTCAAAGCTGTTTGAAATTTCGTTATCAAGATTTAAAACAGCCTTACCAAAGGCACTCTGATGAAGCACTATATTCTTTTTGGCGTCGATATACTCCTGCATATCCTTATGTATATCAAGGTGATTAGGAGCAAGATTTGTTACAACAGCAATTTCAGGGCTTTTACGCATAGAAATAAGCTGGAAGCTTGAAAGCTCTACAACGGCGATATCGTCCTTTGTAATTTCTTCAATCTGAGGTAACAGTGGAGTACCTATATTGCCGCCGAGGAACACTCTTTTCCCCTCTTTTTTGAGAAACTCAGAGATAATTGTGGTGGTTGTTGTCTTCCCGTCGCTGCCTGTAACAGCTATGATTTTACAAGGGCAAAGCTCAAAGAACATTTCCATTTCAGAGGTTACAACTACACCTTTCTTTTTAAAGGCAACAAGCTCGTCCATATAGTATCTCATTCCGGGGGTTCTAAAAAGTATATCAATATCGTCAAGATCAAGATAATTTTCGCCGAGCGATAAAACAGCTCCTGCATTTTTAGCAAGAACTGCGTTCTCGCCAAGTGCAGCCTCGTCACGCTTATCGCAGGCTATAACCTCAGCCCCGTATTTTTTGAATAATTTTATTAAATACAAATTGCTTTTACCAATTCCACAAAGAGCGATTTTTTTACCGCTTAAGGTTTTCAAAAAATCAACTGCGTTTTGATTCATAGTGTATACAACCTTTCTGATTCAATGTCTGCATTTAATTATACTTTTTTTGCCATAAAATATCAACCGGAAATTAAAAATTCAGCCAAAGCAAGGCAATTATCTCAGAATTTAATATAAATTGATGTCAGCAATTTAAAATTAGAGAGAAATTTGTATGTGTTAAAATTAGAGAGAAATTTTAGTTGACATAATGATAATATCTTGATATAATATTTAAGCAGTTTGCATAAGCAACCTATTGAATAAATGGATAAGGTTAAACAGTATTTTTAACTTAAGGTTATTCATGGTACGACAGCTCCCCGTGTATAAAAGAGCAAAAATTAAATATGCAGGTATGGCGGAATTGGCAGACGCGCATGGTTCAGATCACACCACTTCTGCGTAAAGTAAGGTTATAACAGATTTTCTGTTATGATATATGCGGAGTATGCCGAATAGTAAGATTTATCTGAAAGTAAGCACCGCCTCGGTCGCTCCACCGTGTAAAAATTAGGAGCAAAAATTAAATATGCGGATATGGCGGAATTGGCAGACGCGCATGGTTCAGGTCGCGCCACCTCTGTGTAAAATAAGTTTGTAACAGATTTTCTGTTATGATATATGTGGATTAGGATATGTTCCCCACCTCGGTTGCTCCACCGTGTAAAAATTCAGAGAGAAAAATTAAATATGCGGATATGGCGGAATTGGCAGACGCGCATGGTTCACGTTACGCCACCTCTGTGTAAATTAACTTCTTACAGATTTTTCTGTTAAGATATATGTGGATTAGGATATATTCCCCACCTCGGTTGCTCCACCGTGTAAAAATTAGGAGCAAAATTAAATATGCGGATATGGCGGAATTGGCAGACGCGCATGGTTCAGGTCACGCCACTTCTGTGTAAAATAAGTTTGTAACAGATTTTCTGTTATGATATATGTGGATTAGGATATACTCCCCACCTCGGTCGCTCCACCGTGTAAAAATTAGGAGCAAAAATTAAATATGCGGATATGGCGGAATTGGCAGACGCGCATGGTTCAGGTCCATGTGAAAGCAATTTCATGCAGGTTCAAGTCCTGTTATCCGCACCATATCGAGTGTTCATAACGGATTTGAGTTATGGACACTCGATTTTTTGCAGTTTCGAGTTTCTTCGTTATGTACTGAGCAGGTTTTTAAGCCTGCTCTTTTGTTTTATGCGGATTTGGTAATAACTCGACTGCCACGCCTTTTCAGGTGTCTGCATTGTAATTACCTCCGCATTTGGGTTTCTCAATATACCCAATGAATCTGTAACGATAATTTGATACCGATCACCCCACAATTCTCTTGCTGTCTGCAATCCGATTTCGTGTGCTTCTTTTGCCGTAACTTCACCTGGCTTAAAGCTCTGATAACCGTGCCAAGCAATATATCCGTTTTCTTTGCCGTACTTCTTTTTGGTTAGGATCATCTGCTGCAAAGCAATCTATTTTAAGCAGTTTATAGTGGAAACATACTCGCCCTATATGTCATGTTCGTAAATTCTATTAAGTAGTCCAAGAATAAATAAAAAGCCGTTATATATCAACACTAATAATCGGCGGGAGCTTTTAGCTCTCGCTTCAAATCAGATGCTCATATATAACGGCTTTGAATTAATTCAAAAAGACCATACTATTTGTGTCGACTCAACTCCACCATAAACAGTACAAAAAATTCACGGTGACGAATCACGGCTTTCTCCAAAGAGATCACCGGCGGTATAGCGGACTGGTGCTTAACTATACCTCTACGAAGACATCATATTCAGTTGTAGTCCCTCCTACGAGGGTATTTCAGTATACATGACAGAACATTCGTTTGTCAAGTGGTTTTTGTCGTAACATGAACACTTTTGAATAACATTTGATAAATTGGCGGATGTATGTCCACCGATTTTCTTATAATGTGAAGTTAATTATTCCCGGTATGGTAATTCCGTTTTTATTATTAAAGACTATTGCCACACTATGTTTCGCTCTAGTGACACCAACATAAAATTTCGATTTGCTTTGTGGTTTCATTTCTTTGCTATGATCCAACATCCAATCAAGCATCTTTGAAGTAGGGTAAATCAACACTCTTTCAAAAGTCAGCCCTTTAGATTCACCGAGATTCATTGCGGAATACATAGAATTTACAGATGTTCTTCGAGTATCTCTTAGTTGCATAGGTTGATAAATTGATAAGTAAGCATCTACATCCGTCGGTGATACGAAAAACACTCCATCGTGCCCCGTTGGTAGGTGTTCGATATATTCACAAGGTTTGAAATTGCTATAAATTGAATTAGCGAATTCACATATCGGTTGATTGTTTCGATAAGTCTTATTGAGCGTTGTATCGTCTATATCAACAGAGAGCTCTGAACACTCATTCTCAACAAACTCCTTTATGTTGCCATTTGTATACTTTTTGTGTTTTGCTTCATCGTGAGTATGATAAGTTACTTGTCGGGGATCTCCAACTAATAAAACATTAGAGTCTAAAGAAAACAAGAGCTTAATTATTTCCAAATCATATCCCGCCATATCTTGAATTTCATCAATGAATATATGGGAATAAATTTTGCCTATTCGCTTGATTACCTTTCCATCCGTTAATTCGTTTGCTTTAACAACAAATTTGGAAAGCTTGTCAGAATATATAAGTTGCGATTTGCTAAAATAATGATTCTTCGGGTCATCTTCTCCAAAATATACAGGTTGTCCATTCCAACCCCTAAAACGAAAACCGGATTTTTCATTAACTAACAACAATCCTTTAACTTTGCCATTATAAATAACACTTTGATAGGGCTTAACTCCGTGTTGTATTAAAAATGAAAACCAAGTTTGAATAGTAATATTATCAGGTACACACCCATTTAATTTGTAGAATTTCTTGACAATTTCTTTTTCGTTTGCTTCAGTATATGTGGTAATAATAACTTTGCCATCTGTAACCTTCAAAGCTTCATTAACAAGATGAGTTGTTTTTCCTGATCCTGCCGCAGCAATAATTAGTTTATTACTCATCCTTTATAGCCTCCAATATATACTCAGGGAAAGCCACCTCTTCGCTTGTTTCAAAAACAGCCAATGCGGTTTCTGTTTTGTGATGTTTCATATATTTTTGAAGTTCATCAAGAGATTCAAAATCAGTACCAAGTATCTTATTAAATAACGCTAAATCGTTTCCATTCGCTTTTAATAATTTAGGCTCAAGAGTGTTATAGTTATACGGTTTGCCATTAATAGTGAGCGCACCAGTATCCACAACCTCATCATAACAAATTTTGATATTATCCTTCTTGTTCTCCTTAATAAAATTAGCATACTTTCTTTCAATTGCATCTATATCGCCATCATTGTCAGTAACTACAGCAACGTTCAAATTCAAAGCTTCTGCTAATTCTAAAAACCTCAAGAAAGATGTACCTACTGAAATTACATCAATTTGATCTTCAATGGGAAGGTGATTGTTGTTATTGTTCTTATATGCCTTTTGAACTACAAGCTCATCAGAATCACCTTCAACCAATATAGCTTTCTTACACAATATAAGTCTTAAGGTATCATACCCTGATATCTTCTTAAAGAAATCCGCTGATGCCAATTCTGTTACTCTAATAACTTGATGATTTTCAAGGAGCAGCAAATTTTCTAACCCCAACTTATTTGCAACAAAACTACTGTGCGTCGAAATAATTATTTGCTTGTCATCATATTTTTCCTCAATAGCTTTAATCAACTGATTTAATTTTGAAAAGGATAGATGACTTTCAGGCTCTTCAAGAAGAACTATTTGGGCGTGCTGTGCACTTTTATGAGTCAGTGCCAATTCGGTTTTCATTACACATTGTGCCCCCTTGCCTATATAGCCGAAGGGGACATCATTCAACTGTGTTACCAAACTACTTTCCCAAGCATTTTTCGTTCCTAAATCTACAGTCAACGAAACAGTTCCGTCAACTATTGAGGATTCTGAACTGATTCGTTTATTAATTGCTTTGATAGAGTCATCATCTATGAATGTATCTTTCATTTTTCTATGTGCTTGTGAAACCGCAGTTACCTCTTCAGGTGAAAGCAAATCTTTTACAATTCTTGATATATAGACATCAGAGCCATTTTGATAGCGATAGTTAGAAGAATCGATCATTGCAGATTTAATAGGAATGCTTCGAATGGTAACCGATTGGCGAGCAAACGAAGTCCAAGAAGCTTCGTAATATTCAATTGGAATGCTCATCATACTCTTCTTGGAAACTAAAGTATTGTATTCACTATTGTATTTTTCATTAAAAGTAATTTCAAATTTCAAGCCTTCACAAGAATCATGTTCTGAGTTTTCATTGCCTTCATACTCCGGATCAATAGATCCATCAAAGAATATTTCAATGATAATCGAGGGTGGAGGCCATGCGGAACCACTATTGACGGAGTTAATGTATAAGTCAACAACTTCTTTGTTAAATAGGTACTGGGAAAGCTCGTTTCTGATATTTCTTCCACCATATAAACCTGTTAATGCAATATGTATTGCTTCTAAAATAGTTGATTTACCCGTTTCGTTGTTGCCAACGAGAATGTTCAAACCTTTATTCAATTCTATTTCAAATAGTCCTTTAAAACATTTGAAATTTCTAATTTTGATTTTCTTTATAGCCATTTTATGACCTCTTTTCAGACACTTATTGTATGTAGACTTATAGTGTTCAATTATATTATAATATATTATAAGGAGGATTGCAACTATGGATATTGTAAAAGTTTTTGGAACTAACTTAAAAAAATACCGTACCGCTTTGGGCATATCACAAGAAGCTTTTGCTGATAAATGCGGTATGCATCGTACTTATATTAGTGCTATTGAATGTTATCGCAGAAGTATTTCCTTAGAAAACATTCAACGTATCGCTGATGCTCTAGGAGTTGAAACTTATAAGTTATTTATCGACGATTAAGGAGGCAGTATTATGAGAACATTTAGAATTCATGGTGACAATATTGTAGAGTGTGAACGAATTGCCCGTTTGATACGAGAAGAAATTAATCCCGAATCTTTCGTAACTTCTCTTATTTCACCATCAACAATAAATATTCAAATGAGTTTTACATATCAAGATCTTGAACAAACATGGTGTTTAGAATTATTACCGGGATTCAATAAATCTGGTCGCCATCGTTGGCAGGAAAATATATTTGATATCCTAAAGGCGAACGGATCGTTTCTTGATGAAACGCCGGATGCCATTATCACAAAAGTTGAAAACGAAAATGAGACTATCCTTTTTGCTGTTGAATTTTGCAGTGCTTTACAAGCAGGAAATCAAGCATGGCAACGGAGCGGAAGGGCTTTTTCTACAGGAAGGGCGGGTTGTCCGTATCTTTATATTGTCGATTTTGTTAAATATGAACTTGATAGTAGAACAAGGGCTCGTAAGGCATTGCGTTTTCCTAACCCCGCAGTACCGTATAGTTATATAAACTTTACAAAAAACACGGAAAACTTTGTTGCGCAAGTTTATGTTAAGTCCGAAGAATTTGACAAATCAAGAGATATATCCCTTGCTAACTTTAATGAGGAAGATTTTGGAGAAAAAGAGCTAAAGGAATATATTGTTTGCAAAATGCTTGACATGGACACAAGTGAAGTTGAAGAGATATTATTGCGGAAAAACATGAATGTTGTACTGTTTTTATCCAATGGTTCCAATCCAAACACCAACTTTACTCAGCAACAATGGATTGATTTATATAATAGTCCTTTGGATATTATTGATTTTGCAAACGAAAATTCCACCTTTAACTTCCATAAAACCATCACTGCAAGGGGTCATCATGGGAAATCAGAAGATGTCTTAACTTTAATTGATGGAGTTAGTATTGGACTGGCCTCTCGAGATCTTCCTTTCGGTATTATCCCAACCAATCAGCGTCCTATTTTTGCTAGAGGATTAAAGCTCCTTTACCCAGAATTCGATGAAGAAACAATTAATCTGATTGCAGCCACAGATAAACACTTAGTGTTGTGTTTGATAAAAGGGTTTAAACCTCGAGGTGATGACAATCGACCGGATAGAGGATTACTTCCTTTGGCAACCATGTTGTCCGCATCAGATGTTGATGTGATGACCTATTTGTACGGACCTATAATTTATAATAACTATATTAGACTTTTAAATGCACCGCAAAGATTAGCAAATGCTAATGGTTTTTGGAAATCAATACTTGCTTTGAGCAATTTTGTCGCACTTGACGTACCTATTTTGTCAGGTCCAATATCTGATGCATGTGCTTTGATGAACACAACTGAATTAAAGAATGAATATTCAACAAGGAATATCTTGAATGAGAATCTTGTACAGGCTGTGTTTTCTAGTGTGCCCACAGAATATCATGAAGATGATGTTGACACAGGCATTCATTTTCTGTTTTCGCACATATTGAATGGATATTGTTTCGAAGGCATGTGTAACCCTCCGGGCGGAGATTGGAGCGGTTTTTCTGTGATTCTTAACAACAAAGAATATAGATGGCTATCTCTTCCAAGAGTAAGTAGCGACATTGAAGGAAAACGTCCGGATCATATCATCGAGTTGTTTGACGTGTTTGAGAAACCCCTATTGTTGTCAATCGAATCAAAAGAAAAATCGTCCGACTTAGAAACAGATGTTGGTTTAGGGCTAAAAAACTATATCTACAGTTTGATGAATTACATACCAAATGTTGAGCGCAACTATATTCCTTCTGTCGGAAATTGGGAACGTTCACATCAAAATTTAGAGTTTTCTTCTTTTGAAACGATATCTGCTGCCGCTTATTTAAAAAATACCGCTCAGAGGAACGACATCGTTTTCGATCACAGCAATTGCGATATGTTATTTATTCTTGAACCTAGAGAGTGCGGATGGAATATTGAAATAGTTACATCTTCAAGAAAAACTGAAATACTAAAAAGTTATCTTCTTGGCAGAACTTATACTCCGTATATTACATTATCATGAATTACCAATTAAGGTACAATGATTCATATACTTGTTGTCTTTCTCCATCCATTACTTTTTTGAAACTCGAATTTCCTGAAGATATGAACTCATGTCGCTTGTAAAGTTCTTTAGGAAGTTCTACAGTGTAATCGTTGTCACCACGTATTCCATCAAAAGAAAGAATATATTTAATTTTCCTTGAATTGAGCGACTCAAGATACGCAAGGAATCTATCAAAATCAATTGTTCCATAGTATCTTCCTTTAGTGTGAAAATATGGCGGATCTAAATATACGAGATCTTTATCGGTTGCGGCTGCGGTTGTTTCTTCGTAATCACTTGCAATAAATGTAGCGGTTTGAATACGTGAAGACCAGTCATTAATAATTCCTTTTAACTTTCCTGGTTCAATCCCTTTTCTAGTATGGTGAAAAGAGTTATTAAAATCACCATTCGAATTAAAACGAATTAAGCCATTAACACAAGTTCTGGAAAGAAACAAAAGATCTTCTGGGTTATGGGTTTTATTATAATCATTTCTAATTTCATAATAAACCTCATATCCATTTTTCTGTAATCTTTCCCAACGCAATCTATACTCCTCTGCCAACTCGGCAGGGGAGTTTTTTATTTTATTCCAAAGTGAAATCAACGGCTCACAAACATCACCGCATATTCCTTTAGATGGATTAATGGCATATAGCATTGATCCACCGCCAATAAACGGTTCAAAGTATGTATCAAATTTATCAGGAAGAAAAGAACAAATGATTTCAGCTTGTGTTCTTTTGCTACCACTCCATTTAATTACCGGCTGAAACATTATTACTCCTCCTGATTTATAGTTTCAAACAATGTAAATTGCTCACACTTTGGTTTTGTATGATATAATCTATTGTTAGCTATAGTTACATAATCTTCTTCAAGCTCAACACCAAGATAATGTCTACCACAGAGTTTAGCAGCAACACATTCACTTCCTGCCCCAGCAAATGGCGTGAATACAATATCGCTATCTTTAGATGAAAGTTTTATCATCCTAGTTAAAATTTTAATCGGTTTTTGCGTAGGGTGCTTTCCGTATCTTAACTCTTCTTTATCTTTGTTGTTTGGGATATCCCAAACAGTGCGCATTTGTTTTTCTGGGCTTTTTAGACCGTCGCCAACGAAGTTGCCATTTTTTGAATATTCATAATCAAAATAATACTCTCTTTTTTTGCCACCTTTATTACACCACAGAATTGTTTCATGGCTCGCAGTAAGACGTCTTCCAGATAGATTTGGGAAAGCATTTCTTTTATACCAAACAACTTCATTGATAATTTCAATTTTAAGTATTTGGCAGATTAAATTAATTATTCCAATATTATGATAAGTTCCGAAAATCCACATAGAGCCAGTAGGCTTTAATATTCTCTGCGCTTCTTGTAACCACGCAAATGTAAATTGATAATAAGTTTCAAGGGTAAAATCATCCCAAGATTCCATTACCTTATTCCAATTTCCACCCATTCCGTTTAACGTTATACTATTATCCCATTTCCAATCTCTGCCTTTAGATAAATTGTATGGCGGATCAGCAATGATAAGATCTACACAATTATCTGGTAGCAATGCCATGTATGTTATACTATCTCCGTTTATAATTGTATCAATAATCGGAACAGTATTTATAGCCATTTTTTTATTTGCCATTTTGATTAAGCTCCTCTTGTTATTTCTGTGCTGTTGTATCATCAAATTCAACGAATTCCATAACATCTTCTATACGACAACTTAACGAAGCACATATTTTTTCTAATGAATCCATAGAAATCGGTTCGTTTTTCCCCAGTTTTGCTAAAACATTACTGCTAATTCCGCAAAGCTCTTTTAAATCAGTACGCTTGAGCTTTTTATCAATAAGCAGTTTCCATAAATTATCATAACATACAGCCATTATCGCACCTCCATTTAATATCATTATATTATAAACCAAAAATCACGATATGTCAACAAAACAATGTAAATTCGTGATGTGTACTTCTGTAGGATTACAATTGATGTGTTACAAAAAGCAAAAAAAGTATAGCGAATAGAGAACCTCTGTGTTACAGTTAAGTTGCTAAACCAAAAAAGCAACAGGAGGAATCTATCCGCTATGAAAACTGTAA